>CADDYS010000011.1 GCA_902810715.1 bacterium | reverse complement strand
AGTACAGGTAATTACTGGTAAACGTGTGCCTACGCATTTTCGGTATTTAGCAGGTGCTTACTCTCCTGGCCTGCGACATTACATTTTTAGAGAGGCAAAAATGCCTATTTACTGTCGAAAACCGGTTTCTAGCTCTTTGTAAATCGTATACGCCACAAAAGCTATTAAGATATGGGCTTCAATGCGCTTTTTACGGTAATGATAGATAGGCCGGATTTTAAGATCGGTCTTCGATATTCTAAACGCTTTTTCGATCTGCCAGAGATGGGAATAGTTTTCTACGATTTTGTCCGGTTTTAATCTTGTGTTGGTAATATAGCCTTTTAAACCGTCGAAGGCCTCGTCTTCTTTTATCTTATCCTCATCTATCTCAACGGCTATGCTTCCCTGTAGTGCTAAGAATTTATTGTAACCCCGGTTATTGATGTTTTCCTTTGTTAATCTACCCGATTTAATGCGTACTTTAAGTTTTTCTAAGCCCCGCTTGCGATTGTTGGCATCTTTTTTTTGCCGCTTATCCGAATAGGTGACGATGAGGCGAGTGCCACCCGCTTTTTTAATTGCAATGCCCTGGCCATCTTTTAAACCCCTGGTTTTTTCAAGTATCTCCTCTCTAATCTCTAAAGATTCGTTTTTTATCCGAGCGCCGATGATAAATTCATATCCTAAAGCGGATAGGTTGTTAAGGTTATTTTTAGATAGCAGAGCGGCATCAGCAATCAGAATCGGCTTTTTTAAACCGTACTTTTCTTGGATGCCCTTAAGCACCGGCAAAAGGGTGTGCCCTTCAAACGTGTTGCCTTCAAAAATATCGTAGCCAATTGGGCAACCCTCTTCTCCCACAAGAAGCCCCAGCATAATCTGGGGGTTTTGAAACTTGCCATCTTTTGAAAAGCCTATTCTCCTTAAATCATCCTCGTCTTCGGCTTCGAAATACAGGGTGGTCATGTCGTAAAAGACAACCGAGATATTCTTCAATCGCCCTTTGGTATAGTCGAAAGCTATTTTCTCTACCGTTTCTTTGTAAGTATCAGAGAGTTTATCCAAGAAGCGATATATCGCATCAACCGCTATCGTTTTTCCCTGATAGCGCATAAGGTAATCGACTGTTTTAAGTTTGCTCGTTGGATAGACAAGCCTCGCAATAACGATGTGACGGAAAAGTTCTGCCTCTACTGCATTAAAACCAATGCGGTCAAAAAGAGTGCCGAAGATAAGCTCGGGGCCGATCGTTCGAATATTATTATTGCTAAGGCTTTGGCAGAAGTTCTTCACCGCTTGCTTAAGCTTCAGTCTTAACCGTAAAAAGACGGAGCTGATTGTCATCGCCTTTATTAATAATCGATGCGCCCAGCTGAAACAAGCGATCTATTTCATCAATATCTCGACTTGACCCAAGCGTTTTGATAACTCGATACGATCCACCCGTCTTATCGATAATTTGGACGCTTGTCGAGCCGCTTTTGTTCTTCTTCTTTCGCACAAACATGCTTTATTTTAGCAATGGGACACCCATTTTGCTATTCCTATTTTGCTTTATCCCAGCTAGATCGGGGTGTGGTTTCTCTGCTATTTACGTAGTGCGGAAGTCAGGAAGACTACTTTTGGTCTGAGGGCTTTTCTCATGAGGTCTGCTCACGTAGCTCCCCAATGATGCGCTCAACGTCGGCATCTGAAGTTACACCTAAGCTTCTAGCTCTTTCTGCAGTTTCCCTTTGAATCTTACGCCATTTTCTGGTATCAACATATTGTCTCAAGGCTTCCCTGAAGAGCTCGCTTCTAGTTCTGCCCTCTTCTTTGGCAATCTCATCAGCTTGCTCATAGATTTCTTCCGGCATGGATAACGTTACAACTTTGTATTTGCCCAACATAATCACCTCCTGTTAATATTAATGTCCATTTCGGGGATTGGGAGAAAATCCCTCGCCTTTAGGCGAAGACTTTAGTATGCTTGCGGCATGGAGCACTATAGAAGATCAAGCCATACCGTATATGACAAGGCCAGGGGGACGTTGTTTCCTCTGCGTCCTAAACTGACAAGAAAAGGCGAGCGACTGAGAGAAATCATACAGGTGAAGTGAGTTGGGACTCGTAGGCAACAGCGTCCCTCTTGCTGGAAATAATGGCTTTAACGAGCCATTTTTGTTTTTTAGAGAAGTTCGAATCCGACCCCCGGTTTTGTCTAAGGATTATAAAAAATCTACCTAACCGATATTGAACGCATTATTGTCGAAGTTCGTAGGTAGCAATAAAACTCTTGACCGTCTCCCATGTTCTAATATAATAGAATTATGTCTAATATATTAGAACATAAATCACATTTTAAGACCCGATTTTTCTTCACTAACTACAACAAAATCCTTGGCTTTTTGGCTGACCACCCAAGCGGTGAATATACCGAAAGAGAAGTTAAAGAAGCAACTGGGGTGAGCAGAGCAGGGGCAAATTTTGCTCTTAAGGAACTAGTTGAGGATGGTCTAATCATTTCCCAAAGAAGAGGGAGGATGGCTTTTTATTCAGTGAGCTTAGATAATCCTCTTATCCGTCAGATTAAAGTTTTAATAAATCTCATGAAGATTGAACCCCTAATCTTGGCTCTCAAGGAAATCTCGGATAAGATCGTTCTTTTTGGCAGTAGTGCTACTGGTACCAATATTGAAGAGAGCGATATTGACCTTTTCGTGTTAACGAATGACCCTAAAGAAACCTTGGCCAAAGTAAGGGAGTTCGAGCTTGCCGAAAAAATCCAGCTTGTGGCCAAAAAACCAATTGATTACATAACACTTAAGAAAAAAGACCCAGTATTTTATGAGGAAGTATCTCACGGTCTTACTCTTTGGGAGAAAAAACAATGATATATTTACTTCGCTTATTGCCCTCTTTTGATACCTTTCGACACAAAAACCAGATGCCACTATTTATCTAAGCTATCAAACTGGCAATTTCTGTATAAAGTTTGAATAAATGCGAATCCAGGGAGCCAAAAGGATTCAAACTGGAAACATAGGCTCTGTAGAGCCAAAATAATGGTTGGAATAATTCATTAACCCCGGGTTAGACATTATTCAAACCACAAGATAATGGCTTTGACGAGCCATTTTTTGTTTTTGGAAAAGGTTTGAATCCGATCCCCTGGTTTTGCCAAAAAGTTGTTAAAAAATCTACTTGACCGATAATAAATATTAATATTTAATAATAATTAATATTAACAGGAGGTGATTATGTTGGGCAAATACAAAGTCGTAACGTTATCCATGCCAGAAGAAATTTATGAACAGGCCCAGGAGCTTGCCAGAGAAGAAGGAAGAACCAGAAGCGAGCTCTTTAGAGAAGCCTTAAGGCAATATGTTGATACCAGAAAATGGCGCAAACTTCAAAGAGAAACCGCCGAAAGAGCTAGAAGCCTAGGTATTACTTCAGATGCCGATGTTGAGCGCATTATTGGGGAGTTACGTGAGCAGACCTCATGAGAAGACCCCTAAGGCCAAAAGTAGTTCTAGATACTAATGTCCTTATTTCAGCTCTTGCTTTGGTTAGTCTAAGGAGGCAGCTTCCGAAATGATCGAGAACGCTAAGGAGTTTTTGGAAACGGCCAAGAGACTTGTAAAATAGTCAGTTATATTAACTTCGCCAGTTATCACATTTTGGTACCTTCAAATAAGAAATCACCCAGAAGCAATGTCACAACTGATCGAAAGGTTGAAAGATTACCTATCAGCCCACCAAAGCATGAGCCATTTTAATGGAAAGCTATTCTTAGTAGAGGCTCACAGAATCAGGATCCGTAGATAGCAAGAGTGCATAGCTTCTCTAATGGTTCGAATAGCTACCGATTTGGGGAGCACGGAAGATTTTGGCTTAACAAAGCCAAAAATCCCTTTTTGTTTCTAGCTCCATTTTCGGTGACATTACAACCAGATACTATCCGACAATTTGGATTTTTGTAGGACCGTCCCAGATCTCAGGCCAGCCTAACTTTCTTGGCAATATCGATAACATAGCGAGTCAAGAATTCTAGCTTTGGCTTTAAATTCCAAACGAAGTAACCGGTGGTTGACCCAATAACGGCACCGCCCAAAACATCAAAGGGGTAATGTGTCCCAACAAAAACTCGCGCAAACGCAATCAGAATACCTAAAGCACCCGTGTAAACTCCAATCTTTTTGTTCCAAAACAATACAAGGGTCGCAACAGCGAAGGAAAGCGTTGCATGATCCGAAGGAAATGATGGATCCGGTGATTTGGGAAGCAGAAGATTCACATTGTGAAAAACAAAAGGACGTGGTCTAAAGTATATGTGACCGATTATCTGGTTTACTAAAAGTGCAGCCGCAAGGCTTATAACCGTTAAAATTGCTGCTTGTTTTCCGTCCTCACTCTTCTTAAACCACAGATAAAGAAGCAGGATAACGAAGAGCAGCGGTCCGTATTTTGCCATCGCAATCATTAAAGCATCAAGAAGATGCCATTTACCTGCAAATTGGTTAATTAGTGTAAACGCTTTAAAATCGATTGATTGCATTCGGCTCCTTATAAATCAATATAACGGTAGGAATTTTTTCAAAAAGTACCTTTGCATTATACCCCATGCGTTTATTATTTCCCAGTTAATGAACGGAGCACGAAAAACAGGGGTCGTATGCGCGGATTAGCTCTTCACAGCGCATGGTTATTGTCTCTTCATCCAAATGGCCGATTGTTGGAAGAAGAAGATTAAGGTCTTTTTCAATATTGAAAGCGTTGTGCGCTGTTGGGGTGACGATATCCGCCTTCTCGATCACTCCATTTTTTGAGACGCGGTAAAAATGATAAAGAAGACCGCGCGGCGCCTCGGTTATTGCACCGGCTTCTCCTTCTTTTATGGTGTAAGATGGTTTTTCTTCCTTCGGGTGAAGACCGTCAATTAAGCCGATGCAATCTTCTATGCCGTCTACTATTTCAATTGCCTGGGCAAGATTATTCAAATATGGATTGCGGCTTGGAACCATAAAACCAGTTTCAGCCGCAATTGCTTTAGCATCGCTTGAAAGCAAATCAAAGTTTTGGTTTATTCTCGCCAGGGCGCCGACCATAAAAGAATCTTTACCGTCTAGGCTTGAGTATTTGGAGTTGGTGTAGGGAAGTTGCCGCTCAGTAAAATGGTTACGATATTCACCCTCAGAGACATCAATGCCCGAGGTTGATGCCAGACGCCCTTCGTTTACGGGATAAGCATTCTCTCCCTTCAAAGAAACATAAATGTTTTCACTGTAAAACTCCGGGATTGGCAGGCTATCTATAAATCTTACGGTTTCCAGGGCATCATCTTTTATTTCTTTTAGATTATCTGCCGCTTTTAAGAGGTTTTTCCGCGAAGGTATGCGGGTAAAGCCGCCGAAAATTGCAGTCATTGTATGGAGGGCACGGCCGCCAATTACCGTGGTTAGATTATTAACCGCCGTCTTCATTCTATAAAAACGCTTGAAAATATCGGGATTTTCTTGCACGACAGGGATTATGCTGTCATGGCCCAAATAGTCGGGGGCGGCGAGCATGTAAAGATGGATTATATGGCTTGCTGCAATTTGACTGCGCGATAAAATACGGCGTAATATTTTTGTTTGCTCGCTTACCTCAACGCCGGTAGCCTTCTCTAGAGCCCTTAGCGCTGTTGTTGAGTGCGATACGGGGCATATACCGCATATCCTTGATACGAGGTCGTGCACTTCGTAATACATCCTGCCGACAAGGAAGCCTTCGAAAAACCTTGCCGGCTCCCAGATATTAAACTTAAGCTCCTTTACCTCGCTATCTGAGACGAGTGCGTGTATCCCGGCTTCTCCCTCAGTCCTTGCCAGATAATCAACTTTTACTTGTTTCTCAAGCGGCTTTCCGGTGGTAATACGGTGCTTTTCTGCCATAGTAAGCTCTAGCTCCTTCACTAAACTCGGTGCTCATCCCGGCATACTCTGTAAAGCGCATCTCGATATCTTTTGCGCTAAATCCTTTTGCCTTAAAGGTGCGAACCATCTCCGGTATGTTGGGATTACTCATCGGTCCCCGGCACCCAAAGCAAGCCCGCATGTTGGATGTGCAGATGGCACGGCAACCGGCTCTCGTTACAGGCCCCAAGCACATACTCTCTTGTACGCCTTCACGCATGAGAAGTATGCAGATATTATTTCTAAGTTTGCACTCAACACAGACCGGATGCTCTCTAATATATGGGCTTTTATCAGATGCAATCGATCTTATCAATTCCATAAACTCAACTTCATCAATCGGGCATCCCCGCAAGTAATGATCAACCTTTACAAATTCGTCAACAGGGCTTACCTTTATCGAATTTATTAGAAGAGGATCAGGATAGACTCGCTCTTCAACGGCCAACTCTCTTTGCCAATCCTTGATGGACGGGACGCCCCCGTGAGCCGCACAAGCTCCAAAGGCAACCAATGTCTTAGCTTGCTTGCGGATCGCCTTTAGTTGCTCGATATGCTCCGGTGTGCTCACGCCGCCTTCGATAAGAGCAAGGTCATAAGGCTCATCCAGTTCTTTTCGCCTGGCCATTTTAAAATAGACAAAATCAAGAAGCTCGAGGGTTTCTGGAAGTTGGTCAAAGAAATAAAGCAGGGCAAACTGGCACCCCGCGCAGCATGTGAATTTAAAAACCGCAGTTTTTACTTTACCGTTGTTACTATTGGCACTTGCTGTCAATTTATGCCTCCTACAAACTTGCTGCCAAAAGATTGTGCGGCAGGGCCTTTACTTCCGGGTAAGAAAAAACCGGTCCATCTGTGCACACATACTTGGGCCCGATCATGCAACGCCCGCATTTTGCCATGCCGCACTCCATACGCCTCTCCATCGAGACAAATATATTCTTCTCAGCAAATTCTCTTATAAGGAGCGAGCGGACGATAAAGCGCATCATAATTTCAGGGCCGCATATAAAGGCAAGAGCGTTTGCCGGGTTAATTTTTGAAAACTTAAGCAGGTTGGTCACGACGCCTTGCCCGTATGGCCATTCAATCCCTTTAGGTACCTCATCGACGGTTAAAAAAAGCCTTATGTTTGGGGCCGAGCGCCAGTTATCATAATCGCTTGTAAAGATAAGATTTTCTGGTTTACGGGAGCCGTACATGATTTCAACTTCTCCAAAGCCATTTCTTTGTTCTATGGCCATATCGATTAGGCCGCGAAGCGGGGCAAGGCCGACGCCGCCGGCGATGATTAGAAGGTCTTTGTTCTTTGCTAAACCTACCGGCCAACCGCTGCCGTAAGGCCCCCGTATTCCTACAATATCTCCTACATTTAACCGATTGATCTGTCCTGTAAGGCTGCCTACAAGACGAATTGTATGCTCAAAAATCTCTTTCCGCAGAGGCGATGAGGTTATCGAGAAAGGCCCTTCTCCAAAGCCAAGCAAGGAAATCATATTAAACTGTCCCGGGATGAACACTAAACCGCGCTTCTGTTTGGTAAACTCAAGGGTATACGTTTTTGTTTCGGCTGTCTCTTGGCGGATATTAGTAATTATTGCCGGATGGGCAATATAGGGATTTTTCATCTAGTTTTGCCCTCCATTAGCTTGCGCCCTCATGCTGCTTCTCTCACGGGTATTTCAACGCCCTTGTACTTTTCGAGCGGCTCCATCAAGTCTGCGATGATTTCGACGGGGTCGGCAAGTGATGTTACGCGCCCCCGTCTTTCAGGCCAGGATGGGCACCAGCGAACACAGCGGCCGCAACCGACGCAACCCGTCAAACCGTACTGCTGTTTCATCCAGGAGAGTTTATGTATTGTTCTATGTTTGAAACGGTCGATCCGGGGGCGCCTGAAATTAGCCCGAAAGCCGACTTCGGCAAATTCCAATAGCTGGCATGAGTCCCATTCTGAACGGCGAACACCGGCATTCCGGCTTGGCATGATCTCGTCTCTTATATCAAAGCAGTAGCAGGTCGGGCAAACAATAGTACAATTACCACACGAGAAGCAGGCATCTGAGTTCGGTACCCATGCCGGATGATTAAAACGTTCTCTAAAAAACTGGTGCAGGTTATCTGGGGCGACGGGTAGCTTCTTCTCCGTATTGGCACGTGCGCTGTCAAGCCTTGCCGTTTTCTCATTTAGATCATCTTGTGTTGCTTCGGCAAGGCTTAACTGAGCGACAACGTTTTCACCTTTTGCACTTCCAACTTCGAGGATGTAGCCGTCGGAAAGTTCTGTTATCAGCAGATCATAATTTGAGTAAAGCTCGGGCCCTGTATCCCAGGATGTACAAAAACTTTCTTTTGAGACTTCGGTGCAATTGGCCGCAACGATAAGCGTATTTTCACGCCTTTTCCAATAGTAGGGATCGGCAAACTTGCCCCCAAAGACCCGGTCAAGCGCGAGTAATGCATTTACATCGCAGGGACTGATACCAAAGACGGCAAGTTTTTCATCAAGGCGCGGTTCTTCTATCTGAAAGCCGTTGCCAAGCTTAAAGGAGTAAAGGTCCTGCCAAACCGGTTGAAGTATGTATTTTGCCGGGAGCATGGTGGCGGCACAACCTAAATACAGCTTGCTTTCAGGATCAATTACTTTAAAAGCATGCTCTCCATCTTTAGCAACCGGGCCATACGCGCGGTACTTTTGCGATACTGCCTCAATTAAAATATTTAGGTTTTCTAATTTTAATGCCTTTATTTTTGATTTCATAACCAATCGATTTCTTCTAGGCTGCCCCTGTTACGGTAGACCAAACATCAGGCAAGCCTCGTAAAACTTCTTGAATGAGCTCGTCATGACTCTTAACCGTAAATTCGTATAATCTGGCATTTTCTATCGCAATTGCTGTATGCCTGGCGATTGCTTCCAGCAGCTCTTTTTCCTCGTCGAAGAAGATATGCGGCTGCCCCGTATATATTCTAAGCACCCCGATCGCTTTGTTTTTAATAAACATCGGAGCCGCCATAGCCGAGACTATTCCTTCGCGCTTTGCTTCCTCTGGATACTCCCAGAGGGGATCGGTAGCTGCATCAGTTATTGCCACTATCTCTCCCTGCAGGGCTCGTTGATCTATCGGACTTTTTTTAACCTCAACGGGACCTTTTTTAATATATGCATCGCTAAGGCCATAGGCTGCGGCAAGCTTTAACGTCCCTGTCTTTTCATCGAGAAGCCTGATCGAGCTTGCCTTTACGCCTATTAGCTGCGCCACGTTTTTAGCAGCAAGATTTATCACATCTGAGAGATTCAAGGTGCGGTTTATTTCTTCTGCAACCCTATTGAGAACCGCGAGGTCGGCGCAACGCTTTTCGGTTCTTTCATAGGCACGTGCGTTGTCGATGGCAATAGCGCCAAGACCGGCTAAAGCCGTCATAAATTCGATTTCAGTTTCTGAAAATTTATGCGGCTGCGAAAAATAAAGCCGGATTGTGCCTAATGCTGTGTCGTGCATGGGAAGGCTTAAAGTAAGAACCGAGCCTATTTTCTCATGTTTAGACTCTTCCGAGTACAGCCACCTGGGGTCTGCGGTAACATCGGTTATGACCACGACCTTTCCCCGCAACGCTTCCTGATCCACCGGGCTTTTTTCAACCTCAATCGGGTCTTTTTTCAAGTAGGCATTGCTTAGGCCATAGGCGGCTACACGTTTTAAGGATTTTCCTATTTCATCGAGGAGGCGGATCGAGCTTGCTTTTGCACCGGTAGCTTCTGTCGCGTCTTTAACAATGACCTGTAAAATGGCCGGAAGGTTACGAGCTGAAGCTAACGATTTGCTTATCTCAAACAGTGCTAAACAGTGTTCCTTCTCTAAAACCATCTTTTACTCCTCGTATACAATAAGGCATCACGTTTCTACCTAATTACCCCCATTGAAATTGCTGTAACCAATCTAGATCCATTATGTTTGGTTAAGCATGCAGTTCTTTTTGCGGCGGGGCAGTCCGATTGCCTCACTATGGCTTTGCTTATACAATAGGTGTTATGGATGCCAACCAAAATTTTGAACATGAAGGTAGCGGAGAGACACCCAGTTTCGTGGGCTACCGGATCATAAAGTTCGCCAAGGTAAGCGAGGATGCTCTAAGGGAACTCGCCGAGATTTTGATCCCCCATGAGGCAGAGATTGTCGATAGATGGGTTAGGACCCAATTTATGGCCTGGAGCCCGCCGGCATTTACCCGCGATGAGTTAAAGGATGTTTTCGGTGGGGTTTTCCATAATATGCTGGGTTGTATGCAGACACGCCAACTTGAGAGGTGTATTGAGGACCTTGAAAAAACGGGCGCCGTTCTGGCTGCCAGGGACTTTCCCTACGAGGCGTTGATAATCAGCCTGCATTTTCTTGAAGCAAGCTATATGCCATTACTACCTCGGAAGCCGTTGGAGAAGACGATGGAGTGGCTGGTTGAGATGGATGAGTTTCTTCATGCGGCGCTTGCCGCCATCGCTACATCATATTTCCGGAACTACCGTGAAGAGCTCTTAGAAGAAGCCGAACTTGGGCGATTGATTCAAGAAGGACTATTTGCCAAGGTCCCGAAAAAAGTAATCGATCTCGAAGTGGCCTACATCTATCTATCTTCCACCGAGCGGGCGCGGGTAGGTGGCGACCTTGTCGATCTTTTTATGCTAAATCCTTTGGAGGCCGCTTTTATAATAGGCGACCTCTCGGGTCACGGACTTGGGGCGGCAACCGATGCCGCGATGCTTCGCTACCAGTTCAGGGGTTTTATGCGTGAGAACCAAGACTTAACTGCTACCATGGCTAGGTTGAACCGGGTGCTTAAGGAGGAGCTTGAGGCCGGGCATTTTGCGACCGCTTTGGCAGGCGCATATATGGGGGCGGGTCGCCTGGAGCTGGTAAGTGCCGGGAACCCCATACCTATTCTTTGCAGCAAGAGTTGCCGCCTGCTGAAGCCAGGTGGAATTGCGCTTGCCGTTGATGAGGATGCGACTTATTCGGTTAGCGAAGTTGAGCTTGGGTCCGGGGATATTTTCGTTGCATATACGGATGGATTGACCGAGGCGCGTAGTGCAAAAGGCTTCTATGGCGAGGACCGGGTTCTTGAAGCGGTTCAACAGGTGCGCAATGCACCGGCAAACGCCATCGTCGAGCATCTTAGGGATGAGGCGATTCGCTTTGCTGATGGTAACCTCACAGACGACGTGGCCATCCTGGTTCTAAAGCGCAAATAATTCATAACTTCTAAAATTCTTCTTCATAACTTATTCATATCTATTCGGTATATTATGAATAGGAAGGAGTGAGTTAACCATGATGTATGGTTGGGGTTTCGGTCACCCGTTTGGATTTTGGGGGATTTTTATGATTATCTCGATGCTTTTGTTCTGGGCCCTTATTATCGGTGGTATAGCTTATGCGGTTCGTGTGCTTGGTGCAAGTGGCAGAACTGCGGTACCCACCCAAGGCAGGTCAAAGGCTATAGATATACTTGAAGAGCGCTATGCAAAGGGTGAAATTGACGCCGAAGAGTATCAGAGCAAAAAACACGATCTTACTAGCTAATCGCTCGGATTACTGTCCTAATTCCTCTTCGGGCAGGTCTCCGGTCGCCGGGCCATGTATGACCTCACCGTTGAAGTTATAACGAGAGCCGTGACATGTGCAGTCCCAGGTTCTCTCGGCGGCATTCCAGCTAACTAGGCATCCCATATGGACACAGGAAGGCGAGAGGGTGTAGATTTTGCCCTCATCGTCTTTAAAGGCGGCGATTTTCTTATCATCGGCTCTTATGAGCTTACCTTCACCCTCGGCTAAATCGGCCGGGTCCATCTTTTCGAAACTTGTGAGGTATTCCTTGCCGTATTGTTCGACAATGTTTATGCCCTCGGCCATAAACGTTCCGCCGTACTGGGCGATGTCGTGGCGCGATGGGTCAAAGAAGGACGCCCAGGGGTTATCCCGCCCCAAAATCAAGTCGGAGATAAGCATGGCCGAGACCGTGCTGTTGGTCATACCCCAGCCGGCAAATCCGGTGGCCATATATATGTGGTTGGTTTTCGGAGCCTTGCCGATATAAGGCACCATGTCGGGGGTGCTGTAATCCTCTGTCGACCAGTAATAATTTACCGATTTGGTATCAAATCGCTCCCTGGCATAGTCCTCGACTTCCTGGTACCGCTTAAACGTATCGCCGCCTTGCCCGGTTTTGTGATGGCCACCGCCAACTATAAGAAGGAGTCCATCGTCGGTGGGCTGGTTACGAATCGAGTGAGAGCCTCCATCGTCACTGTAATACATGCCCTCGGGCACGTCATTCTTGATGTGCATGCCGGTTAAGTAGAAGCAGTAGGGGTAAAGCTTAGCGTAGAAATGCCCTGTGTCGTGAAAAGGAAAGGCGGTCGCAAGGACTACGTTTTTGGCTCGGATATCACCCTGATTAGTAGAAACCACACAGGGCTCACCCTCTTCTGTACTAAATGCCCGAGTGTTTTCAAAGACATGGCTGCCGTCGCCTGGAATACTATTGGCCAAAGCAAGTAGATATTTGCGTGGATGAAATTGGGCCTGGTTATCAAGGCAAACCGCACCTTTAATTTCAAATGGCAAGGGTGTATCCACGACAAAGGATGTTGGAAGCCCCAGCTTTTGCGTTGCCTCCAATTCTCTCTTAATCTCACCCAGATTGTTGTCTAATTCGGTGTAGGTGTAGGCGGAGGTGCGCTTGAAATCACAGTCGATGCTTCTTTGCTGAACCAGGGAGGCAACTTTCTCAATTGCTGTCATGTTTGCCTCTGCGTAGACACGCGCCTTTTTCTCTGTGAAGTTTCTCAAAAGCTTGTGGTATTTTAGCCCATGAAGGGCAGAAACTTTGGCGGTGGTATGGCCTGTTACGCTTTTTACTATCTTGTGCATCTCGACGACGGCTACAGTTTGTCCCGCATCTTTTAAGAGTATTGCCGTTGTAATACCGACAATGCCCCCACCTAAAATTACTGTGTCTACCTCGATATTTTGTTCAAGCACAGGGTAGTTGGTATCTAGGGTGGTATCTATCCAGAGCGAATGGGGCCAACCACGAGATACGTGCCCTTCATCAGGGTTATTAATATTACCGTTCATATCGCCACCTTATCCTGATTCAACTTTTCGCAGTACAACCATTCGTTACCCAAACGGGATATGCGAAAAACTTATCTTTTAAGGTGGCCCTTAATAAAAACACGGCCACGGATAATTTTTTGCACCAGCTTATTTCTTATGACCTTATGTCTGGCCCCTTCCTTTTTCTGTTGACCAAGATAGCTGCCCGTGGTATCCTCATACATTACATGCATTATCATGTAAAGGAGGTTGCTTCTAACTTATGCATGATACATCGTTCCTAGGTACAGCCACGGTTGGGGAGCGGGGTCAGATTTCAATACCGGCGGAGGCCAGGCGAACTCTCGGTATTGAACCCGGCAGTAAAATGCTCTTTTTTACGGCACCGCACAACAGCGGGCTTCTCATGGTAAAGGCCGAGCAG
This sequence comes from bacterium, assembly GCA_902810715.1. GTDB lineage: Bacteria > Actinomycetota > Aquicultoria > Aquicultorales > Aquicultoraceae > CADDYS01. Next base: position 23,011 of record CADDYS010000011.1, on the reverse strand, counting down.
TTAAGCCGTTTAGTAGAGCATCTGACAAACAAAGCGCAAAGCATGGAGCAGATTCTAAATCGTGTTGTTGAAGGCTAGTGCACCATCACATGCGCTATGATTTGTCTTGCTCGCAATGACGCAAAAATTAAGGTATGCGGTACCTACTAATACGTAAAAATTAAGTTGTGAGGTGATGTGATTGGATACACTTCCGCAGAGACAGAAGATATTGATCATGGTTGGTGTGTTTTTCGGGATGCTGCTTGGGGCGCTTGACCAAACTATAGTGGGGACGGCTATGCCGAAGATTGTCAGCGAACTCGGCGGTCTTGATATGCTCTCATGGGTCTTTACCGCGTACATGCTCGGCTCGACGGCCTCGGTTCCTATTTACGGCAAGCTCTCAGACATCTATGGACGTAAGTGGTTTTACATCGGCGGAATCATAATTTTTGTTGTTGGCTCGATACTTTCAGGAGCATCTCAATCCATGACCCAGCTAATTATTTTCCGCGGCCTGCAAGGTATCGGCGGCGGTGCGATGATGGCCAATGCATTTGCGATAATCGGCGATATTTTCCCGCCTGCTGAGCGAGGCAAGTGGGGCGGGGTCATGGGCGCTGTATTTGGTTTGGCGAGCATACTTGGGCCGCTTGCAGGCGGTTACATAACGGATAATTTGAGTTGGCGGTGGAACTTTTACATAAATATCCCGTTTGGTATCATGGCGATTTTCGTTCTGGCAAAGGTGTTGCCGGCTATCGCCAGACATAAGGGGCGCAGGATCGATTGGTGGGGTTCCGCGGCCCTTCTTGCATGTGTTGTGCCGCTTCTACTTGCTTTGGTTTGGGGTGGCTCAACGTACCCATGGGGCTCAAACGAGATCATAGGTCTTTTCACAGGCTCCGGGGTGATGCTTCTTGCATTTATCTTTGCTGAGAGCAGGGCGGAAGAGCCTATCATCGATCTGAGCCTGTTTAAAAACAGTATCTTTACAGTGTCCGTTGCGATTTTGCTCATAACCGGAGTGGGCATGTTTGGGACGATCGCCTACATCCCGGTTTTTATACAGGGGGTTGTAGGAAAGACCGCAACAAACTCAGGATTGCTTCTTTTCCCGATGATGATATCAATGGTGGTTACAAGTACGATTACGGGGCAGGTAATGTCAAGAGTTGGCAAATATAAGATTCTAGGTATTGTAGGTCTAATAGCGGCAACATTCGGCATGTATCTACTGTCTATCATGACGGTTCATACACAAAACTCTGAAGTTGTGCGGGATATGATTCTTTTGGGCGGAGGTCTCGGGACGACCATGCCGATCTTTACTATTGCGGTGCAGAACGCATTTTCGCATAGCAAGCTCGGGGTCGTTACGGCAGCAACCCAGTTCTTCCGCTCAATTGGGGGCACGGTTGGAGTTGCGATCATGGGGAGCCTCATGAACAACAATCTTAAGGACGAGCTGGGGAATTTATTTGTAAAACACGCGCAGACGCTGCAGATATTGCCCAAGCAACTACTTGAGAGCACGAAAAACCCAGAGTCGCTCATGAAGCTGGGTGAGATAAAGGGCATTGTAGCAAAGATGCCGCCGGTCGCCCAAAAATCGTTCTTTGTCATGATGGGCGATCTACGTCTAGCATTATCCGATAGTATCACCGGAATATTTTATATCGCCACGTTTATGATAGCTGTTGGGGTTATCCTCATGTTCTTCATGAAGGAGATCGCTCTTCGCAAAAGCCACTCGGAGCGCCTTCCCGGGGAAGAAGCTGGGCTTGAATTGTTGGCTGAGCAGACACAAATATTACCTGAAAACGAGCCGGCGTTTGATTAATTAATGGATGATTCCGGCTATAAGCCCACCCCAGCCATCTCTTTTGCTCATAACATTTTATTACCCATGAGATCCCGCTCGTATCAATACGGGTAAAAATTTTGCTTGCTCTATTATCTTGGTTTTTTCTAAAAAGCGGTAAGCAATTGTTAAGTAAGTTCAGTAGTGGGTATATAAGCTTCAAAAATGTACGGTGGCAGATTGCCGATGGGTATAGGGAGTGGAGGTGGAGTATGCGAGACGACGAGGAACTAGCGTTTTTCCCTCGAATCACGCGGCGGGAGTTTCTCAAATACTGCGGCGTGCTGGGGGCTATCATCGGGTTAGGGGAGACGGCAGCCCCAGACATAGCGTCCGCTATTGAGAAGTTGGCTAAGCGGCCTGCAGTTGTGTGGTCGCTTTTCCAGGAATGCCTCGGGTGCAGCGTCAATCTTTTGCAAAGCAGGACGCCGAGCGTAGCCAATTTAATTTTAAGACAGATTTCACTTGATTACCACGAGACGGTCATGGCGGCGGCCGGTGATCAGGCGGAGAAGAGTTTTCGCGATACGGTGGATAGAGGAGATTTCTATTATATTGTCGAGGGTGCAATTGCAACCAAGGTTCCCGGTGCAATGACTGTTCACGGCGAGACATCAATGGACATAGCTAGGCAGACTTACAAAAAAGCCAAGGCCACTATTGCCATAGGAAGCTGTGCAAGCGATGGAAATATCCAGGCAGCAGCACCGAACCCGACTGGCGCAAAAGGACTTGCCGCATTTTTAAGAGAAGATGCCGGTATTGCCAATCCGGTGGTTGTTAATAGCCCGAGGTGTCCCGGCAACGCCGAAGATACGCTTGCCATACTTAGCTACATCCTCATAAATAACAAAGTTCCCGAGCTGGATGCGATCGGTCGCCCTGTATTTCTCTATGGACAATTAATACATGACAACTGCGAGCGACGAGGTCACTTCGATGCCGGTGAATTCGTGGAAGTATTTGGAGATGAGGCCTCGCAGAACCGCTTCTGTCTATTCAAAGTGGGATGCAAGGGACCGGTCACAAATGCCCCGTGCCCAACGCGCAAGTGGAATGGTCACCTGGGCTGGTGCGTCCGCAATGGTCCATGTATCGGTTGCGCTGAGCCCAAGTTCTGGGACAAGCTCACCCCATTTTACCAGCCCGTAGCAAACGTAACACCCCCGGGTCTTGGCGGTGCAACGCCGACTCAAATCGGTGAAGCGATCGGTATTGCGACGGCCGTTGGCCTTGGGGCTCATTTCATTGGTCAGGTTGCGACGGGTAGGCTGGGAAAAGGCGGGCCTCCTGAGCAAGAAGAAAGTTCAAAAGGCTCTAAAGGGGGTAGTTCCTAATGGCAAAAGTAGTTATTGATCCCATAACGCGTATTGAAGGCCATCTTCGCATCACCTGCATCGTCGAGAATGGCAGGGTTACCGATGCGTGGAATACCTGCACCTTATTTCGCGGTTTTGAGATATTTATGAAAAACCGCGACCCGTTTGGTATCTGGCATTTCGCCCAGAGGATATGCGGTGTTTGCCCGACACCTCACGCGATAAACTCCGTTCAAGCGGTGGAGCACGCGATGGGGATTGAGAAGATCGATGATAATGCGCGACTTATTCGCAACATGATGGAGGCTGCGCAGATCGGCTACGACCATATCCTTTGGTTTTACATCCTCAATGCGTTTGATTACGTAAACGTACCGAACGCACTTAACGCCAAGCCGACTACGCCATCGCTTAAAAACGTTCAGGATCAGGTAAGGGCTGTAGTTAACTCAGGCCAGCTCGGTCCGTTTGCGAATATGTACTGGGACCATCCAGGCTACAAGTTACCCCCCGATCTTGACCTTGAGCTTACGGCCCACTATCTGCAGGCAATAGATGCACAGCAGGCTGCAAACGATGCCGCAACATATCTGGGCGGTAAGTACCCGATGATTATGAATATGGTTCCGAGTGGCGTGACTCAGTTGCCGACAATTGAGGAAATAACGTTCTATCGAAGCCAGATGGATCAGGTGCGAACATTTATCAACGATGTGATGGTTCCCGATCTACTGACTATCGCTCCATTTTACATCGACCTTGCCAATACCGGAAAGGGTGTCGGCAACTACCTTACCTGGGGTGTACTCGATGAGAAGAGCCAGGATCCTTACGACCGCCTTTTTCCAAGAGGAGGGATATTCGATCGCAAGCTCAAGGTTGAAAAAGTCGATCCAAATAAGGCGAGGATGTATACCAAGTACTCGTATTATCCCGATAGAATAGGTGAAGGCAAGCACCCGCTTAGTGTCGGGCAGGAGCCGATGGACTTTACCGGCCTGGATCCGCTTGATAATCCGGGCCCGGTTAAGGGCAAGTACGATTGGACCCAGGCGGCACGCTACGGGGATGAGAACCGGCCGATGGAGGTCGGCCCGCTCGCACAGATGCTGGTTGCGTATTTGTCCGGGCGCACAGAGGCCAAGAATCTTGTAGATAGCACACTTGCAGCCATCGGTGCCCCGGGCCGGGTCGATCTTCTTATGTCAAATCTGGGGCGGATTGCGGCGCGTGTCCTTAAGGCAAAGATAAATGCTGATAATGCCACGCGCTGGGCCGATGAGCTTCTCGCCAACATCAAGGGTGGGAAAACCAACGTTTTCATACAGAAACCCATACCGGATAGCGGCACCGGAGTAAGCGGTTGGGATGCACCCCGAGGTGCCCTTAGCCACTACATAAGAATTAAAAACAAGCTTGTCGGCACGTACGCTGCCGTTCCGCCGTCGAACTGGAACTTATCTCCCCGCGACGACAAGGGTGTACGTGGCCCGGTTGAAGAGGCGTTAATCGGTATGCCGGTAGTTGATCCGGCAAAGCCGCTTGAGATACTAAGGGTTGTACACACATTTGACCCGTGAATGGCCTGTGCGGTTCACGTGATTGAACCGGAGCATAACCGGGTACTCAAGTTCCAGGTACGCTAGGGGTGATGGGGATGAGCGAGCAACGCGATATAAAAACAACGCGGGAAGAACACCCATTGCCTGCGGTGGTAACGCACTGGGTTCACTTAGTTGCTATAGGTGTGCTGATATGGACGGGTTTTTTCATCCACTCACCGTTTTATAGCGGCTCGATGGCAAACAACAGGACGTTTCACCTTATATTCGCATGGGTGCTGTTATCTACCGCGATGGTTCGTCTATACTGGGCGTTTATCGGCAGGTCGGCCCCACCCGGCTCGCGTCATGAGATACGTGATTACAAATTTTTCGCACCGCAGCCGGAGAATCGGGGCAAGTTCCTGCCAATGCTTCAATACTATTTCTTCTTGCGCCGAACCCACCCAAAGACTGCAAAGTACAATCCACTGCAGAAGGGGGCTTACGCATTCTGGGGATTCTTAATAGTACTGCAAGCGATTACCGGTTTTGAGCTATGGACGCCGACAGCAAGCTTTTTCCAGCCGCTGACATATGCTTTGGGCGGACCGGTTATCGTGCGCATCATTCATTATCTGATTATGTGGTTGTTTGTTGTTACCGTGGCGCTTCATATATATTTGGTGTTTGTAGAAGTGGTTCAAGAACTGCCGCTGATGTTCTGGTGGCGCGAAACGTCCCCCGAGCCAGGCAAAAAGAGGTAGTAAATGAGAAATGGGAAGCATATTCAGAGAGTCACCGTTATCGGCATTGGTAATACGCTGATGGGCGATGACGGCATAGGTGTTGCGGTTGTGCAGAGTTTGCTTCCCATTATTTCTTCCTCTGATTTTACCGGGCTCGATGTCGATGCCGTGGTTGGTGAGACCGTCGGGATGGGTCTTATCAGGTATTTCCGTGAATCGGATGTAGTTCTGGTAGTTGACGCAATCGACGCAGGGACAGAGCCCGGTGCGGTTTTTCGCTTTACTCCCGATGAGGCTGATATTGTCCGCTTACGGTCAAATAATATCCATGGGATGGGTGTGCCGCATCTGGTTGCAAATGCGAGACTTGTTGGAGCCAACCCGGAAATTATCGTTTTCGCTATCCAAGTTGGTGATGTAAGGCCAAGGGATGGTGTGTTGACCCCGCCGGTTAAGGCGGCAATAGAGCGAGTAAGCGAGCTAGTAATAGAGGAGCTGCAGAGTGCTGTAGTTGCTTGATTTATCAAGCGCGCAGTTGCACAGACCTATGGTTGACCTATTTTTATTAACCCTCAAGCTCAAAAGAAGTCTCTAGTCCGCGTTCTCTCTCATGTCTCTCAATTGCAAGTTGAATCAGCCTATCTATTAATTCTGTGTAGGGGATTCCGCTGGCCTCCCAAAGTTTTGGGTACATGCTTATCTCGGTAAAGCCGGGGATGGTATTGATCTCATTTACTATCGCTTCACCATCATCTTTAAGGAAGAAGTCGACACGGCCCATGCCTTCGCAGCAAAGTGTTTTAAACGTTTTAACCGCAAGTTCTTGAATCTTCTTTACAGCGTCATCGGGAAGTTTTGCCGGAATTTCCAAGCGTGCGCCCTCATTATCGATATACTTTGTTGCATAGGCGTAGAACTCGTGTTGCGGAATTATCTCGCCGGGCATAGAGGCGACAGGATTTTCATTTCCAAGTACTGAGCACTCGATTTCACGCCCCTTGATAAATTCTTCGATCAGGATCTTGCTGTCATACTTGAACGCGTCGGCTATCGCGTACTCAAAATCATCTTTGTTTTTAACCTTGTTTATTCCGACCGATGAGCCCAGGTTTGCGGGCTTTACAAAAAGCGGCAAGCCAAGCTCTGTCACGACCTCGTTGAAATCGATTTCGCTTCTTGAGGAGCGGTTAATTGTGAGAAACTTACCTATGGGAAGGCCGGCATCTCTTAATAGACGCTTCATAACATCTTTATCCATGCCCACTGCTGAGCCAAGAACTCCTGGGCCGACAAATGGTATATCTGCCAATTTTAATAGTCCCTGGACCGTTCCATCCTCGCCAAATGGCCCATGAAGAATAGGAAATACGACATCTATTGACTCAAGCGACTCGGGGTTTGATAAGTTTACAAGTTGCCCTTTATCTCTTCCCGGGACCAGGGCGACACTACTGCTTACACCGTTTAGCTTATTTAGCTGAGGACCACTTGTATCAAGAAGAAGCCTTGAGGTTTCATTAAGGTGCCACTGACCTTTCTTATCGATACCAATTAGAATTACTTCATATTTTTCCTTATCAATCGCCTCAATTATGCTCTTTGCAGATTGGAGCGATACCTCATGCTCTGCCGATTTGCCTCCAAAGAGTATCCCAACCCGAGTCCTTTTATGCATGATTAAAAATCCTTTCTAGCAAGAGGAACAAGATAGCCCAATCATTCCCTTTATTATTATAAACTAACTTGACAATTCATGGGGATTTTCAAGGCTTAGTACTGGGACATGTAATTTTTATGTCATTGCAAGCAAAGCGAAGCAATCTCGGGAGTAGCGACTCAAGTCGACTGATTCTCACGAAAAAAATATTTTTAAAATTTATTAATTAAATACTAAAGTGGTGGGTTGGTTGTCCGATATAACAGTAAATAGTTTTGGTATATGGACTTTGCGTTTCTGGAATATTATGTAGTATAATCGCTGAGAATGCAACCTTTGTCCAATATGCCAACTAGTAGAAGCAGATAATATGTAGGAGGGAAAATGGCAACAGTAAAAGCAAAAGCAAATCCGAAGAAAGGCGTTTTAGCAAAGTTCAAATCAAAGGCTGCAAAGGGTAAAGCCACTACCGCAAAGGCTACTGCCAGCAAGGCTAAGACCACTAAAGCTAAGACTGCCCCAAAGTCTAAAGCAGCTGCTAAGGCTAAGACAGTAAAGGCTAAAGTTGCAAAGGCTAAAGCTATGAAGGCTAAAACAACTAAGGCCAAAGTCGTTAAGGCTAAAGCTAAAGTAGTTAAAGCTGCTGCTAAGCCAAAAGCCGTTGCGAAGCCAAAAGACATCGCAACCGAGATCGAAAAAAGCGGAAATCCCGCTATGCTAAGGGCAGCGATCAAGAGGCTTAACGCTTCTGGCAAGCCCAGAAAAGAGCTTCTCGTTCCTGGCATCGACATGGACAGGGCCAAGAAGATCGCTAAAGAGATTGTTAAAGGCAAAATGACAATCCAGAACCTTGGCAGGACTCAGAGAAAGTTCGTAAGGTAGAAGACTAATTGACGATGTCAATGGTCATGCAGTTAAAACGGCTCAGTTATAGACTGAGCCGTTTTTATCTGAGTGAAGCTTCTACTTGCCGGCTTTGTCCTTTAGGTCCGCCAATGCTTTTTGCAATTTTTTAAGCTCTTCGCCGTAGCCGGCCCAGTCGCCTTGTCGTTGTTTTGTCTGGGCGTTATTAAAGGCTTGCTGAGCCTGGTCGATCAGGTCTTTGATGGAGGCGGGCGCGGGCGCGGCCTCAACAGTCGAAGCCTTATCGGAAGGTTTTGCCACCACCTGGCCGCTTCCCCCGCCGAAAATCGACTCAAGAGCCGAGCCGAGGTCCTCCCGCATTACTATCTTTGAGCCGTAAGAGACGATAACCCGCTTAAGCTCGGGCAGCTCTGTTTGCTCGGCCTGTAGATAAAGCGGCTGCACATAAAGGATTGAGTCCTCTATCGGTATAACAAAGAGATTTCCCCTGATGACATGCGAGCCCTGCTGGTTCCAAAGCGTAAGCTCCTGGGATATATCGGGCGTCTGGTTAATTCTTGCCTCGATCTGCATCGGCCCGTATATGAGCCTCTGCTTTGGGAACTTATACACCAGTATCTGCCCGTAATCTTTTGGGTCGCACTTTACCGCCATCCAGGCGATCATGTTGTTTTTCTTATTCGGCGTAAACGGCGTTATCATCATATACGCCTCGCTGCTTTCTCCGGGAAGTTTCGTAATCATATAATAGGGCTCGATCTCGGATTCCTGACCCTCGACCTTTTCACTGGAGATCGTCCACATATCTTCCTTGTTGTAGAAGACCTGTGGGTCGGTCATGTGGAACGTGGCAAACATCCGGCTCTGGATTCTAAACAAATCCTCGGGATATCTTATATGCTCAAGCAAGCCTGCCGGTATTTCGGAGCTATCCTTAAATATCCCCGGAAACGCTTTTTTATATGTTTGAATAATCGGGTCGCCCTTATCAAAGACATAAAAATTCGTGTTGCCGTTATAAGCGTCGATAACCACTTTAACCGAGTTTCTAATATAGTTCTGCCCGGTCTCATTATCAAAAGGTTGCGAGTAGGGATAGCGGCTGTCGGTTGTGTAGGCATCGATGATCCAGCAGAGCCTGCCGTTATCGACAACGATGTAGGGGTCGCCGTCGTACTTCAAAAATGGCGCAATCGTGCTTGCCCTCTCGACTATGTTGCGGTAGAAAAGAACCCTGCTGTTTTCGGTGAGCGAATCGGATAGCAGAAGCTGCAGGCTGTCGAATCGCCATGCGAAGGCGGCTTTTGTAAGCAGGCTGCCAAGCGATACCCCGTCTTTCCCCCTATACTTGGCATAGCTGTTCTCGTTTCCCATCGGATAATCGAACTCGTGGGTTTTGGTGCCTACAACTATGTAGTCGTCTGTTTTCTCACCGAAGTATATCTCGGGCTGGGTGACCTTTAGGCTAGGGGCCTCTGATTTCGGAGGGATGTCTTTTACAACTAACTTAGGTAAGCCCTCATCGGTAAACTCGTTTACCTTGTTAGCGACAATGCCGTAGCCGTGGGTGTAGACAAGGTGCTGGTTTAGCCAGGTCTTTGCATTGCCGGGTAGATTACCGGTGTTAAGCTCGCGGGCCGAGATGGCGACCTGCCGGTAATTGCCGTCAATCGGGTAGCGGTCGATATCAACGTCTGAGAAGTCATAGTACAGGCGTATGCTCTGTATTTGCTTAAAAGTTTTATCCAGCGGTTGCCAGTCCCAAAGCCTGATGTTATCAATCGTTTGCTTATTCCTATTTAACGCTGCTTTATCCAACTCCTGCTTGGCAGGGAACGGCTTTTCTTTGATCTTATCCAAGCCGTAGGCATGGTTGGTTAACTTTACCGCCTCTTTGATATATGGGGTCTCTTTTTCTATCTCGTTCGGCGCAACCACATAGGACTGGACGATGGATGGATAGATGCCGTAGGCAAGGATAGCCACCGCGACAATAAATATGATGCCGGCGGCGGGAAGCTTCCAACCCTTAAAATGGATGTTGACCAAAAAGAGAACCGCCGCAGCCAGGGACGAAAAGAAGAGAACGGTAAGCGCCGGAAGTTTCGCGTGAATGTCGGTATAGCTTGCGCCAAAGACCACGCCGATATCGGACAGCAGCAGGTCATAAGAGTTTAGCTTAAATGCCAGCCCGAGCAGTACGAAAAACACGCCGAATAGCACCGAGAGGTGCGCTTTTGCATGAGGCGCAAACGTTCTTGCGCCGGGGCGAAACGATATGTTGCCGTTAATCCAGTGAACCAGCATTGTAAGAATTATCGTTAGGATGATTGCCAAGAACCCGATGTTAAGAACCGCCCCGTAGAAGGGGATGGAGAACATATGAAATGCGACATCCAGGCCGAAGACCGGGTCTTTGACCCCAAACGGGACCTGGTTCAAATACCTTAAGACAACATCCCAGTTAGTTGAGGCGGATAGTCCCACAAAGAACGCAAATACAAGGGCTATTGCGAACATAATGAGGTTGAAAAATCTCATAAAGATGGGCGACTTGAAAAACTTGATGATGTTGTAGAGCGGGTCGTCCGGAGCTCCGCGCCAGTAGGTAAAAGAGGGCGCCAGCTTTTTTGCGATGAGCAGGTTAATGTAGAGAAAGACAAAGAATGCACCGCCTGCGGCGATACCGAGAGTTACCTGTGTGCTAAGTATTTTTGTAAATATGGATGCATAGCCTACTCCCTTAAACCATAGCCAATCTGTAAGTAAAAACACGAGAGACTTGGAGAAGGCGATAACTAGGAAAAATGCTACGATTATGCTGGCTACGATAATTCTAATTTTATTTACGTTCAAGGCAACCTCCCGGCATGTCGACATAAGGCAGGCGGCGATTTGTCGCCGTCAATCTAATACAACAGCTTGGGAGACATTTTTGCAAGTAAATTTTTAGATGGCCGTTTGGGACTCTTTCTCAGAAAACGCGCACCCTCGTATTTTCCATTTGCCTTTTATCTCATATAGTCTCAAAGTAGTCTCTTCTGTGCCGACCTGCCTGGGAATATCCGCCCTTACGACGGCAAAGTAGTCGTTTACGGCGATGGACTTTATTTTTACCGAAGGAATTTGTCCGGTTACAAGCTCACTTATCCTTAAGATATCGCGGATAGTTTTATCCAGGTTGCGCGACTTTGGGTCGACTGTTATCTGGACGGATTGGTACTGCTTTTGGTTAGTTAGCCTCTTGGTATTAACTATTCTTGACATAGTATTAGCCTCCTTATTTGCATAGCCTTGTGCAAAGCGTACCCAAGGGTGGGATGGTTCGTCTGTCGGTAGAAATGCTAAGCACAGGAAAATAGCAGGTAAAAAGGGTGGACATACGCAGAAATAACTATATTATTTTTCGATTGTTTTCTGGTTTGCTAAGTCCAGTGAGCCGAACCAATCCAACAAATCTTCTTTACTCAGAAGCCCGGTTACAACGCAGTAGATGGCGCAGTCGGCTTTGTCGCGCGAGCCGATTCTCTTCTTGATGTCTTCGATATGTTTTCTAACTGTTGGCAGCTTGATATCAAGGGCGTCCGCGATTTGTTTATCCGATAGCCCTTTCGCACGGTGGGTTATGATCTCGCGCTGGCGCGGGGTGAGAAGACTAAGCAGTTCCTCTACGGTTTTGTTTCCGTCGTTAAAGAGCTCAACAACCGGCTCTTGCCGTCTTTTAATCCTTGAAGCCGCGTGGTAAAGGTGTTTCATCTCATCGACATCGCGGGTTGAGAAAAGCCCGAGCCTTGTCCCGATAAGCTGGCTGAACCAGATTTTTATCTGGTCGGCAAGCATATGTGTTGTGAGAGCAAGTGCAGTTATAAGGACAAGGCTTACAACCGGAACGCTCATAATATCGCCCTGTCCAACAAATATAGCTGCGGCATAAATAGCGGATATACCGAGTGCGCCGACTGAGGCGTAGATTGCGTCTTTCTGCAACGCCTCTTTTTTCAAGAGGGCGTTGTGCTTTAGGATTGCAAAGGCAACGATAACCATACCAACCCCTAAGACGATGTTGCCCGGGGAGTGCCTAACATGTATGCCGGTTATGCATTTTACTAAAAGCCCGACTGAGGCGGCCCATAAGAGTATAGTTCCCAAGCTCAGCCATAAGAACTGCGTACGGTAATGTGACTTGTAAAATGGAATAGCGGTCAGAGTTAGTTCCTTTATACCCCGCCAGAAAAAGGTGACTTCACCTATATTCTTTTTGCTATCCCTCCACCATGCGGAGAGGAAATTTATCCATGCGACCGAAATCATAAGAAACATAAAGACGGCAAACAGCTTATAGACCGGGCCTATCGGTATGCCATGGTTGCCTAAAGGAAGCTTTGCACTACGCAAGGAGCTGAATTTAAAAAGGCTGTCGGTAAAGATGCCGGATAGAAAGAATAATATGGCGATACCGTAAAAGGCCCCCATAGCCGCGCTTGTGCGCGTCGAGTTAATTGCCGCTCCTATCCGGTTTCTGATAACGCCTCTGAACTCAAGCGGGGGAGTTGCTTTTTGTGAGAGGTGAAGCCATAAAACCGGGGCGAACGGCAGCCACCAGAGTATGCGTTGGTAAAGAATAACCTCGGACTTCTCTGTGGCTGTAATTACCATAAAGCTGCCGAAGAGGTAAATGAATATGGCAATCATTGCGCCGGAGGCCAGCTTGGATATATTATCTTCGGGATTTACACGGTAAACATAGAGGGCAAGCCACAAAAAGGCGAATGCCATTAAGGCCGTAACGATACTCGATGGATAATGGTTTAAAACATCGCCTAGAGTCATAAGAACTATTTTATATCTCCTGGTGCTCCAGCACAAAGGCCGCCACTACGACCATTACAATTGAGAGTACAATTGATATCCCGATTGCGGGATATGCTTCTGATAACGCCTGGCTCCCGGAGATGATTTTGGCGGCCACGCTGGATAATGCACCTGGCGAGTATTTATCCATCCCGTGGGCTATGCCGGCTATTATGGAAAAAGCGAAATATGAGAGAAGCCCCAAACCCGCAGCCCCCAATTGGTTTTTCATCAACGTGCTGAAAAAGAGCGTTACCGCCAGGATGAGTAGGCCATAGGCTGCAAAAGCTATTTGAGACCGGTTTTGTAACTACAAGTGCGAGCGTCCCGCGTGCTTTCTCCTCGGCCACCAGCCCCATGGATATAAGGATAAGTGTGAGCATCCCGAACTGGGAGAGGTTCTTAACCCACTGCAGGTAGGCATCGGTTTGTGTTGGTTCGGGTATCTTTATCTGCAAGAATACTTTCTGGGTGGTATCCGCCTGCATCGCCGCCTTAAGGATGGCGGGCAAGAATTTTGCACTTACCGGGCTCAGTATTCCAAAGAATATAAATATCAGGGGGATAAGCCAGATGCGGTAAGTTTTAAAGATTGCTTTTACCTCTTTTTTAAAAAAGACATATCCGCTCATCGGCCCGCCTCCTCCGTCCTGCCGGGTTTAATCTTCTTAAACGACCTTGCGCTTTTTTCTTGAACAAGATCGACGAAGATGTCTTCAAGTGTGGTTTCCTTGAGCTCAAGTCTTCTAAGCGGCAGGCTAGATTCTGCAATGATACCCGCAAGCTCAACCTGCGCAGCCTTCACATCCGATACATCAACGGTGAGGATATTTTTATCGCTGCTTACCGATGTAACCCAGGGCACCGTCTTAAGCCTTTTACCCAGGGGCACGACGTTTGCATCTAACTCGAGGGTAAAGGTCGGCCTGGTGTATCTATCTTTTAGCTCATCCAGGCTTCCCTGTGCTATAAGGCGACCCTTATCAATAATTGCAACCGAGTTGCAAACCCTCTCAACATCAGCAAGGATATGAGTCGAGAAGAAGACGGTCTTTTTCTCGGATAGCGACTCGATCATATCAAGTATCTCCTTGCGCCCGATGGGGTCAAGGGCCGAGGTTGGCTCATCTAAAAAAGGATATCTGGGTCGTTGATAAAAGCCTGGGCGATTCCAAGCCGCTGTTTCATCCCGCGTGAGAATCCCCCGATAGGCCGATTCACGCCATTAAGTCCTGCTGTCTCAATTAGCGAATCCACACGCCTCCTTAATTCCGTGCCGCGCAGCCCAAAAAGCTCACCGGCAAAGATAAGATATTCTTTTGCTTTCATCCACTCGTAAAAGGCTGGGACATCAGGAAGGTATCCCATCGATCGCTTAACTGGGATGCCGTCTTTTGCAGCATCATACCCGAGAACTTTAACCGAGCCACTGCTTGGATAAGCAAGGCCGGCAAGAATCCTTGTTGTTGTGGTTTTGCCGGCGCCGTTTGGCCCAAGAAAGCCGAAGACCGTGCCCTTAGCAACTTCGAGGCTGAGCTCATCGAGGGCCTTAACGCTGCCGTAGGCTTTAGTAAGGTCTCTAATTTCAATCGCGTTTGTATTAGTCATGCAGCAAAAAATGTTTTCTATATAATCTATATGGAAAAACAAGTTCTGTGTCTCGTTAGATAAGGAAGATTCTTATATAAGATAAATTTACGCGAATCTTTAATATGCACTACCAATTGCCAAGTAATTGGTTTATTCTCAAGCTATATGCGAACAAGTGTCAGTTATATCAACAGACTATGGTTTAAACAAGCATAATTGCGGGGAAAAGACCTGATAAGACTACTTTGGTTATTGGGGGTAGATTATGAAGGTCGCGTTGATACAGCCTTCACAAGGTCATTACATAGGGTTCCATCATGTTGCGCTTACCGAACCTCTAGGCCTTGAGGCCGTTGCCGGTGCACTTGCTTCGCATGATCTATGCATGTTGGATATGCGACTCGACCGAAACCTCGAAAAATTTCTTACCGCCAACAAACCGGATGCGGTAGGTGTAGCAATCCCGTTTACAACGGCAGTTTACGCAGGGCAAGCGGTGCTCAAGACGGTCCACCGGGTTCTCCCCAAAGCTTTTACGTTTGTCGGCGGCCATCATGCCGCACTTAATCCATCTGATTTTCTTGGTAGGTGTGATGTGATAGTTGCAGGTGAGGGAGAGGAGGTTGCGCCCGAGCTTCTGGCTCGTGTTGAAGCGGGTGAGGACTACTCCGACCTCAAGGGGCTTACATTCTTAAAAGACGGTGAGCCTGTGTTTACCGGCGAGCGGTCGTTGATAAGCGATCTTAACCAGTTGCCGCTGGTAAACCGCAAAATAACTGAGCCCTATGCGGAGAGATATTTCTTCCGCGACATGGTGCCCGTAACCATGATAGAAACCGCGCGCGGCTGTCCGTACAGGTGTACTTTCTGCTCGGTTTGGAAGTTTAACCGGGGTCGTTACCGCCAGAAAAACCCTGAGCGGGTTCTTGAAGAAATCAAGCTGGCCCCTACAAAGCATATCCTCTTCTCCGACGACAACTTCATGAGCAATGTCTCGCGAACCGAGCGCATAGCCCAGCTTATTAAAGAATCGGGTATCAAGAAAAGTTACGGTTGTCAGGCACGCACCGATACAATTGCCAAGCACCCCGATATGATCCGCCGCCTGCGGGATGCCGGTTTGCGGTGGGTGCTTATCGGGTTTGAGAGTTTCGATGAAGAACATCTTAATAAGTTAAATAAGAAAAACAATGTTGAGGCGAACATGGAAGCGGTGAAGGTACTACACGATAACGACATCGAAATTTGGGCGGCGTTTATCGTCGACCCGGATTTTGGTCGCAACGACTTCCGGCTGCTGCAAAAATACATCAGGAAACTAAAAGTTTCATCATGCCAGATTACGGTACTTACGCCGCTCCCCGGGACGGACCTGTTTGCGGAAAAACTGCACCAGCTTACAAGTAAAAATTACGAACTATTCGACTTTTTCCATGCTGTGCTTCCTACTAAGTTACCGCTTAAGCAATTTTACAGGGAATTTTGTAAGCTCTACAGGCGCGTTTCGTTGATTTCAAACATAAAGATGGCATTCAAATCGCCATCGAATTTTTCCCTCGACAACATTGTGCAGGGGATACAACTATATAATAACATGCTCAGGGCAAAAAGTTATCTGAAAGGACACTTTCGAGCAGAACCTAAATAAATATTAACCTGGGGGGATTAGGATGCGAGTGCAGGAAGTGGTCAAGAAACATGCCGGCGTCGGTAAGCATATCAGGCGATATACACTTGAGCAATCTGTTAACCTGGCAATCAAACTAATCAGCAAAGCTTCGGACGATAATCTAATTAGACTTACCTATTTGCTTGAGCGGCTTGCGCCTTCGCACACCGACGCAAACTCGGTTAGGGTGGTGCGTGAAGCCTTCCGTACCGGCCATCCATCAGTCGTACTTGCAAAGAAGCTGGGGAGGGAACTGAGCGATACCTATCGCAAGGGTATCGCAAATTTCATCGTGCAGTCGGTGTTCTTCGACGCACACACCCGCGGTCGTTACGAAAAGAAACACGGTGTAACGCCGCCTTTTACTATTTTAATAAGTCCGACTATGCGTTGTAACTTAAAATGCGACGGATGTTTCGCGGGCGAGTACAGCGAGCGTGACGACCTACCGGCAGATGTCATGCAGCGCGTAATAGACGAAGGCAAAGAAATCGGTATTAGCTTTTATACTATTCTTGGTGGAGAGCCTCTTCTCTATAAGCCTTTATTTAACATTCTTGAACAGAACACGGATGCCTCGTTTCAAATCTTTACAAACGCGACCGTGGTAAACGAGCGGGTTGTAGAAAAGCTTGCCAAGCTTGGAAATGCCATCCTTGTCTTAAGCATTGAGGGGATGCAAGAAGAGACCGATGGTCGCCGTGGGCAGGGGGTTTTTGAGAAAATCATGCGCGCGGCCGATATGCTTCGCAAGTCGGGAGCCCCGTTCATGTTCTCGGCAACACCGACCAGGAAAAACACCGAAGTTGTCGTCTCTGACGAGTTTATCGATCTCATGGTGGAAAAGGGTGCGATATTTGGCTGGTACTTTAACTACATGCCGGTGGGCCGTGAACCCGATCTCTCGCTTATGCCGACTCCAGAGCAAAGGGACCTTATACGCAGGCGCGTGAGCCATCTGCGCTCTACCAGGCCGATTCTTCTTATCGATTTCTGGGGAGACGGGGCGCTGACCAGCGGATGTCTTGCCGGCGGAAGACAATTCATGCACATAACAAACAGGGGCGATGTTGAACCGTGCATTTTCTGCCACTTCTCAACGCACAACATAAAGGACCACTCTCTTGTAGACTCACTTAATTCCGATTTCTTTAAGGGAATCAGGAAAGCACAGCCCTTCGGGCGCAACCATATCCGTCCGTGCCCGATTATAGACCATCCGGGAGCGATGGCCGGGCTGGTTAAAAAGTTCGGTGCACGTCCGACTCACGATGGTGCCGACAGGATCTTAAACGAGTTTATACCCGAACTAAGAGAATACTCGAATAAGGTTAAGGAGATGTATAAAGACACCTGGGAGACTGAGTACGGTTGGTATGAGGAGTGGGTGTCGAAATAGGGTCCAGAGACGGGGTTCTGGGTCCGCGGAATAAAAATGTAATTGCCCATTTATGGGGCGCAAACGCAGGGCTTCAGCCCTGCGTTTAGTGCCAGAGTGCTGCTCTTCTTTGCCGATCTCGTCCTTTTGCATATCTTTCGTTAAGGATCCGATTTGCATGAACCATAGACCAGACGCCTATTTTGGGAACAATCTATATTAAGGCTGAAGATTGGAATAAGAAGACAGTTACCGGGAGACATTAATGGCAAGCATTCTTCCGCAAATAGGCATTCGCCTGGCTGTATCCCGCCGATACAGAAAGCGTTACCGCCAAATCGTAAGCGCGCTCTTAAGGCACGGGTTTGGGTTTTTAGTAACTCAGCTTGGTCTAACCAGGTTTGTGCCGTTTCACCTTGGGATTTTAGGGCATCCGAGGCGCGCCGAGCCGTACACGCAGGCCGAGCACGTGCGCATGGTATTTGAGGAGCTTGGTACAACCTTTATAAAGATGGGACAGATTCTAAGCACTCGGGTGGATTTGCTCCCGCCGGAGTATATACGCGAGCTTGAGAAACTTCTTGATCAAGTACCGCCCGTCGGTGTCTCGCTTATCCGTCAGGAGATAGAGATAGAGCTACATAAGAGCGTTGATGAGATATTTGCATACTTTGATCCACAGCCCTTGGCAAGCGCATCTATTGGCCAGGTACATGCTGCAGAGCTTAAAACCGGCGAGAGCGTGGTGGTTAAGGTGAAGCGCCCCGGGGTCCAAGAGCAGGTCACGGTTGATGTAGATATCATCACAGAGCTTGCCCGGCTTGCAAATCGTAGATTACCGGCCGCGCGCAATTTTGATTTTCAGGGTATAGCCAGGGAGTTTACGCAAACGCTTTTAGCAGAACTGGACTATGTACGGGAGGGGCGAAATGCCGACCACTTCCGTGAGAACTTTGAAGGCGATGGGCGGGTCTATATCCCGCGTGTTTATTGGGATTACGCGACAGATGGCGTAATTACGCTGGAGCGCGTAACCGGCCTAAGAATCAACGATATCCTTGCCCTTGAAGAGGCGGGAGCCGACCCCAAGATGGTTGCAAAGCGAAGTGCGGATATCCTTCTTGAGCAGGTTTTTGAGCACGGCTTTTTTCACGCCGACCCGCACCCGGCAAACTTCTTTGTCATGGAAGGAGGGGTTATCGGTATCGTTGATTTTGGGATGGTGGGATACATCGACCAGGAAACCAAAGCCAATCTGGTCGAGCTCTTCATCTCCATCTTTGCCCAAGACCCCGATGGAATAATTGATGCCTACGTCGATCTTGGCGTGGCCGGGCGCGTTGGGCACTTCGGTGCTTTAAGAAGTGAGATAAGCAACATGATCATGAAGTATTACGGGCTCTCGCTTCGGCAGGTAAACGTAAAGAACGTCCTAAACGATGTGTCATCCTTAGTCAGGCGGCACAATCTTCGTATGCCGCCAAACCTCGCGCTTTTGATCAAGACGGTTTCGATGGAGGAAAGCCTGGTTCTTCAGCTCAACCCGGATTTCAAGTTCGCTGAAGCTATGGCTCCTTTTGCAAGAAGGGTCTGGGAAGAAACCCGTTCGCCTTTCGCCGTCGCAAGGCGGGGCTTAATGGCGCTTACCGAGTATGCCGATGTCGCTTCAAAGGCTCCTCGGCAAATCCGCCGAATTCTCGGGCAGTTGACAAGAGGTGAGCTAACTGTTGTAACACAGCAGCCCAGATTAGATGAGGAATTCATCCGTATTAGCTCAATGGTAAATCGTCTTATAGTTGGTATTCTAACCGCTGCTATCCTCACAGCGGTTAGTCTTCTGCTACCGTTTTTGGTAAATCAGATTAGTAGGCTTAGGAGAACAAGAGCCGGTAAACCGCTAAACCGGTGAATGGGTGAATGGTGAAATGGTTAAAAGTACACAACCTTATCAAAATGCGTTTTGGAGTGTGCCTGTTGAGACACTCCTTAAAGAGCTTAAAGCCACGCCGAATGGCTTGGCTAGTAGCAAGGCAAGGCTTCGCCTTAGAGAGTATGGCCCCAATCTCTTAAGGCCTAGAAAAAGAGCCTCATCGCTCTCGCTCTTTTTGTCCCAATTTAAAAGCCCGATAATTCTTATCCTCATATTTGCGGCGATATTATCTTTTTTCTTGCAAGATCGCACAACCGCCTCGATCATAATGGCGATTATTTTTATAAGCGGTACTCTAAGTTTTTGGCAGGAGCGGGGGGCGACCGATGCCGTTGAGAAGCTGCTCGCCATTGTTGAGGTAAAAGCGACGGTGTTTCGGGATGGCAGACAGAAGGATATACCTATCGAGGATATCGTGCCGGGCGATGTCGTAATTCTAGCGGCGGGGGATGCCATCCCCGGGGATTGCGTGGTTCTGGAATCGACTGACTTGTTTGTCGATGAGGCGACGCTTACCGGCGAGACCTACCCGGTAGAGAAGATACCCGCGCTAACGGCCACCGACGCACCTCTGGCCAAAAGATTTAATGCTCTTTTTATGGGGACTCATGTTGTTAGTGGTAGCGGGAGAGTACTTGTTGTTAGAACCGGCAAGTCAACTGAGTTTGGCAAGATATCCGAGCGGTTAGGGTTAAGATCACCGGAGACCGAGTTTGAGCGCGGCGTCAGACGGTTTGGGTACTTTCTCATCGAGGTCACGCTTATGCTGGTTATTGCGATTTTCGCAATTAACGTTTACCTACACCGCCCGGTTCTTGAATCTTTTCTTTTCTCGCTTGCGCTTGCCGTTGGTCTTACGCCGCAGCTTTTACCTGCTATCATCAGCATTAACCTTGCCCAGGGGGCAAAGCGCATGGCCAAAGACAAGGTAATCGTGAAGCGGCTTGCCTCCATTGAGAATTTCGGCAGCATGAACGTCCTTTGCTCCGACAAAACCGGTACCATAACCGAGGGCGTGGTGCGTGTACGCGGTGCTATAGATATCAGCGGCCATGATAGCGACAAGGTGTTTCTTTACGCCTATATCAACGCGTTTTTTGAAGCAGGTTTTATGGATCCGATCGACGAGGCGATTCGCACATCCAAGAAGCTTGACTTATCTGACTACAAGAAGGTGGATGAGGTGCCGTATGATTTTATCCGCAAGAGACTTAGTGTTTTAGTTTCAAAGGACAACTCACGCATCATGGCAACCAAAGGCGCTCTAGCAAACATGCTTGCGGTTTGCACAAGGGCCGAAACCGCCGAGGGCGAAGTTGTGGATATAGGTGATGTTAGAGATGGCATCGAAGAGCAGTATAGGGACTTTAGCGCACAGGGATTTCGTACCCTGGGGGTTGCCTATAAGGACATGGGGCCTGCCTCGGATATCACTAAAGATAGCGAAAAAGACATGACTTTTATCGGCTTTCTTCTCTTGTTCGACCCGCCCAAGCCGGGGATTGCCGAGACCCTAGATCGCCTGAACCGCCTGGGCGTTTCCCTTAAAGTCATAACCGGTGACAACAAATTGGTTGCTGCAAGCGTAGGCAAGCAGGTAGGAATAGAGAACTTAAAAATTATTACAGGATCGGACTTGATGCGAATGAGCGACGGCGCGCTTCTTCGGCAGGTGAACCATGCGGATATTTTCGCCGAGGTCGAACCCAACCAAAAAGAGCGCATTCTTTTAGCACTAAGAAAGGCCGGTAATGCCGTTGGATACCTTGGAGATGGGATAAATGATGGGCCGGCCCTACACGCCGCCGATGTTGGGATATCAGTGAATACAGCAGTTGATGTAGCTAAAGAAGCGGCGGATATCGTGCTCCTTGAAAAAGACCTTGGTGTTTTAACAAAAGGAGTGCATGAGGGAAGAACTACGTTTGCCAACACGCTAAAATACGTGTTTATGGCGACCAGCGCCAATTTTGGGAACATGTTTTCTATGGCGGGGGCCTCTCTTTTTCTGCCGTTTCTGCCGCTTTTGCCGACTCAGATTCTTCTGACTAATCTACTGACCGATTTTCCGGAGACCACAATCTCGACCGATAGTGTGGACCGGGAGTTGGTCGACCACCCGAGGCGATGGAACATCAATTTTATCCGCAAGTTTATGCTGGTCTTCGGTGCTTTAAGCTCTGTATTTGACTTTCTTACTTTCGGGTTGTTGCTGTTAATACTGCATGCGGGTCCGACTGAGTTTCGGACCGGCTGGTTTATCGAGTCGGTTACCTCAGCGTCGCTGGTCGTTTTGATTATCCGCACCAAAAGGCCCTTCTTTAGAAGCAGACCCAGTCGATATCTATTGGCGGCAACCCTAATCGTGGTGGCTGTAAGCACTATCCTTCCTTACACGTCTCTCTCTAAACTATTTTCATTTACGACGGTGCCGCCGGTGTTTCTTGCCGCTCTTGGGGCGATCCTTGCGCTCTATATTATTGGGGCGGAAGTTGCAAAGCGGATATTTTATAAGAGAATCGCGTTTTAAATAAGGCGGAATTGTCATCGACCGAGTTCGCCTGCAAATGTCGCTATGGTTTCCCCGCGGGAGACCCGGACTCTCTTAAGAGTAAAGAGATTATCGCCCGCCTGCCAGGGCCCGGGGCGTATGGTAAAAGCCGCGGAATAGCCCGCCTGCTTAGTTGCCTCGATAACCACCTGGTTAACTTCACCGAACGGGTAGGCTATAAAATCGGCCGGCCGGCCAAGCCTCTCTTCAATCAGCGCCTTGGATTGTTTTAACTCATAAACCATCTCTTCGGGTGACCCGGTGGGCAGGTCTGCATGGGTCATTGTATGCGATTCTATCTGCATGCCGGCATTTGCCATCTCTGTTAGCTTTGCCCAGTTAAGACCTTCGTCATTGTCCACACGTGCGACGATAATGAAGAATGCCCCGCTTAATTCCCGCTGGCTGAGAATGGGATAAACGTTGGTATAGGCATCGGGAGCCCCATCGTCAAAGGTAAGGACAACCGGTTTACTGGGCAGCGGTTTGCCAGAAGTCATCGCGGCGTAGGCGTCATTTAGACTTACCACATGGTATCCGTGTGTTTCAAGCCAATCAAGTTGATCGGTAAATACCTTAGTCGGTATGGTCAAAGATTGCTCAGTCGAGTTTGCAAACCTTGTCTTGTCGTTAATGCAATGGTACATAAGAACGGGGATACTTTTAGGAACGAAAAGCTGGTTTGACCTCAATGGTTTCTTAGAACGGCCGTACGATTTTTTCTTGTCGCGTTTGCGGGCCCGCATCGTACGGTCTGCGATTTTCGAGCTTGATTTGCCGGCGGTGCTTACCGCTGTATGGCTTGCAGGTTTTGTATTTAAAAGCTTGCTTAGGTTAAAAAAGAGGATACCGGATAGGACTAAGATTACGATAAGACCAAGTCCGGCAACTGCTGCTTTCTTCCATTTTCGCGATACTTGCTTGCCCATTCTCTGCTACTCTCGCTAACTGATCAATGAAAGACCCAACCCGATATTTTTTCATTTATACCCTACCACAGCATCACACATGCTTTGATTATTTAAGTGTAGTTGCTCCACTAATTGTAGTTGCTCCATTTATGGAG
>CADDYS010000010.1 GCA_902810715.1 bacterium | reverse complement strand
ACGATGAGCGGATACCAGACGACATGGCAGGTCTGCACTGTTAACACCGGTGCAACCACTACGGTTAACTGGAGCCTAACCAAGGCATACGGCAACCAGGCAATTCCAGCCGCAGGTATGGATTACACAGTATTAGCATGGAATGACCTTGGTATGCACTGCGACCAGGATGACTACTCCTACTTCTGCGTGCTGCCGCCGTTTAATACGCTACATGTGCAGATACAGAACCGTAAATCAAGGAATAACCCGATCATGAGCGGTGTTACCGTATCTTATGCATTTGCGAAGAAGACCAACTCGACGCTTCACACCAACTTCTGGACCTATGCCCCGAGCTTTGGCTGGAACTTAGCACCAAACATTGGTCTAACTGGAAACGGTCTTTCTGGAACCATGAAGGCCGACTCCAACAACCTGAGTTGGGTAGCAGACGGTATCCCAATTACCCCGTATGATGATGACGGCACTTGGGATCCCTATGGCCCTGCAACCATTACGGTTAAAGACAGCGCAACTGGGGCCACACTTCAGACGGCAGATGTGGTAGCACCGGTCTCTACCGAGATGATGTGCTCAAACTGCCATGGGACAACTAACCCACAAGCTGATATCCTCTCGAAGCATGACTCAGCAAATGGCACGACGCTACTTGCTGATGCCAACGCTGGTCATCCGCACCTCTGCGCCGAGTGCCATGCAAGCAATGCTCTTGGTGCACCAGGCCAACCGGGCGTAAAGAGTCTTTCTGAAGCAATGCATAATTTCCATGCGAACAAAGTAGCCCCCACGACCGATGGCTGCTACAACTGCCATCCGGGGCCAAAGACCAACTGCCTGCGCGGCATAATGAAGCGTGCCGGTAAGGGTTGTATTGATTGCCATGGAGATGCTGCCAACGTGGCAAACTCCATTATAAACGGACGCCGTCCATGGCTAGATGAGCCAAAATGTGGCCAGTGCCATGATGCTAAGCATGCGGAGAATGCGAACACGCTGTATCGCAACTCACTACTTCAGAATGGTCCAAACAACACCATGAATAACAAACTCTACTGCGAGGCGTGCCACAACGGTACACATGCTGTGTATACAACTGATAACGTAGTGTACAACAACCAGACCATAAATGGATCAGACCAGGCCATAACCCAGAAGTTCCAGGGAGACAGCTACTGGATCTGGAATTGCACGGTCTGCCACACCAACAAGACCCAGCAAAATATGCACAGGTAATCACAGCAACGGTAATTAGGAACGCACAACTAAAGGGGAAGCCAGGCGGCTTCCCCTTTTTTGTTTTTCCCTTATGTTTTAATTCCCCGGGCCCTGTCCTCTGGACCCCGGACCCTAACGTAGTATCGTCTGCGTTCTATTTGGGCCGACTGAGATCATCGCAATCGGCACCCCGGCTATCTCCTGAATTCTCTCGATGTAGGCACGTGCCTGCTTGGGCAATTTATCAAACGAGGTAACATCGCTTATATCTGCCTGCCAGCCCTCCATCTCCTCATAAACAGGAGTGCATTTATGAAAAACCGTCTGGTGGTTGGGCATGTGCTCATAAACTATGCCGTCGTGCTTATAGCCCATTGCAATCTTTACCGTCTCAAAATGCGAGAGTACGTCGAGCTTGGTCAGGGCGATTTCGGTAAGCCCATTAAGCCTGACTGAATATTTTAGGATAACGCCGTCGAGCCAGCCGCAGCGGCGTGGCCGCCCCGTGGTCGTGCCAAACTCACCACCGACCGAGCGTATCGTCTCGCCGGTCTCGTTATCCAGCTCTGTCGGGAAAGGACCCGAGCCCACCCTTGTCGTGTAGGCCTTTAAAATACCGATGATTCTCTTAATCCTTATGGGGCTGATACCAGTTCCGATACAGGCCCCACCGGCAATTGGCGAAGAAGACGTTACAAACGGATAGGTACCGTGATCGATATCAAGCATCGTCCCCTGTGCGCCCTCTAGAAGAACATTCTTGCCCTCATCAAGCGCCTCGTTGATAACCCGGCTGGTGTCTCCTATCATGCCTTTGAGCCTTTTGACATAGGCGCTATATTCATCCATAACCGCATCAAGCTCAACCGGCTCCATCCCGTAGATCTTGGTTAGAACCTGGTTTTTAAACTCAAGCGCAACGGCGAGTTTTTCGCGGAAGATCTTCATATCAAGAAGGTCTTGCATGCGAAGCCCGACTCTTGAAGCTTTATCGGTGTAGCACGGGCCGATGCCTAAACCCGTCGTACCAATCTTCGACATGCCGAGTTTAACTTCAGCCGCTTGATCGAGCAGCCTGTGGTACGGCATTATAAGGTGTGCGTTGGAACTTATGATGAGGTTGGGATCGGCGATACCGACCTCTTTTATCTTATCCAACTCGGCAATGAGCGCCTCGGGATCGATAACAAGCCCGGAAGCAATAACCGAGGTGATATTCGGGCGCAGGATACCCGACGGTAGAAGATGTAGCTTTAACTCATGACCTTCGGCAATAACCGTATGTCCCGCGTTGTGTCCACCCTGGTAGCGAACGATCATATCCATCTCGTTTGCCAACCAATCGGTGACTTTTCCTTTTCCCTCATCTCCCCATTGCGTCCCTATAATAATTGTTGCAGGCATCTATTTCCTCCTAGATGTTGAATTCAAAATCGCACGCGCTGCGACAACACCGCTTGCCGAGGACTGCATAAGCCCCCTCGTGATCCCGGCCCCATCGCCGATGGCGTACAAGTTTTTAATCTCGGTTTCAAGCGTTGGCTTCAACTTAAGCCTTGATGAGTAAAACTTAACCTCGACTCCATAAAGAAGCGTATTTCTTGAGTTGACTCCCGGCGCAAGCTTATCGAGCGCCTCGAGCATCTCTTTGATATCGGATATGTAACGATACGGCAACACGAAACTTAAATCACCCGGAGTTGCCTCGGTATACGTCGGCACTGTTGTACCCCTTGCAATACGCTCTGGTGTTGAGCGGTGCCCATCCATGAGGTCGCCAAGCCGCTGGATGATTATCCCCTCGCCTAAAAGATTTGCCAACCGGGCGATGTACTTGCCATATGCGATGGGCTCATGGAACGGCTCGGTAAAGCTTGTGCTTACGAGAAGCGCGAAGTTCGTATTTTCCGTCTTCTTCTCGGCGTAGCTGTGGCCATTTACCGTCGTTATCCCATCGGTCGACTCGGATGCGACTACTCCATACGGGCAAACGCAAAACGTCCTAACCTTATCCTGGAATGATTTCGACGTGTAGATAAGCTTGGGCTCGTAGAGATCCTTGGTTAAAGGCTCCATGACGACCGCCGGCACCTCAACGCGTACACCGATGTCTACCGCGTTATTTACCGGCTTTAGTCCAAGCCGCCTTGCCTCGATGTTGAGCCACTCGGCGCCCTCCCTACCCGGAGCGGCGATGATGTGCTTGCCGGTAATTACCTGACCGTCACCGGTTAAGACTCCGGCCACGCGGTCGTTCTCAACCAGGATGTGGGATACTCTAACGCCGGTTTGGATATCGAGTCGCGGCGCAAGCCGCTCCTTCATCGCGGTTAGGATATCGTTACTGCGGTCGGTTCCCAGGTGGCGGACCTGCATGGGGACGAGCCTCATATCCGCAAGGGTTGCCTTCTTCTGAAGACGGCCTACCTTACCACCATCTGTACCATGTACCACATCGGTTGCGCCAAACTCACGGTAGACGCCATCGACATAGTCGATAAGTCCGGTAAGCTCTTTGTCGCCTACGTATTCGCTCATCCAGCCGCCGATCTCGTTAGATAGCGTGAGCTTGCCGTCGCTAAATGCGCCGGCACCGCCCCAACCTGAGGTTATGCGGCAGGGCTTGCAGTGGGCACATTTGCCCGTTGTCCTCTCATAGCATTTTCTCTTTTCAATATCCGGCCCCTTCTCGAGAATAAGAACTTTGAGATTTTCTTTTTTGGTAAGCTCAAGGGCGGCGAATATACCCGCCGGGCCGCTTCCAACTATGATGACATCGTAACCTGCCATCTTGCGTCACCTTTTTTGCGCAAAGATTTCAAACTACGCAATAATTTGCCTGCACAAGAGCGTGCAGGCGCTAAAATCTCTATAAGGCACATGAGAATTTATAAAAATTGCGCAATTTTTGCTAAAACTACAAATAAACTGCGTATTTAGCATAGCCAAATGCCCTGCTAAAGTCAAGAAAAACGACGCCGGGAACCGGGGAACAGCATCTGTAGCGCAGGGCTTTAGCCCTGCCGTAGCTGCCCGATTTATTGGGCTTAAAATGGGAATAAACATTAAAATGCCAAAGGTAAAACTAAGCGCAGATAACTTAGACGGATGTATCTGCCCATCCTGCCCCGTTGAGACCAGCAGCGACTGTGCCAACGAGCGGATGGACAAAAACCAGGTGCCACAGGACACATCCCAGATATCCAACCCGCAGCAGTATGTTAGACTTTACTGTTCAATCGGCACAACCGATTGCGACGGCTTTGATGGCCTGTTTCCCTGTATGTGTCCGGGCTGCCCGGTATGGGATGGGTATAATTTAACATCTCGCTACTACTGCCTACGCGGCAACGCCGACGAAGTCGATATGCAGTAGTTGCCCGATTTATCGGACGATTCTATGAACGGTGAACGAACACGGAGTGTTTATGCCCGAGTTTGACGTAATGCCCTGGAAATACCACTGGGACAAAACAACACAAGAAGTAATTGAAAAGCGTATCAGCGAGGTGCCGACCCAAACTTTCTTTGACGACAGCGAGTTGCGTGCGGTAGCAAAAATCATCGAGGCGGTGATCCCCGGCATCCACGAAGATATCCCGATAAAAGAGATACTCGGGCGCAAGATCGAGGGAAGTGAGAAAAAAGGCGTGCGCCCGGTTGATCTTCCCTGGCGCCCGCAGATGTATAAACAAGGCCTCTCGTTTTTAGATAAAGAATCCAAGGCGACTTTCAGCAAGGGTGTAGCTGATCTTACCTTTGATGAGACGACCGCTCTTCTTGAGAAAACCTTGCAAGAACAAGTTAACAAGGATATTTGGGAGTTTCCATCCGATTTGTTCTCGCAGGCGATGATTGCCGACATAGCCGCAATCTACTACTCGTTCCCGCATGCTTGGAATGAGATACAATTTGCCGGCCCCGCCTATCCCTATGGGTATTATGCTTTGGGATGCGACGAGAAGATGGAGTACGAACCCGAGCTTGGAGAGAGTGGCAATGAGTGAGTTGTTCGATGTTTTAATTATCGGGACGGGAGCGGCTGGCTCGGTGCTGGCCGGTCAACTTGCCGAGGGCGGCTTAAAAGTTATCTGCCTGGATGCCGGCCCCTACTGGAATCCTGAAAAAGACTGGGCTTCCGACGAGTGGGAGATGCGAAAGCTCTTCTGGGACGGGCCGCGTATCAACGCATCAACTGCAGAAAACCGTGTCAGCATCGGGACATCGACTTCTGGAAAGGCAGTCGGTGGTGGAACCATCCACTACACCATGATGGCGCTTCGTCTACATCCCTCCGATTTTAGAACGAAAACATTAGATGGTGTAGGCGAGGACTGGCCGATTACCTACGACGACCTTGCACCCTACTACGAATTTATGGAGCATGAGCTCCCCGTAGCCGGCCCTGAAGAGTGGCCCTGGGAGGGTAAAGGAAGCTACCCGCAGCCAGAGCACGAGACGGACTGCCAGGCGCAAAAATTCATGGATGGCTGTGGGAAGCTAGGTATCAAGCCGGCGGTATGCCCGCTTGCAATGGTCACCGCCTACTACAAAGACCCCTGGGGATTTAAGCGCGAGCCCTGTACCAACCGGGGATATTGCCACGAGGGATGCAAGCCAAACGCCAAGTCCTACACCCTTTTAAACTTTATCCCCAAGGCAAAAAAGTATAATGCCACTATAGTACCGGATGCCTACGTCACGAAGATCACAACCGACAAAAGCGGAAAAGTAAGCGGGGCCGAATTCATCCGGGAGGGCGCCAAGCAATGTATCAAGGCAAGAGTTGTGATCTTATCGGCCTTTGTAGTCGAGACGCCAAGGCTTCTTCTTGCCTCGGCCAACTCGGATTTTCCGGATGGCCTTGCCAACTCGTCTGGTGCGGTCGGTAAGTATTTGATGGTTCACTCCGATCATCTAGTCTACGCAAGATTTAAAGAGCCGGTACGCCAATACAGAAACCCCCCGACAACTGTGATCACACAGGACTTTTACGAGACCGATGCAGGTAACGACTACAAACGCGGCTTTACCATTGGCCCTTACGCCGGAAGACCAATTGATTTCGCAAACCTTGCGATTAACTCAAGGCGCGACATGTGGGGACACAAGTTGCTTGATTTTATGAAAGGCTACAATTACTGGATGCGAAACGGCATCATCGGCGAGGTCCTCCCCAACAAGGAAAACCGTGTCGAGCTATCCGATGAAGTTGGTGAGTTCGGCCTTCCCATCCCGATCGTTTATTTTAAATATGGAGATAACGATAAGAAGTTAATTGAGCACGGGTTAAAACTCTCTGCCGACATCATGGAGGCGGCCGGCGCAGTAGAGATATTCCCCGCCCCGGCATCGGCACACCTTATGGGGACCTGCCGGATGGGAGAAGACCCCAAGACATCCGTTGTTAACTCTTACGGCCAGTCGTACGATATCCCAAATTTATTTATTGCAGGCACACCGATTTTTGTAACTTCAGGAGCGGTAAACCCCACATTGACCGCACAAGCCTTAGCCGCAAGAACCGCGGAATACATCATTAAGCAGATGAAAGAGGGCGACGGGTTTTAATGGTGACTTGTTTACCGAGCCACACAATGAGCGCAAGTACCAGGTATCCAGCCAGGTCTAGTTCGACATCGATCGCCCTGCCGGTTCTGTCGAAGACAAAAGTCTGGTGCCACTCATCAATACTTGCTATCAGGATAATTAGCATGCTTGCCGCTAGCAATCGCTTAACACCTGTCAACCCTTTACCGGCAAGT
Source organism: bacterium (assembly GCA_902810715.1). GTDB lineage: Bacteria > Actinomycetota > Aquicultoria > Aquicultorales > Aquicultoraceae > CADDYS01. The sequence continues at coordinate 30,993 of CADDYS010000010.1, read as the reverse complement.
ATTGCCGCAAGCGATAAGCCCAATATCCCGTAAGATAGCACATGCCCTGCCTTGCGAATCCAGAACTGGATGAAGTCCGCCGGTCTGCGGCTATCCACTAGTTGGCGACCATAATGAAACCTTATCTCCGGCATCCCCTTTATCCCTTTCATGATCTTATCGTACTGTCCAATCTCCGGCCGCAAGTCTTGCTCATAGAACGGTTGACTGGATGAATAAGCAATGCCAGCTAAGCAAGTGAGGGCCATAAGATAAGGCAACAAATTTTTTATCGAATTAGATTTCATCCAGAGCACCTATTTAGTTGATATACTTACAACAATGATTATAAACTTATTTCCATATAATCGCGGAATTTCGTCCACTAGATACTCGAAGTATAGTTATGTGAACAAGCTAAGGCACGCAAGATAGCCTTTAGGAGAGCATCTTGGGATTAAGAGAAACAATCGAAACATTTGCGCTTAAAAGGATGGGCAGGTCGGGGCAAACATCTGATTTTAGGCGCCGAATCATCGAGACAGCCGGTATTGGCCCAGATACCAGGGTGATTGATATGGCAACGGCCGTTGGTGGTATGGCCTATGCCGCCGCCGAGAAATCCCGTCATGTTACGGCAATCGATATCTCTGAGCAGCGCATCAATATCGCCAAGACCGACCCGCGTGCAGATAACATCGATTTTCGCGTGATGGACGCAACGCACACCGACTTCGCTGATAAAACGTTTGATGTTGCTCTTATCGTCCTTGGCTTGCATGAGATGACGGCGCCCGGTGCTAAATCCGCACTAAAAGAGGCAAGGCGCATTTCTAAAGAGCTGGCCGTCACAGAGTTTGGCCTTGATAAGTGGACGCTTTTCTGGAGCTTTTTTAGATACGCACTTGCGCTATTTGAGCCCCCGGGGTTTCTTAAATTCACTAGATATAATATTGCTGAAATGATTAAAGAAGCTGGCTGGGAGATCAATAAAGAGCACGCAAAGTTTCCTTTTGTCACCTATATCTGCTCATAATTGGCTTGCATCAAGAACCAGTAAAAGAGTAGGACAAGTTAGGTGAAACAACATAGTATCTCCGGTCTTAACGAAACAACAACCACGATGACAAATTAAACGACAACCTAACTAAGCTGCTGTAACGCTAGGTGAAAATAAATTCATCGGTGCTTCATAATTTTTAATTAACACTACACGGCGAAGTTAAAGACCCTTACTTCCTCCAATTCTTGGAGCGCGTAGGTCAGGAGAGCCAGGAAGTTTTCTCAACTGAGGACTTTTTGATTTTAGACTACATTCGCGACAGTAAACTTATCCCTAAAAATTTAAGAGAACGCTTGCCAAGATTAGTTGATCTAGGAGTTATTGAGAAACTGGGTGGAAGGGGCAGGGGTGTTCGTTATATTCTTGCAGGGAAATATTATAACTTTATAGGGAAAAAGGGCATCTATACGCGTAAAAGAGGGCTCGATAGAGAAACTAACAAGGAGCTAATACTAAAACACTTAAAAGTCCATAAGAAGGGTGTAATTAGGGACTTTGAGGATATGCTGCCTATGTTAACACAACGGCAAATACGATATTTACTCGAGATATTGAGAAATGAAGGCAAAATTCATTTAGTTGGGTCAAAGAAAGCAAGTTATTGGGAGCTAACCTAACTTTCCGGCAGTTAAAAATAGAATTTACGCAAAAGCAACATTTTGTTGCAAAAGCGCAGCAAAAGCTTGTTTTTTGTGCTTTAAAATTGTTTAAAAAGCAAAGTGGAATTACTTTTTAACCTACCTAAGAGAAGAGTGGCCTAGAGATCACCCCAGTGATTCTTAGCCGCCGATATAGTTATCAAACCTCGTGAAGTGCTCCTGGAAGGTAAGTCTTATAAGCCCAGTTGGTCCGTTTCTGTGTTTTGCGATATGTATCTCGGCGATCCTTCTCTCATCTGCCGCATCCGGGTCATCCAAGTTGCCATACATATTGCGGTGGATAAACATGACGATGTCGCTATCTTGCTCGATCGAGCCGCTCTCACGAAGGTCACTGAGTTGCGGTTTCTTGTCGCTTCTTTGCTCAACTGCTCGGGAGAGCTGGGAGAGAGCAATAACCGGTACCTCTAACTCCTTGGCAAGTATCTTGAGTCCCCTTGAGACCTCGGCGATCTCCTGTTGCCGGTTTTCTACCCTGCGATAGGACTGCATAAGCTGCAAATAATCGACGATAATGATTCCCGGCGAGTGTCTTGCAAAAAGGCGTCTTGCCTTGGCACGTATCTCAAGAATACCAATGTTTGGGGTATCATCGATAAAGATCGGTCTATCCGCGATTCTTCCGATTGCATTGACGAGATCCTTCCAGTCCTCGTCTCGCAGATGACCCGTGCGGAGGCGGTGGCTGTCGATTCTGGCTTCGGCGCACATCATCCTCTGGGCGAGTTGCTGCCGGCTCATCTCAAGCGAGAAGATGGCTACAGGTATGTTGTTTAATCCCTTGTTGGATGCGATATTGGCGGCGATATTTAGCGCAAGCGCGGTTTTACCCATGGCGGGTCTTGCGGCCAGGATGACAAGATCGCCTGGATGAAAACCGGCCAGAAGTTTATCCAAGTCAACAAAGCCGGTCGGGATGCCGGTAATCTGCTCTTTTTTCTCGTAGAGGCTCTCGACCATCTCAAAGCCTTCCTTAAGAAGATCTTTGATATGGACAAACTTCTCGCTCATGCGCTTGTGCGCAATTTGAAAGATGAGATTTTCCGCCCGGTCGATTAGCCCCTCGACATCCTCGGGGGCCTCATAGCCAAGCGAGGCTATCTCCGTCGAAACCTTAATAAGCGCGCGTAAAGTCGAGTTTCTCTCGATAATTCTAGCGTAATACCTCGCGTTTGCCGCACTGGGTACGGAACTTACTAGAGTGTGTACGTAGGGCTTGCCACCGCAAACTTCAAGATATCCCCTACTTGAGAGGGCCTCAGAAAGGGTAATCGGGTCAACCGGCTCTCCCTTTGCATAGAGCTCGATTATCGTCTCATAAATTTTTCGGTGTGCCTCGGTGTAGAAAGCGTCCGCGCCTAAAAACTCCAATATCTCCGAGATTGCATCCGGGGATATAAGCATGGCGCCAAGGAGCGACTGCTCCGCCTCCATGTTATGCGGCGGAACCTTGTCGAAGCTTGCAAATTGCTGCGGTCTATCAGCCGCCTTCATTACTCCTCTTTACCTGCAACAACGGTGACCTTAACAAGGGCCTCAACGCCCGGGTAGATCCTTACGTGGGCCGGATAGGTGCCGACTTCTTTTATCGTCTGGCCAACCTCGATCTTCCTCCTATCCACCTCTACCTTAAGTTGCTCATGAATTGCAGCCGCGACTTCTTTAGAGCCAACCGAGCCGTAGAGCTTGCCTTCCTCGCCGACTTTGGCCCCGACCGTTACTTCTTTGTCGTTTAGTTCAGCAGCCAGCCTCTCGGCCTCAGACCTCTCCTGGGATTCCCGCTTGGTAATAACCACTTTCTTTTGTTCCCATTCTTTAAGAGCACCCGGAGTGGCTGCAACAGCCAATCCCTTCGGGATGAGGTAGTTGCGGGCGTAGCCATCCGCTACATTTATAACGTCTCCAATCTTACCAAGGCCTCCTACGGCCTCCTTAAGGATTACTTTCATTATTCCCTTTCACCCTTTAACCCAAAACCATTTAACCATTTCACCGCTTGGCAGGGCTAAAGCCCTGCGCTACATTACCGCCCGATAAATCGGCAACTACGTTACCATATACCGGCTACCGTAATGTATAAGGCAATAGCGCCATCTCTCTTGCGCGCTTTATCGCAATTGATAAGTCACGCTGGTGCTGGGAGCACGTGCCGGTAACACGGCGCGGCCTGATTTTGCCACGGTCGCTCATGAACCGGCGCAAGAGATTGAAATCTTTATAATCGATATAATCAACTTTATCCTTACAAAAGGCGCAGTACTTACGCCTCGGCCTGCGGACATAATCTGCCATGTGTTAAATCTCCTTCCAAGATTCTTTTTTGTCTTTTCAATGAGTAGTGCTCATCACTCTGTCTCGCCAAAAGGCCACTGTTTTTTGGGTCTAGATTGTAAGTCCGCCAAAAGGCCAGAAAGGTATTCTAAGATTTTTTTCACCTTTTGGCCTTTTGGCCTTATGGCCTTTTCGCCTAAATAGTGGCCTTTTCGCCCTTTGGCCTTTTCTAGAACGGTACATCGCCGATCTCGCCGACTCCAAGCGCCTGGAGATCGGCATCGGCTTCCGCCGCTATCGTGTCCTCGCTGCGGGTCTCCGCCTTGCCTAAGAACTGGACTCTACTTGCGACGATCTCAACAGCCGATCGTTTTTGGCCTTCGGGTGTCTCCCAGGAGCGGCTTCGAAGCCTTCCCTCGATAAGAACCGGCCGTCCTTTTCTTAAATACTCGTTGCAGACCTCGGCTTGTCTTCCCCATGCAACCACATTAAAAAAACTTGCCTCTTCCACCCAATCACCCGACGCACCCTGATAGCGATGGTTTACCGCAACTCTTAAGTTGGCAACGGCGGTCCCGTTTGGCGTGAATCTAAGTTCCGGGTCCATCGTCAGATTTCCGATAATAAACACCCTGTTTAGACTGGCCATTTTACTCTCCTATTTTCCAATACGAACGATCATGTGGCGGACAACTTCATCGGTAATTTTAAGGATACGGTCTAGCTCAGAAACGGTCTCGTTTTTGCCTTGGATATCTAAGATGACATAGTAACCCTCGGTGCTTTGACCGATCTGATAGGCAAGACGGCGTTTCCCCCATTTGTTTACATTCTCAACCTTGCCGCCATTTTTGGCAACTATATCTAAAAACCTGGCGAGCGAATTGTCGATCGCCTCTGTTTCCAAAGTGGGGTCAAGAATGATCATGCACTCGTAGTTCCTCACTTTTCACCTCCTCTGGACTAATCGGCTTCAGTTAGGCTGAAGCAGGAGTATAAGACCTATCAATTATAGCAGGTACGCGGAATGTCGACAAGACGCGCCCCGCAATTAACATAAGCATAACAAGGACCAAAAAAGCAAACCCGATTTCAGACAAGAGTTTACTGCGCAGCAGAACTACCTGCAAATACCAGGGCGGCTTTACGGCGCCTGTATGCCCGCCTTTATCCAAGCCAACAACAAGCGTATTTTCGGTCACCAAAACCAGGCGGTTCAAGTTTGTCTCTCTGCTGCGATCTTTTAAAGGCGGCCCGGTAAAAGTTGTAATCTTTGGGTTGGCGGTGGCGACGCCTTGATTTTTAACGGGCGGGCTGCCCGGCACAATTGCCTCTACCCGGCTTGGCGTGGCTGCCTCTACCGGACTTGGCGCGCCAGTCCCATTGCTTGGCTTGGGCTCACCACTTGGCTTGGCCGCAACTACCTCGCCAGGGCTATTCTTTGGGATATCCGCCGGCACTACCGCTTGCACCGGCTTCTCCACTTCCTGCGGGCACTTATCTTCTGTCCGTACTCCCTGACTTACTAGAAAATCACAAGGGTTAAGGTAATTTTTACCGTCCCGAGACGCTGTATCGAAAATACCGAAGTGAAGATGCGGGACGCCACTCGACTTATCGGTCTCTGAGGATATCGTTCCGATTGCCTCACCCGCCTTTACCGCCTGCCCCTTTTGAACCGATGCCTTAACCGGGAGATACGTGCTTGTCAAACCGCCGGGATGGTCTATCGATATGCACGGCTCGCCGGTTGGGGTCTTTCCCACCCAGTAGATAACGCCGTCCTGGGCGGCGGCAACGGGGTCGCCCACGTTTGCAGAAATATCGACACCCCGGTGCTCCCCCGCGCTGAATTGCCTTAGAACCCCGCCTTTAACCGGCCAATTCAAGGAATCGCTTGCAAAGACATGAGATGAAAACGCAAGGCAAAGCATTACAAAAACAGCTAAAACCATTAGAAGCCTTCTTGCAGTCATGGCGCCCCTCCATAAGATATGCTTTTGTGCTTTTACGTTTATGATATAAAACTACCGCAAGCTAGGGATAGGGTCAAGGCCTTTTCGAGCGATTTAAAAAATTTCTTTTTTTAGTTATTTTGCTAACGTTAACCATAAGTTTTAACGATTATATGTAATGTAATCACCCAAATGGGGGATTTAAAATAACCAAAACGGGGTCGATAACTAGCATTAAACCTACTAAACTACAGGTATTTAGAAGGAGTGATCGTGGTGAACTGTTGGGAGTTTAAAAACTGCGGAAGGGATAAGAGCAATGATTGCCCCGCTTATCCTGACAACGGCAATGAGTGCTGGAGAGTGTCCGGCACCATGTGCGGCGGAGTAGTGCAGGGAACATTTGCCCAGAAGCTTGCAAACTGCATGGAGTGCGACTACTACAAAAAAGTTAAGGGTATTAGTTGATAAGAGGAGGGGACAACCTTTCCTCTTATTTATTCCTGCTTGTCCCGGTATCGCCTTAAAAATCCCCGAAACCTACGGTCAAAGTCATATCTCAAAAGGCGAACCTTGCGCCCGCATCCCAGACATGTAAGACCGACGTCCATCCCCAATTTTGCGACTTCCCACTCGTTCGCGCCGCAGGGGTGGGCTTTTTTTAGTTTTACGACATCCCCGATCTCAACATTTACAACATCCATAAAATCACCAAGTAAATAATACAACGCTACACATACGATATGAAGATTTGACGGAGTCCTCAATTTCGTCCAATATTTCCAGGTATATAAAACTATCTTATACTAAAATGTGGGTCTAGATCGAAAGTCAGCCAAATAGGCAATGAAAATACCAAATCCTATTGGCTAATTGGCTATTGGCTTGTTTGATGGGGAGGAACAGATGAAAGGCAAAGCGATAGTGACGGTCCTGGGTAAAGACCGCGTAGGAATTGTCGCCGGGGTGAGCCGGGTGCTTGCCGAAAACAATGTAAATATTGAGGATATCAGCCAGACAATCATGCAGGACTTCTTTACCATGATGATGCTGGTTACCGTCGACGAGGACGAGATCTCAATAGCCGACCTCCAGAAAAAACTAAATGCACTGGCGGAGGAGCTTGATTTAAAAATTACCGTGCAGCACGAGGATATCTTCCGCTACATGCACCGGATTTAGGGGGCTTAAAGATGTGGTTTAACGCCGAGGAGATAAAAGAAACCGTCGAGATGATCCAGGAGCAAAGGCTTGATATTAGAACCATTACCATGGGGATAAGTCTTCGCGACTGCATCGACCCCGATGGGAATAAGCTGGCAAGAAACATCTACAGAAAAATAACCGACTCGGCCGGAAAGCTGGTCGATGTGGCCGGGTCGCTTCAAAAAAAATACGGCATCCCGATTGTAAACAAGCGGGTCTCCGTCTCCCCGATTGCGGCGATCGCCGAGGCCGGTAAACTTAGCGACTACGTACCGATAGCAAAATCGCTTGACCGTGCCGCGATCGATATCGGAGTTGACTTTATCGGCGGTTTTACCGCACTTGTCCAAAAGGGTATGACCCCTGGGGATGCTAAGCTAATCGGCTCAATACCGCAAGCGCTTTCCGAGACCGAGCGGCTTTGCTCCTCGGTTAACGTGGCCTCAAGCAAGGCGGGAATCAATATGGACGCGGTCTTAAAGATGGCCGAAGTGGTCAAGGAGACAGCCGAGCGCACAGCCGGGCAGGATGGCATCGGCTGCGCCAAACTCGTCGTCTTTGCCAACATCCCTGAGGACAACCCGTTTATGGCCGGGGCATACCACGGTTTTGGCGAGCCGGATAAAGTGATAAACGTAGGGATAAGCGGGCCGGGCGTGGTGCGCGCTATGCTTGAGAAGTACCCGGATGCCGACCTCTTACGCCTTGCCGAGCTCATAAAAGAAACGGCGTTTAAGATTACACGTATGGGTGAGCTTATCGGGCGCGAGTCGGCCGCTCTACTTGGAGTTAAGCCCGGTGTCGTTGACCTTTCGCTTGCGCCGACCCCGACACCAGGCGACTCGGTTGCACAGATTATCGAGGCGATGGGGATTGAGCGATGTGGCGCACCGGGAACCACAGCCGCGCTTGCTATGCTAAACGACGCGGTTAAAAAAGGCGGCGCGATGGCGACATCTTCAACAGGCGGGCTATCGGGCGCCTTTATCCCGGTATCTGAGGATTTGGGGATGGTGGAAGCTGTTGAGGCGGGGGCGCTTTCCATCGAGAAGTTAGAGGCAATGACCGCGGTCTGCTCGGTAGGGCTTGATATGATAGTCATCCCCGGAGACACGTCCGTTGAGACGATTGCCGGGATCATTGCAGATCAAATGGCGATTGCCGTTGTAAACCACAAAGCCGCCGGAGTAAGATTGATCCCATCGCCGGGCAAGGTAGAGGGAGAGCGGGCAACCTTTGGGGATCTCCTGGGGTTCGCTCCCGTTATGCCGGTAAGCAAGTTCTCTTGCGCAAACTTTGTGCGAAGAGGCGGCAGGATACCTGCACCACTTACAAGCCTGAATAATTAAGCCAAATAGCCAATGTTTTATGGGTCTAGATATGTAAGGTCAGCCAAGAGCCAATGAAAAAGCAGACAATAGCCAAATAGCCAAAAAATTGTCATTGCGAGGGGCGATAGCCCCTCCGAAGGGGCTTGGAAGGCAACCCTGGTCTGTCATTGCGAGGAACGAAGTGACTCCGAAGGAGCTTGGAAAGCAATCTACACGTTGGCTCTAACTTCCCGAGATTGCTTCGCTATGCTCCTAAGAAAACACTTCTTCTGCCAAAGTGTTTTCTTTCTTAAATTACCCACTTTCAGTGGGTCGGGTGCTCGCAATGACACATCATTGGCTATTGGCTATTTGGCTATTTGGCTATTTGGCCTCTCTTAGTCTTGCTGTTCCATGTTCTGCGCTTTAACAGAGAGGTAGTAGGCGACCATAAGTGTGATAATAACAAGCGCGCTTAAGCCCATCTCGTAGAGTTTGCCGATGGGTACTTGGTTCATGCCTGAGGTCTGTGCCTCAATTAGAAGAATCCTTCTCACCGAGGCGATAATACCGATAGCCAAGAAAGGCCCCAGTATAAATTTTTGCTTTTTCAAAAACCTTAAAACCGTCCAGAGAAGCTCAAGGATGATCAAGACAAGAAGGACATCGTTTACAAGGCGAATCATCGAGTCTTTGGTGGGAGTTAGGATATTAAGCATTGCGTAGTAAAATATAACAGCCGCCGCAGCGAGCAAGAAAATCCCGGCAACGATATGAAAAATCATATCCGCCCGCACGAGGCCTTTTCTAAATATCTCAACTATGCCACTCCTGGTTATTAAGCTCTCTTCTTTCGACATTGGATTAAAGTTTACCTCGCTCTTATTAATAGTTGAACTTGTACCTACAACAGCATCCGAACCGTATGTTTTGGTCAACTATTATACCATAGGTGGGTATTTTAGATAATATTACCTTGTTGATTAACTTACTGGTATTATTATATTACCAGGGCATATAGCGCATAAGTAAAAAGCTGCGGTTGTTACGCCGCAGCTTTATTCATGCTTTTTTTAAGCCAGCTTACGCAATCTTCTCGGCCTCTTCGGCCATTTCCCCGGCTCTTTTTCTTGCCATTTTCCTCGCGCTCTCCATCGCTTCCGATGCGCGATCGCTAATGCGGTGGCGGGTCTCATAGCCGCTTGATGGGGCAATTAAAAGACCCGTTAACATACCCAGGGCAAACCCCGATACCGCAATAAGAGAAAACGTTAATAAATTACTTGCCTGTGCTTCCTCCATAAGTCTAGAGGCGCGCTCCCCCAACTGTTCACCGGCCGCCATGGCCGATCCACGTAAAGCACTCAAGCGTGATGCCATTACGCTGCCTCCCTTCTTTTAACTCCGATAATCTGTATTCGCCTAAGTAATTTATATTTTTCCCGTCCGGCATCAATATAAACGGCCCTAGTTCTTGACTTTGCTCATCAAGTACTCATGAATTGTATCTGCCGCCCTGCGGCCCGCGCCTGCAGCCAGGATAACGGTTGCCGAGCCGGTTACAATATCGCCGCCGGCAAACACGCCGGGCTTCGACGTCGCACCGGTCTCGTCGGCCACGATGTAGCCACGCTTGGTTAACTCAAGCCCTGGAGTCGACTCGGGGATGATCGGGTTGGAGCCGGTACCGATCGACATAACAACGGTATCGACATCGATTACGAAGTCGCTTCCTTTAACTACAACCGGACGGCGCCTGCCGGATTCGTCCGGCTCGCCGAGTTCCATCTGCACACACTTGATGCCCTTAACCCAACCATCCTCGCCGATAATCTCGACCGGGTTGGTTAAAAGCTTGAAGTCGATTCCCTCTTCAACCGCGTGGTGGACTTCTTCTTTCCTTGCCGGCAGTTCTTCCATCGAGCGGCGGTAGACAAGATATACCTTGTCGGCGCCCAAACGAAGTGCGGTTCTTGCCGAATCCATCGCGACGTTTCCGCCGCCCACTACCGCGACATGTTTACCCTTCTTAATCGGAGTATCGTATTCCGGGAAGAGGTACGCCTTCATCAGGTTTGTCCTGGTTAAAAACTCATTTGCGGAGTAGACGCCGTTTAGGTTCTCCCCGGGGATATTCATAAACATTGGAAGACCGGCGCCGGAGCCGATAAAGACCGCATCAAAGCCTCTCTCGAGCAGCTCATCAACCGTGTAGAGCTTGCCGACGACCGAGTCAAGCTCGAATTTTACGCCCAGTGACGCAATGCCGTCAACCTCGGATTGAACAATTGCTTTAGGCAACCTGAACTCCGGAATTCCGTAGACCAGCACGCCCCCCGCCTTATGAAGCGCCTCGAAGATGGTCACTTCATGACCTATCTTTGCAAGGTCGGATGCAACGGTAAGACCCGCCGGGCCGGAACCGACAACCGCAACCTTAAAGCCGGTCGGCTTAGGCTTTGCTACTTCACCGCCGCCCCCGTGCGCCCTTTCGTAATCGGCAACAAATCTCTCAAGACGGCCGATGGCAACCGGCTCCATCTTCTTGCCGAGAGTGCAAAGCGACTCGCACTGGCTCTCCTGCGGGCAAACCCTTCCGCATATCGCCGGGAGGCTGTTTTTCTCTTTTATCTTCTTGGCGGCGCCGGTAAAATCGCCTTCTCTCACAAGCTGGATAAACTCGGGGATCGGCACCTCGACCGGACAGCCGGCTACGCAGTCCCTTTTTTTGCAGGCCATGCAGCGATTCGCCTCGCGAAGGGCCTGCTCTTCGGTATAGCCGAGCGCGACTTCTTCGAAGTTTTTCCCGCGCACAATCGGCTCTTGCTCAGGTATCGGCGTGCGCGACTTTCTTATCTCTTTTATTTCTTCTTTCGTATATTCACGTATCTTTGTCTCTGCCATCTATCTCTTCTCCTTACCTTTACCCGATGCCTTTATGAATGCGGTGCGCAACTGCACGTGTAGGCCTCCATGGCCTCTTTCTCCTCTACGAGATACGTGCGCTGTCTTGACATTAGAAGATCCCAATCGACTAGATGACCATCGAAATCCGGTCCATCGGTGCAGCCAAACATGGTCTTGCCGCCAACCGAGACACGGCAGGCGCCGCACATTCCGGTTCCATCGACCATGATCGGGTTTAAGCTGACGAGTGTTTTTACATTGTAAGGTTTTGTAGTCAAAGAGGCGAACTTCATCATGATAGCCGGGCCGACCGCTATAACAAGATCCGCGCCGTTTGCTTCAATCTCATTTTTAAGAACTTCGGTGACGAGACCTTTGTGTCCTTTGCTGCCATCATCGGTGCTTATTAGAACCTTATCGCTGAATTCACCGAGTTCTTTCTCGTAAACCAGAAGGTCGGCAGACCTTGCACCGGTAATTGAGATAACGGTGTTTCCGGCCTCTTTCATAGCGCGGCCAATCGGATAAAGCGGTGCTGCACCAAAACCGCCACCAACGAGGATCACCCTACCGTACTTCTCAATCGGGGTCTTGTGGCCCATCGGGCCTGCGATGTCCTTGATTTCGTCTCCTACGCTTAGTGTTGAAAGCTTGGTCGATGTTACACCAATCGTCTGAACGAGAAGGCTTATCGTACCCCGGTCCGGATCGATGTTTGCCAGAGATAGCGGGATTCGCTCACCGTTATCGTCGGCGCGCACGACCACAAACTGCCCCGCTTTGGCCTTTTTAGCAAGCTCAGGTGCTTCAATTCTGAAGTAGAATAAATCGGAACGCAATACGCGTTTTTCAAGTATCTTATTAGCCACTTGCACTCCTTTCTTCCTTGACAATGTAATTATTGATACAAAAGTATAATGCATTATTCATGCACTGTACACATCTCACCCGCCTATGGCTAATCGTCAATCCCATCTAACAGCAATTCGGTTAAAAGCACATCGGAGCATGCACCTGCCTTGAGCTCGTGAAAAACAACGAATAATGAAGGGTATGTGTGATGTTTTGTACTTTTGTCTTCTGGGTGTCTAGGCTGAGGGCAATCAGTGTTTACACGGATTTACCCTAAGCGCACTTGGATTAAACAGAGGTCTGCAATAGTAATTCCGCTTCCTCTGCCGTTGCGACTTCCCACTTGCCGCAGCGTCCGCCCCAGCAGGCAAGCGTTTTGCCGCCAACCTGAATCCTGACGATCTCGCAGTTGTTCTCGCAACCCTTGCAGTGAAAGCTTCTCGTTTGGTAATCGATCGAGGAGATCTCAAATCCCTTAAAGTTGGTCTTGCCATCCCTCACCGTTCCCCGGGCGAGAAGTGCCGCACCAATCGCACCCATTACATGGTGATACTCAGGGATCACTATCTCGATCTGAAGCGACTCTTCAAAGGCTTTTTTCATACCCGCGTTGGCAGCAACTCCGCCCTGGAAGACAATCGGTGAAAGTAGTTCTTTGCCCTTAGCCAGGTTGTTGAGATAGTTCCGCACCAGCGCCTGGCAGAGCCCGTATATAATATCCTCCATGCGGTATCCCATCTGTTGCTTATGGATCATATCCGACTCGGCAAATACCGAGCAGCGCCCCGCGATCTGACAGGAAACAGTTGACTCAAGTGCGTACGAGCCAAATTCCTCAATGGGGATACCCAGGCGAGTTGATTGGTGGTCTAAAAAAGAGCCGGTGCCGGCGGCGCAGACGGTGTTCATCGCAAAGTCGACGACAATTCCATCGCGAAGCAGGATGATCTTTGAGTCCTGTCCGCCGATCTCAAGTACGGTTCGAACCTGCGGCACAACGTGGGACGCGGCAACCGCATGTGCGGTTATCTCGTTTTTAACGATATCTGCGCCGACTATGACTCCGCTTAAATAACGGCCGCTACCGGTCGTTCCAACACCGATGATTTCTATGTCACCGGGCAGGTCGGCCTGAATTTCTTTCATTCCCTCTTGGACCGCATTAATCGGCTGGCCTTGCGTCCTTCTATAAATAAGGCTTATAACGTCTCCGTGCTCGCCCAAGACAACCAAATTGGTGCTCACCGAGCCGACGTCAACACCCAAAAAACCTTTCATATATAAAGTCTCCTTCCAAGATTCCTTTTTGCCTTGTTAATGAGTAGTGCCCACAAATCGGTCTTGGCCAAAAGGCCACTGATATTTGGGTCTAGATTGTGGGTCCGCCAAAAGGCCAGAAGGAATTTTCTTTCACCTTTTGGCCTTGTGGCCTTTTCGCCTTTTGGCCCTCTCTCACTCTAGACCCCCACCAACTCCCGATGCTTCTTCCTGCTTGCTAGAAGATCGATGAAGGCTTCAAGGCGGGTTAAGATGCCCGCTTTGCCCGTCTGTTCATCGATGACAAACGAGATGACCGGTATATCAAAGTCCCTGCTGATCTGCGGCAGGATTGACTTAGCGATCGTGTCCGGCATGCAGGTAAACGGGAACAACTGGATCACGCCGTCAAATCCCTCTTTTGCGTAGATGATGGCGTGCCCCACACTCGGCAGCCCCTCGCCCCCGACAAAGTGGTTTAGATAAGGCTTTGCAGCTTGAGCGATCTCCTCATCGGTTATACCCATAATCTGGTTTTTAGGTGACGGGCTTATCCAATCAGTTAAGTAGACCGATCGCTCAAGCGAGACACCCATATGCCCCAAATACTCTTCGATATCGAAGTTAACAAACGGCTCAAGAAGGATGTAGAACTCACCCACTATACCAACTTTGACGACAGATTTATCCATATCCTTTTCAACCGCCTCCATAACGGCAAAGGCCTTTTCTGAGGCCGCCGTTATCTCCCTATCGGTAATTGCGGGCTCCATTATCTCAAGTGCTTTTTTGTGTGCCTTGGTGGTATCGCCCCGGTGCACTTCGTAGGCACGGTACTTTAGCGCGTACTTTTCAAGCCCGTCCATGACGCGTGCTTTACGAAAACTGATCTTTATGATCTGCCATATCTGGTAGATCGATTTCCCCGGCGCAAGAACCCTTAACGTGTCGATAAAGAGCTTCCAGCCGGCTGCGGGCGGCTCGAGAACGAGCATGTTAAACTCATAGCCGGCCCCTTGCAGGACACATTTTTGTATCTCGGCGTAGTAGCCGAAGCGACACGGCCCGACCCCGCCGGCCATAAGAAGTGTATCCGCCCCGGCCTCTATCGCTTCAATAAAATTTCCTATGGTTACTTTAAGCGGAAGGCAGGCGAACTCCGGGGAGTAGCGCAATCCCAATTGCATAGTCTTGGCGCTTGTTCTCGGCGGCATGACATAGTCGATGCCGGTTCGCGCAAAGATGTCTTTAAAAATCAAATCCAGCTTTCCCATGTGTGGGGCCGTTACCTTCATGAGAGCGACCTCCATCTAAGCATATCGATAAAGGCCTCGACGCGGGTGATAAGCCCCGCCTCTCCGCTGTGCTCATCGATGACAAGCGACATAAACGGGATGCCTTCGTGTTTTTTGGCTTCGGTTTCAAGAAGAACCTGGATCAGCGAGTCCTGACCGCAGGCGAACGAGAGGATGTATATTATGCCGTCAACCGTTCTTGTCTGCAGCCAGTGAAACGCGGCGCCCACGACTTCTCTCTCGTAAGACCAGAAGAGTCTTTTGGGTAGCTTGTTCGCCTCGTGCTCAAGAACCCTTGGTAGGATCATCTCCTCGGTTACAACCTGGGCGCCCCACTTCTTAAGCTTCTTGATTAAGTTTAAGTTGATATAGGGGTCGTGGACATTATATGGATGCCCTGCAATGCCGATTTTTAGATCCCCGGTTGATAGGATTGCCCCGGCGTCGCCGCCAAGAGCCTCAAGCGGGGAAACGCCTGCCAAGAGTTTCTTTTGGTATGCCTTCTGGGCGGCCACACCGGTCATCCATGCCCGCCAGATCTTGTACTTGCTGTTAGTAAAAGTCTTTCCAAAATCAAACAGGGCTTCATAAAAATGTCTTCGCCCGAGTCTCGTGTTAAATGTGGGGTCGAGTATCTTGGGCAGTTTGGCATCGACCGCCCTGGCAAGATCGGGAAGGCCTAAAAATTTGGGACACGTGTACGTACCCTGCTCGACGCTTATAACTCTTGGCACGAACAGCGCATCCACTTTGTCCTTAAGCTCTATTAGGTGGCCAAAAAATATCTTTACGGGCAGGCAAAGCTCATTTTCTGCAACCGAAGTACCCGCATTTACAATCCTTTTAGTAGTGACATTTGAGGATACTACTTCTGCTCCCAGCCCCTTAAGAAATCCTTCCCATAAAGGATAATATTTGTAATAAAGCAACGCTTGAGGAATACCAATAGTTGCACTCAATGCAAGATTGCACCCCCAGGTGCCCCGAAAATACATTTTCGGAGCAGAAAATTGAAAGTACATAGCTAGAATAACATTAGTTTAAGCAATCGCCTATAGGGTAATTTTTGTTAACATACCCGCACGAAGGAATTTTAAACATGATGTATGAGGCCAACAGCGAAAACACAAAGAGATTGGAGCGGCCGTAACCGAAATAAAAATTTAAATGTAGCAGCCCCCACTATGTTTGCCATGACCAACAATCCTTTAGATTGTTTTTAATCCACAGTGAGGGCTGAGAACTACCCTATTCTAGCAGTAAATACCTAATAAAAGGATACCATGCTACAAACTATTCGTCAAATTTAGACAATATATCGTAGTAATAGGATTTACCTGGGAAATATTGCCATAACCAGGAAAAATTAAACATCGCCAAAAAAGTAAAGGGTTCGTTGGAGCAGCCCCGCATGAAGCAAATCCAATTGCGCTTCAAATCCAATGTGCTTATTATAATGCTGGTACTGAAATACCTTAATTATTGTAATTGTAATTGTACTAGTATCAAGGTACGGTTGTTATATAGTAACACCTATTACTATCATAGCAAGGCCTGCTGTTAAAATATGGCGCACGCGCTAACCAGAGTTTGTAGTTTTGCTGTTTTGCCAGGGAATATTTTACATATTCCATATTGTGTTAAATATCACTTGAGCCGCAAAATGGTAAATATTGTTTAAATATCATTGTTTGCACTAACTTGCTGAAATGGTATTATAGTTTAATACCTGTGATCAATAGGGATTTAGCTTCTGCTGTAAAGCGCTGCCACACGCAAATCAGACTAACTTTGCTAGCCATAGTTAGTAGTTTTGTTAGCTATCTAAAATGCTGGTAATACATGGCATTATTCTGCCAATTTGTGCCTGGAGAATAATGTTAATTTGTGCCAAAGGTTATGTTGCCGTCTTTTGCATCGACAACTACACCATCGCCGTCTTTTATCTCACCCTGAAGTATTTTTAGCGCCAGGCCGTCTTGCAACTTCTTCTGTATGACTCGCTTCAAAGGACGTGCACCGAAGACCGGGTCATACCCTTCGAGTGCGATAAGCTCTTTGGCGGCATCGGTTAACTCAAGAGTTATGCCGTGTTCGGCAACCCGCCTCTGCAAGTGAGCGACCTGGATATCGACTATCTTCTCGATGTCTTCCATGCTGAGTCGATTAAAGATTACTATCTCGTCGACCCGGTTTAAAAACTCGGGTCTAAAGTGTAACTTCGTGACTTCATCAATCTTCCGTTTAAGTTCATCCGGGTCGACCACTTCCTGAATATATTGCGACCCCAAGTTAGACGTCATGATGATAATTGTGTTTTTAAAATCAACCGTGCGTCCTTTGCCGTCGGTTAACCGACCGTCATCTAGAATCTGCAAAAGCACGTTAAAGACATCCGTATGCGCCTTCTCTATCTCATCGAGAAGGATGACCGAATACGGCCTTCTTCGTACAGCTTCGGTAAGCTGGCCGCCCTCATCATAGCCGACGTATCCCGGGGGAGCGCCGATTAGTCTCGATACTGTGTGTTTCTCCATGTATTCGGACATATCTATTCGGATCATAGCCCGTTCATCATCGAAGAGAAACTCGGCTAAGGCCCTGGCCAGCTCGGTTTTTCCAACGCCGGTTGGCCCCAGGAAGATAAACGAGCCCAAGGGGCGGTTTGGGTCCTGCAGGCCGGCGCGCGCCCGGCGTATCGCGTTGGAGACCGCCGAGACCGCCTCATCCTGGCCGATAACCCTCATATGCAGGCGATTTTCCATGCTGATAAGTTTTTCAATCTCGCCCTCCATGAGATTTGATACGGGAACGCCCGTCCACTTGGAGACAACCTCAGCAATATCCTCCTCATCTACCTCTTCTTTAAGCATCTTCGTGTCTTTTTGTAGCTCAAGAAGCTGCTGGTTTTTGTCGTCAAGCTCCTTCTCAAAGGCCAGGATATCGCCGTAGCGAAGCTTTGCTGCAAGCGCCAAGTCACCCGATCTCTCCGCATTGGTCGCGTCGTTCTTAGCCTGCTCGATCTTCTCTTTTAAGGCCCTAATCTCCTGAATTACACTTTTCTCGTTTTCCCAGTGGGCCCGCATATTAAAGACCTTCTCTTTAAGATCGGCGAGCTCTTTTTCAATATTGGCAAGGCGCTCCAGAGCCGCCTTGCTTTTGTCGTTTTTAAAGGCCTGCCGCTCTATCTCAAGCTGCTTGATCCTTCGCTCAACTTCGTCTATCTCGGTCGGCACGGAGTCTATCTCTATGCGCAGGTGCGAGGCCGCCTCATCAACAAGGTCGATGGCTTTGTCCGGCAGGAACCTATCCACGATATAGCGGTTGGATAGAACCGCCGCCGCCACAAGTGCCGAGTCGGTCATGCGAACGCCATGGTGTATTTCATAGCGCTCTTTAAGACCGCGAAGGATCGCTATCGTATCTTCAACAGAAGGCTCGCCGACAAGTATTGGCTGAAACCGTCTCTCAAGGGCCGCGTCTTTTTCGATATATTTGCGATACTCATCGAGCGTGGTTGCGCCAATTGCGCGAAGCTCGCCTCTAGCCAAAGCCGGCTTAAGCAAGTTTGCGGCATCTACTGCACCCTCGGCCGCACCCGCACCAACCAACGTGTGAAGCTCATCGATAAAAAGGATTATCTCGCCCTCGGCCGATGTCACTTCTTTTAGGACTGCCTTCAGGCGATCCTCAAACTCGCCGCGGTATTTTGCACCGGCAATTAACGCTCCCAAATCAAGCGCGACTACCCGCTTATCTTTTAGCCCCTCCGGAACATCGCCGCTTATAATCCTTTGCGCTAACCCCTCCGCAATTGCGGTTTTGCCAACGCCGGGATCGCCGATTAGAACCGGGTTGTTTTTGGTACGGCGTGAGAGCACCTGGATGACCCGTCGAATCTCGTCGTCTCGCCCGATCACCGGATCAAGCTTTCCGATGCGTGCTAAGCGCGTGAGGTCCCGGCTGTATTTCTCAATCGCCTGGTATTTCTCCTCCGGGTTCTGATCGGTCACCCTTTGGCTTCCCCGCACATCAACCAGCATTTTTAGTACCGCGTCTTTGGTTATGCCTAAAGACCGCATTATTTTAGCGGCAGAGCACTCACTGGCCAGCATCGCGATTAAAAGATGCTCTGTGCTTACATATTCATCTTTTAGTTTCTCGGCTTCAACAAACGCATTGTCTAAAACCTTTTTCAGCTCAGGGGCGATATATGAAGCCACGGTGGCCCCCGAGACCTTCGGGCTTTTGGCAAGCTCCGCATTAAGCTGTTTTTTGACCGTATCCGGGTCAATACCCAACTTTTGCAGTATCGGAATTACAACCCCGTCCTTTTGCTCAAGCAAAGCCAAGACCAGGTGCTCCGACTCAACCTGTTGGTGGCCTTGGGACTCAGCCAGCCTCTGGGCCTCGCCCAAAGCCTCTTGCGATTTTATCGTGAATTTATCTAACCTCATCTAATGTCAACCCCTAGGATTTTTTGGGTTTACGTAAGACTATGCGGCCGCGAGACATCGGCACGAGAGCGTTTCTCTGAACCTTCTCCAACTCCTCATCTAAATTCTCCTGCAGGCTCATGACCCGCTCCTCAAGCTCTCCCATAATGGATTGCAACTGCTCAATTTCGTCCTGTAGTTCAAATATCTTGCAAACCCCGGCAAGATTTACTCCCAATTCCTGTGTGAGCATCTGTATTAACTTCAAGCGGTCGACATCGCGCTGGGAGTAAAGACGCGTGCACCCCCGGGTGCGCCTTGGCGTGATGAGCTTCTTGCGCTCATAGATCCTAAGCGTCTGAGGATGCATCCCTGCGAGTTTTGCTGCGATGCTTATCATATAGACCGGCTCGTCGTACACTTATGTTCACTCCAAATCTACTTCTTAAAAATACGCCTCGGGTTGTCGTTTCGGCTATCGGCAAACTTTATTAAAAGCTCTTTTTCGTCGGGAGAAAGGTTTTTCGGAACCTCGATGTAAACGGTGGCAAGCATATCGCCTTGCCCCGTACCTTTTAATTTCGGGACGCCTTTGCCTCGTAGTCTAAAAGTCTGGCCGTCCTGCGTCCCGGCCGGAATTTTTAAAGAAACGCTCCCATTGATTGTGGGAATCTCTATGCTTGTACCGAGCGCCGCTTCGGTAAATGTTACCGGAACGTTTAGCAAAATGTCGCTTCCTCTGCGCTTGAAAAACGGGTGGGGGGCCAGTCTCGTCACCACATAAAGGTCCCCCGCAGGCCCGCCATTTTGGCCGGGGCTGCCCCTTCCCTTAAATTTAAGCTTGCTACCATCGGCGACTCCCGGCGGTATCTTTACCGTCTCGGTCTTTTTGTTGAGTAAAAACTGTACGGTTTTCCCTTTAAGGGCCTCGTCAAAGGTCAGGTGCACATTGTAGACAATATCCTCTCCCTTTGCTACTCGCGCACCCGCCCTTCTTCCCATATCGGAGCCGAGTAGATCAAAGAGATCCCCGATACCCCCAAAGGAAAAGTTGCCGGTAAAGCCGGAAAAATCTCCTCCGTATCCCGAGGGTCCCCGGCCGCCGAAACCTCCTGCGCCTTGCCCGCTAAAGAAGCGACCCATCTCGTCGTACTCTTTACGCTTCTTCGGGTCTTTTAAAACCTCATAGGCCTCGCTAATTTCCTTGAATTTATCCCCTGTCTCTTTGCCGCCCTTGTTCGCATCTGGATGATATTTACGCGCAAGCTTCCGGTAAGCATCCTTTATCTCTTTTTGGGTCGCGTTTCTTCCAACCCCAAGAGCCGCATAGTAGTCCTTATATGTTCTGCTTGCATTCATCATTATCACCACTTGGTTCGGCCAAAAGGCCACTGATACTTGGGTCTAGATTGTGGGTCCGCCAAAAGGCGAAGAGGGGATTTTATTATTGTCTTTCACCTTTTCGCTTTGTGGCCTTTTCGCCTTCCCTCATTCTCGACCCTTTACTTCGCAACAATCACCGTCGCCGGGCGGAGGAGCCTGCCCTTTAGGATATATCCCTTTTGCATTACCTCCACCACAGTGTTCTCCTCATGTCCGTCGCTTTCGATCTGCATAACGGCCTCATGATGCTGGGGATCAAACGGCTCACCTACTGGATCGACCACCTCGACGCACTCCCTCTCAAGAATACCTTTAAGTTGCGAGTAGATTAGCTCAACCCCCTCGAGGAGTTTTGTCCCTTCGCTCTCGGCTTTGGCCGTATCAAGCGCCCGCTCCAGGTTATCGATTACCGGCAGAAGCTCAAGGATAACCGTCTGGGCGGCGTACTGGATTATTTGCTCCTGCTCTTTCATCATTCGCTTGCGGAAATTTTCCATCTCCGCCTGAACCCTTTTCAAGGTATCCAGGTACTCCGCCGCCTCGGTCTCTTTTTTATCAAGCCTATCTTTAAGCTCGTCATGAAGCCTCTTGTAATCCTCTTGCTCTGTAATTTTATCTTTTGCCAACGAGATCACCTCAAAGTCTCCGGAAAGAAGTGACGTATTCTTCCTATTTATTCTCGCCCTCTTCGTTTACCACTTCGTAGTCGGCATCGACAACGTCGCCGCCCTGTCCGTTAGCAGAGGTCGCATCACCGTCCGCTGATGCGCTTGATGCCTGCTGCGAGTAAACCGCCTGGCCGATCTTATACGACTGCTGGAGAAGCTCCTCATGAGCTCTCTTAATCCTCTCGATATCAGATCCTTTAAGCGCGTCTTTGACCTCGGCGATAGCTTTTTCAATCGCCTCTTTGTCGGTCGGGGTAAGTTTGTCCCCAACATCCTTTAGTGTGCGCTCGGTCGTGTATGCGAGGTTATCGGCGTTGTTTCTAACCTCGACCTCCTCGCGTCTTTTGCGGTCTTCTTCCGCGTGAGACTCGGATTCTTTTACCATCCGGTCGATCTCGTCTTTGCCAAGCGCGGTCGCACCGGTAACAGTTATCCTCTGCTCTTTTCCGGTACCCGTATCCTTAGCGGATACATTTACGATGCCGTTGGCATCAATATCAAAGGTTACCTCGATCTGTGGTATACCTCGTGGGGCCGGCGGAATATCTACCAAATGGAAGCGACCCAGAGTTTTATTGTAAGCCGCCATCTCGCGCTCGCCTTGCAGCACGTGTATTTCAACAGATGTCTGCCCATCGGCCGCCGTGGTAAATAGCTCGCTCTTCTTCGTCGGGATGGTGGTGTTTCTCTCGATCATCTTGGTAAAAACTCCGCCCAGGGTCTCGATACCAAGCGAGAGCGGAGTAACATCGAGAAGCAGGATGTCTTTTACCTCTCCCTTCAAGACACCAGCTTGAATCGCAGCACCAACGGCGACTACCTCATCTGGGTTGACACCCTTGTGTGGCTCTTTGCCGGTAATCTTTTTGACCATCTCTTGTACCGCAGGCATCCTGGTCGAGCCACCGACTAAGATGACGTGATCGATATCAGATGATGAGACACCTGCGTCTTTCATCGTCTGCTCAACTGGCCTCGTGCATCTCTCTAGTAGATTTGCTGTCATCCTCTCAAACTCTGAACGAGAAAGCGTCATATCCAGATGCTTCGGGCCTTCGGCGTCCGCCGTGATAAACGGCAGGTTGATATTGGTTGTAAGCGTCGTTGAGAGCTCCATCTTTGCCTTCTCAGCCGCCTCTTTTAGCCGCTGCATCGCCATTTTATCCGCCCTGAGATCAATCCCGTTTTTGGCCTTGAAGTCATCGGCCATCCAGTCGATTACCTTCTGATCCCAATCGTCGCCGCCAAGGTGGTTATCACCCGCAGTTGCGCGAACCTCAAAAACGCCGTCTCCAATATCCAGGATGGAGACATCAAACGTACCGCCGCCTAAGTCAAAGACCAGAATCGTCTGGTCGTGCTCTTTATCAAGGCCGTAAGCCAAAGCGGCTGCGGTCGGCTCGTTGATGATTCGCAAAACCTCAAGGCCTGCAATTGTGCCCGCATCCTTTGTTGCCTGGCGCTGGGCGTCCTCAAAATACGCCGGAACGGTAATTACCGCCTGGGTGATTTTTTCACCGAGATAGGCCTCGGCATCCCTTTTTAGCTTCTGCAGGATAAAGGCCGAGATCTGCTGCGGCGTATAATTCTTGCTATCAATATCAACCTTCCAGTCGCTGCCCATATGACGCTTTACCGACTTAATAGTGCGGTCCGGGTTGGTGATCGCCTGGCGCTTTGCAACCTCCCCGACGAGCACCTCACCGGTTTTAGAAAATGCCACAACCGATGGGGTAACCCTGCCGCCCTCGGCGTTGGCGATGACTTTTGGTTCGCCAACTTCAAGAATAGCCATGCACGAGTTGGTTGTTCCTAGGTCAACCCCTAGAGCTTTAGCCATTATTCAACACTCCTTACGCTTTAGTTTAATCTCAGTATAAAATCTAAGCCTGATATTGTCAAGTTTTATTATAGAGTCCTTATTATATTTATCGGCGCTAGGCACGTTTTATTTATATCTTAAGGGCTTTTTACCTGTAAACTCTTTACAAGCCGAGGGTAGTTTTGTATAAGTGGGTATAGCAAAACTTGTAGATCGGCTATAAGGAGGATTTTTTATGCCCAGACCCCTAATCAACGAGGATGAATGCACAGGTTGCGGAATATGTATAGATAGCTGCCCAAACGGCGTACTTGAGCTTATTGACGATATCGCCAAGGTCGCCAACGAGGACGATTGCGACGGCTGCGCAACCTGCATGGAAGACTGTGCAATGGAGGCAATACTGGAGATAGAAGAAGATTAAGTTTTGCATTAAACTAGAGATGAAACTATTTTAATGGTATCCTGGTACATATCGGGCCAGTGACCTATCTGCAGGCAAACGTGCTTTACAAGCCTATCGTCCCTACGCAATAACCAACGCACTGGTTATCGACAGGGATTGTATATAAGATTGTAATGTTATGGAGGCTATTGTGAAAAAGATATTAAGCGGGATTCCCGGATTAGATGAACTACTTGATGGAGGCCTCTACGAGAGAAGTTCAACCGTAATCTCCGGTCCACCGGGAACCGGAAAAACCACCTTTGGCGTGCAGTTTATATATAACGGGGTCACTGTATACAACGAGCCGGGAATCTTTATTACTTTTGAAGAGTTCCCTGAAATCATCTACAGGGATGCGATGAATTTCGGCTGGGACCTTAAAAAGTACGAGGCTGAGGGTAAGATCAAGGTAATCTTTACATCACCGGCCGTGCTTAAAAGCGAGCTTGAAAAAGAGAACGGCTTTATTGATCGCCTGGTCGCCGAATTCGATGCCAAAAGAATAGTAATCGACTCCGTAACTTTGATGGAGCAGCTAACAACCGATCACCAGGAGCTAAGGCAGGTGTTTAACAGTCTCATCAACGGGCTTAAGAGACTGGGGCTTACCACTATACTAACCAGCGAAATCCCCTTATTCTTTGGCAATGATGGAGCGATTGAGGCAAGCTTGGGTTTTGTCGTTGATAACATTGTCTTCCTAAAATACGTCGAGATTGAAAGCGAGCTTGAGACCGCCCTTACTATACTTAAAGCCAGAGGCAGCAAGCATGCTAAAGATATTAGAAAATATAAAATTACAGGAAAAGGCATAAAGATTGATACCAAGTTTGCAGGACACCAAGGAATCCTAACCGGATTCCCCTCGCGTCTGATAAGCGGCAAAACCCTTCTTGAGGAAGGGTTAATACGCAAGAAAAGGTAGCTTTGATGAGTTTAGTAGCTATAGTGGAAATAATTAACTTCTTTCTGGCATGTCTGGCAGCCTTTATTTCTTATGGCATCATGAGAAAGGTAGCCGGGAACTTAGCTCTAAGCTGGGCATACTCATTTATCGCTTTTCAAGTGCTTGCATTGGCGATACTGCTCATGCTCCTTTACGAGCTCGGCATCACCTCTATTGCCGGTATAAGCATGCACCTTCTTGGAAATACAGCCAACTTTATCTTCGTCATACTTGCTTTCTTTGGCTTGTTACGTCAGTACCAGATATTGAAGGGCCTTACCGGACGAGGTGTTTAGGTGACATCGGTTGATGTAATAGCCATTATAGTCACAATCATAGGGCTTATGGCTGCTCTCATCGCACGTAAAACCTGGCTTTTGGTTGAGGGCGATCTTGCAGAGAGCTGGCGATGGATTTTGCCAAGCGTACCGGTTTATGCGACGTCTTTTATAGTGCTCACCGTTCATAATTTTTTGCTGGAGTACAAAGTTACGCGACCGGTGGTTTCAGCCACCTTTAACCTGGACTTGCTTGCAAAGCACGGTAAATTTAGCATGCAAGTTTGGGAGCCGATAATACTAGTACTGAAGAATATACATCTGCTTGCCGAGCTTTTGTTCTTAATCTTGGTGCTGATCGGCCTCGTCAGGCAGTATCGGCTATTCCAAGAATTGTCTGATAATCAAGAGGATCTTGGTGAAGTCGCCGATGAGTAAAACGATAAATAAGAAAGTATCCAAACTGTTAAAAGGATTAAATAGCAAAACAAGAGTGCTGGTTCTGGAGATTCTTGAATCTCCGATTAAGTGGGACTTGATTTGCTTCTACCAAGCCAACCCCTTTTCTATACATACCGCCAAGGGCCTTGCAAATATAATCGGGCGAAGGTCCGAGCAAGTACTAAGAGAAGCAGAAGAGTTGGTGGCAGCCGGTGTCTTAAAGGTGATCTCTGAGAATAGCGGTATCTCCTCGATCTACGCATACGAACCCAGCACGGAGAACACCTGCATTCTAAATGATCTGATTGCGTTAAGCCTTGAGAAACGCGACCTCATGGATGAGCTCCGCCGCATGCTTAAAGAGTCCTCATAAGTTAACAAAATCCCAATTTACTTAGACTAATTGTCAGGTCTTGGCAACCAAGTAGAATGCCTGTAAACTAATGACATACTTAATGTCCTAAATGCCCCGTCCCATAGGAGGTTCAACTTGGATGAGCGAGACTTTGCTGAGTTAATATCCGTATTTCTAAAAGGCAACGAGCCTGAGGAGACCTCAGACAACAAGAGAAAGAAGAAAGCAAGTGCTACAAAAGACTCCGAGAATCAAGCAAGTGAAGCGGAAATCAGGAAAAATATTATCGAGGCCCTGGCTGAGAAAATTAAAGAGTCAAGTAATTTAGAAAGCGCGGGGGAGAATCCTGCGCTAAAAGAGACGGTAGTGGAAGAAAACATCTTGGAGCAGGCGGCGGAAGGCATCGAAGAAGAGCTGGTAACAAAAGAAGAGGTCGAGCAACTGCTAAGCGGCAATGAGACGCTTAACATCGTTAACCTGCAGCAGATACTTCAGCGGTTTACGGACCTGGATGGAGTTATCGCCGCAATCCTGGTTACGCGAGACGGCTTTACGATTGATTATACATCCAATATCGAGTTTGATATGGACATGGTAAGCGCGGTTGTTGCGACCGGCTTTGGCACGCTTGATAAGATCGGTTACGAGCTGAACCAGGGCGGCCTTACGGTTGCTATGCTTGAATACGAACACGGCCCGGTACTTGTATCACCGCTTATCGAGGATATCGTGCTTATCGTTGTCGCTTCGCAATGGACCACCCTGGGACGAATCCGCTGGGAGATGAAGAAAAGAAGCTCTGAGATCATCGCTCATCTGTAGATTACAATATATTATCTTTCACACTGTGAGCTGGGGCTACAAGCCGTGAACTAACCAGCCGATATCTATTTGTATACAAAATGTTGACAATTGTATACTTAAAGTATACAATGCGGCTATGGTTAATTTAATCAGTAAGACAAAACAGAATATTCTGACCTTGCTCATTCTTAACGAAGGTAAGGCATATTATATAAGGGAAATTGCCAGATTAATCGGTTCTTCCCCGATGGGAGCTCTCAAGGCGCTAAGAAAACTTGAGCAAGAAGGTATTGTAATTTCAGAAAAAAGAGGGACGCAAAAGTTTTACTCGGTAAACAAAGAGAGCCCAACTTACGCCGAACTCAAAGGTCTAGCTATTAAATCTTTCGGAATTGCCCGGATTTTAAAAGATATTCTTGCCGATCTTAAAGGAATTCAGGAGGCTTTTGTTTATGGCTCTCTTGCCAAGGGGGAGATGGATGCCAGAAGCGATATCGATCTTTTTATAATTGGCAATGTCGATTATAATGCTCTAAGTAAAGCCGCACGTAAAGCAGAGGATATATTGGGCAGAGAAGTTAGCTTCGATTTATTTAGCAAAAAAGAATTTTTAAAGAAGAAAAAA
Organism: bacterium; assembly: GCA_902810715.1. GTDB lineage: Bacteria > Actinomycetota > Aquicultoria > Aquicultorales > Aquicultoraceae > CADDYS01. The sequence goes on along the minus strand of CADDYS010000010.1, from coordinate 4,033 downwards.
GAAAACAACCCCTATATCGAAGACATAATTAAAAATGAGAAAATTGAATTAATCAAAAATGGCCAAAGAATTTGATTTTAGCTTAATAAAGAAACAAGCTGTAAATTATAGGCAGATTGAACTAACAATTCACAAAGCTTATAAATCCTTAGAGGCAAGCAAGAAAGTTATCGATACAGACACCGATTCTTCCTTCATATTGGCCTATGAGGCCATGCTTAAAGCCTCACTCGCCTTGATGCTCTCAAGGGGATGCAGACCGAGGACTGGGTTAGGTCATCACAAAACGTTAGTTGAGTTTTCAGGATTTGTTTTAGGTGAGAAATTTGCGGATATTATAACAACCTACGATAGAATGAGAGCTAAGCGAAATAAGGTTGTTTACGATATTGCGTTGGTATCCGAAGCTGAGGCTACTCAAGCAGCGGACCTGGCGGGCAAGTATGTTGACGTTGTCAGGAACAAAATAGAAGAAGACAATCCGCAGCTTAGACTCATATAGATACCGGCATACTACAATATATTATCTTTCACCCTGTGAACTGGGGCTACAAGCCGTGAATTAATCCTTCATAACCTTAGACGCCGTTTTGCCCGCTTGGGTTCCCATCCCGCGCTAGATTTGACTATTTAGCTACTTAAATCTATGTTATCCTTGCAACGTAAAGCGGGCGCCATAGTTAAACAGATGAGCGAGAGAAATGGTAATTAGCAAAGCCGACCTGGACATATCTACAATAAGGAGTTACCTTACCGGGGATAAGCGTGCCTTTGATGATCTCGTAGAGCGATACGAAAAATTTGTCTATAACCTTGCATATCGCATGACTGGTAACAACACGGATGCCGCGGGTCTAACGCAGGAGATATTTATCCACCTGCATAAAAAATTAGCCAGCTTTAGGGAAGAGTCCGCCTTTTCAACTTGGCTATACCGGCTAGCAGTAAATTACAGCAAAGATTGGCTTAAAAAGGAATCACACCGGGTTGAGATAACCGATATCGATGAGGCGATATTGCCCGATGGTGGGATGCTTCCCGGTCAGGTATGTGAGCAAAAAGAAATACAGGGGTTGGTTCAGGCGGCTATCCTGACACTGTCAAAGGATCAGCGCATTATAGTTATACTTCACGACCTTTACGGCTATAGCTATGATGAAATAGTCGATATAACCGGCTCGCCTATCGGAACCGTTAAGTCTCGCCTGGCCCGAGCCAGGTTAAAGCTGGCCGAGAAACTTGCCCCCTATGGGAACGGTTTGGAAAAATAAACGTCTAAATAGGTAGATGGTTATGAACTGTAAAGATATCAACGATTTACTAAGCGCATATATTGATAATGAACTCGGAGCAGATGAAAAGATGCAGATCGACTCGCATCTTCGAGATTGCCCCCACTGCGGAGAAAAACTAACTAAAATGAAGAGCGCCGTAAAGATGGTTCGAAGCCTCGGTGAGCTTGAAGTGCCTGCCGATGTCTCGCACGCTCTTCGGGGAATCGCTCATGATGAGATAGATAAGCCGGCCCAGAAAAGACGCATGCTGCTATTGCCTCGCGTGCGCTATCTGATTGCGGCAGGTGCAGTTGCAGCTATAGCGCTGGTTGCGCTGCTCTCGCAGATCGATCTAAGCGCGCCCGATAAAAGCGCTGGGGTAAGGCAAATCCCGGCTGAAAAAGGCGTGCCTTCTGGTAAGGGATACAGCGGCCCTGAAGCACAAAGAGCTGAGTCTCCTTCACAAAGCGCACCTGCCGCAGGACAGGCGGATTTAAATGTAGCGAAACCATCGGCAAAAAAAATCGATCCCTGGCCGGAGGTAATTGCTTCGCAGAAAAACTACGATGCAAAAGCAGCAGATAGGCTGCTTGCCGATGTGAAGAAGAGAACGGAAAACCTTCTTACCGTAAACGATGCAAAAAATTTGCGCGGCCAGATCACGGACACCCTGATCGAGAGGATAAGTAGCAAGACGGGCACCAACGGCGAGCTGATGCGCAGCCCAATAAACTCGCTTCTGGACCAGACAAAAAGATCAGCCGCCCCCGTGTACATGGAGAAAGCAAAGTTTAACAAGCAGGGCTGCTGGGTCGTTGTCATACGGTGGGGATTTGGCGGGGTTGAAAACAGCCTCTACCGGGCAAGCATCTATGTAACCGACCCCTCAGGCTGGAGTTTATTCTATTACGCATCGAGTTAGATCGCCTACCGGCGATAGCTCATAGCAGCTGCCTGATTTATCAGGCCAAAGAAGCTCCATAAATGGAGCAGCTACAATTTATAGCACGCGTTCTACTTACTACTCTCTAATTTCTAATCTCTAGTAGCGAGCACCTGGTTATCGCTTTTTCACCGTGCTTGTTTTTTAGCCGATCAACTATTGAAGTCAAAACCGCCTCCTTTTCGTATAAGAGATCAAAAACCGACATCTGCTGCCCGGACTCTTTCTTAACCAGATTGGTTACGCTTACCCCGACTTTGGTTACCGGGTAAATATCAAGTGAGGCCCGCTCCTCCAGCAAGGAGATCAGGATACCCCTAGCTGTATCAAAAATCTGCTTGGGGAGATCGGTATATGCCCCTATGCTGGTTTGCCTGCTTAGGCCAAAGAGCCGACCCAGATAGATATATATGACAACCGTTTTCCCTAAGTAGCCGGATTTTCTCATCCTCCTCGTCGCCCCATCGCAAAGGCCGAGCAGGACATCGCGCAGGTAACCAATATCCGTGCTGCCCTTACCTAAAGACAGGCTTTGGCCGAATGATTTTACATCCATTCCCTTGTATGCTGGGACAACTGGGCTGTCGCCAACGCCGATGGCCGCCCGGCTAAGTATCTCGCCGATAACTCCAAATTTTCTCTTAAGTATCTCGACCGGAGCCGACACCAGGTGCCCGATGGTTTTTATCCCGATTGCATCCAGGTGCTTTGCCATGCGCCTTCCTACTCCCGGGATGCTGTCAACCGGCAGAGGGGCAAGTATGCCGGGCAGGTCCTTGGGCTCAACTACCGCAAGCCCTGAGGGCTTTTTAAACTCGGATGCCATCTTTGCAACCAGCTTGTTTGGGCCGACGCCAACTGAGCAGGTAAGCCTAAGTTTTCCCTCTACCTCTTTCTGCAGGCTTATGGCAGCATCTTTGGCAGAGCTGAAAAGACCGATAGTAGGGGTGATATCTAAAAAGGCCTCATCGATGGAATAGACCTCCACAAGGTCGGTATATTTTTCGCATATCTCAACTAGACGCCGTGTGTTATAAAGGTATTTCTCATAATTGCCGGCGATATAGATGGCGCCCGGCAGTTTTAACTTGGCCTCAAGAACAGATGTACCTGCCTTTATCCCATATTCTCTCGCCTCGTAAGAGGCAGCCGCCACAACCCCCCTGTAAGAGGAAAGATCATCCGTGTGGCACACGAGCAGGGGCTTATTACGGTATATGGGCATGTCGCGCTGCTCAATTGAGGCAAAGTACGCGTCCATATCGACGTGAATGATGGTTCTAGCCATGTATCTTCTCCAGGCGCCACATCATCTCCCCGGTATTTAGCGATATCTCATACAACCGACCGCCAGATTTTACCGTGTAGCCAAAACACCTGGAAACGCCTATAAGATACTTGTAAACGCCTGTTATACCCTCGATCTTGTAGTGCCTGCGGTTCCACACAAACGAGACGGGCTTTAGCCGACTGTTGGTAAACACTGCCGAAACTTCAATTGGTTCGTGAATATTAAGTACCATCGGGCTCTCCTACAATAGAACATATGTTCGATTATAGATTAATCCCTGTAGCGGTTGTTGTCAAGAGGAAGAGGAAGGATTGGGTATTTATGTGACATTGGCGGTAGCTTATAGAGGCCTAGAATAAGAAATTCAAAATTCAAAATTAAAAATGCAAAATTGCAATGCAAAAGTAAACTACTACCGGCTATAAGCCGGTAGCTTTGTTATCGGCTGCAAGCCGACTAAAGCTCCTCACCATCGATCTTAAAATCTGCATCCGGGGGCTCGTGTCCTTGTTGCTCGATATACTG
>CADDYS010000009.1 GCA_902810715.1 bacterium | reverse complement strand
GTCGCAAGACTCACGACTCTCCTCAAACTCCTTGATAACTCCTATAAACTCTTTTACGTTTTCGGCGCGGTTTTCCGCCTCTATCGTACCTTCGGCTTCAAAAGCCGCAAGGTAGCCGGTTTGATCAATTAGCGCCCGCGCAAGGTTCCCCAAAGTCTCTCTTTCTTTTATCGCTTGAATCTCATCCATCAGGGCGAGAAACTTCTTGATGTTTTTCTGCGCGCCAGCCGATAGAGTATGAATGCCATCAACGTTATTTAACGCCTGATAAAAACTCATGTTGTTTTTTAATGCGTAGGCGTCTATCTTGGCGATTGTTGTATTACCAATCCCCCTCTTAGGTACGTTTATAATCCTTTTTAAACTTACCGTATCCTGTGGATTGGATAACACGCGCAAGTATGCCAAGACATCCTTTATCTCGGCGCGGTCGTAAAATTTAAGTCCCCCAACGATTTTGTAAGGGACACCGTAGCGAAGAAATATCTCCTCAAGAACTCGAGACTGGGCATTCGTGCGGTAGAAAACAGCAAACTCCTTATACCGCCTCCCTGCCTTGACCATCTGCTCGATCTCACTTGCAACAAAGGTCGCCTCTTCGTGCTCGTTTTCTCCCTGGTAGCGGGTGATAAGCTCGCCCTCGTCGTTTTCCGTCCAGAGGTGCTTCGGTTTTCTTGCCCGGTTGTTCTGCATTACTTGATTTGCCGCCTTAAGTATTGTCTTGGTTGAACGGTAATTTTGCTCAAGCTTTATGACCCGGCACTCGGGGTAGTCGCGCTCGAATTCAAGGATGTTTCGGATATCGGCTCCGCGAAATTTATAGATTGAGTTATGAACCACTACTCCATTTGCAATAAAATTATGGGTTCGACCGACCTCTAGATCATATACCGGTTCGTCTTTAATCTCTTCTCCAACCTTAATTACTTCATCATAGAATATTTGATTATTTCTCAGTATAGGCAACCAAAAACCTTCTTTTACATTACTGGCTGGCATAACCAAGGTTGGCAAGCTTTGCTGATTAAAAATTCCCAGTTTGAAATTAAACTCGGGTACGGCGCCTGTTTTTTCAGCTATTTCATGGGCAATATATTCAAGTCTTGTTATATCAGTGCTTGCAATTCTTAATCTTTTACCTTTTTTCGCTTTCTCTAATTTATAACCTAAAGTCTCGATTTCTCTGAACGTTCCTTCATCACTAGTCTCCAGGCTTAGTAAATGTAATATTTGAGGATTTTTTAATACATCCTTTGACTTAGGAGCATATGCACGATAACAGAATTCTACTTTTACTTTAAGTCTAGTTTTAGATCCCCTTTTCACAGCCCCTAAACAGAAAGCATGATAGTTAGGGTTAATCCCAAGATCGTTTGTAAATCTTTCTATTCGGCTATCAACATCAAGCTTGCTATAAAGCTCCTTTTGAGCTTCTCCGTAGATTACTGGCACGCCTCTCGCTTTAAAACAAGAGGTTGGGATCCCATAAAGAAGAGAGTAGTAGGTTTCCCAGTACCTTGCCTCCACATCAGATTTACAAGATCTAATTGCTAAGATTTTATCTGCAGACGACTCTAAGCGCAGCCTGGTGACAAGGTCATTGGTAACTCCAATTCTCCAACCTAGTTCTTGCTTATGCATCAAGTAAACATAATGGTGCTCACGATTCGATTTTTGGGGAACCAAAGCAAACATTTGGTGGTTATCAGTTGTTGTAACCTTAGCTCCCGATTTTGTTATAAAAGTGATATGCCTTGCAATTTTGGTTTTCTTGCTAACATTAGTTACTCTGCTGATGGATATCCCACCTCTTCCAACCGCTGTTAGAACATTCTGACCTTTCTTAATTTTTTCAATTGGCAGATTGCCCTTATCGGTAGAAACCAGTGTCCCTGCCGGCAAACATTGATTATCGTCCCCCACCACGCATATATTGCGGTATTTTCCCGCCAAAAGCCTTATCAACTCATATTGCGCGTAGTTGGTGTCCTGATACTCGTCAATTAATATATGTTTAAATCTTTCCTGGTAGTTGTCCAATACAGAAGGGAAGATTTGAAACATGTTGACCGTCATCATAATCAAGTCGTCGAAGTCAAGCGCGTTACTCTGGTAAAGCCGCTCCTGATATAGCTTATAGACTTCTGCAACCGTCTGCTCGATGTAGGTCGTCGCGCGAGATGCAAACGTCTCGGCGTCTATAAGCTCGTTCTTTACCTTGGATATAGCGGCGGCAATTTTGTTTGGCGGGTACCGCTTGCTGTCGATATTTAAATCCTTCAGGCAATAGGATACCAACCTTTTGGAGTCGTTATCGTCGTAGATAACAAAGCTTTTGCTAAACCCAAGCCGATCTATCTCCTGGCGCAGGATTCTTGCGCAGGTGGAGTGAAACGTGCTTATCCACATCGCACGGCTGATTCGACCAACCAGAGATGCAATTCGCTCTTTCATCTCGTTGGCGGCTTTGTTGGTAAAGGTTATCGCTAGGATTTCTAAGGGGCTTACGCTGTACTCTCTTATTAAATGAGCGATCCTATACGTTAATATTCTGGTCTTTCCACTTCCCGCACCGGCTATAATAAGTAAAGGGCCTTCATGATGTGTTACTGCTTCAAGTTGAACCTGATTTAAATCATCCAGCATTATTGCAACCTCTTGTTTTAATTTACGACTGTATGCTTTGTTATTTATAAACCATTTTACTGTTTCAAGCAATTTCGCTTAAATTCTATAACGAGCCAACCGCCAGTATAAGTCAGTATAAATTAGCCGGCAACCCGCGCTACTAAGGTATGCTGGTGATTCTGCCGGTTTCATCAACCTCGTATCCGCCCATTGCAAGAACCTGTTGTTTAAATTCGTCTGAGCGAATGACCTCCAGCATGGCCTGAACCTTTTCGTCATCCGTATAACCGCTCGGTATTACTAAATCGTATCTTTCTTTTGTAACAGGAATGAAATCTAGCGAAAGGGCTTTGGCGGCAGCTTGGATACCTAGACCGGCGTCAGCGGCCCCCGAGACCACAGCCATCGCTACATTCATATGCGTGTACTCTTCGTTGTAGTAACCTACGATGTTGTCCGCCGATATGTCGGCCTTACGGAGTTCGTAGTCGAGAAGTATACGGGTGCCGGAACCGGCTTGGCGGTTAACGAAGACGATATCGGGGCGTTTGAGATCTTCAACGCTTTGAATGCCTTTTGGATTGCCGCTGGCTACCATAAAGCCCTGCCAGCGATGAACAAGGGTGATCAGTTTTACCGGTATCGAGGGCAGATAGCGTTTAATAAACGACTCATTGTATCCACCTGTTTCTTCGTCCAGCAAATGGGAACCCGCAAAATGTGCTGTTTGTTTCTTAAGCGCGATAAGTCCCCCAAGGCTTCCGGCGTTGCTGGATGAAATCTGCACTCTGCCACCGGTTTTTTCTTTAAGCATACTGCCAATGAGGTCAATTGTTAGATCATGGGAGCCGATGGCTATGAGCCTGCCGTTAATAGCTTCGGGTGAGGCCAGCAGTTCCGCTTCGATCTCTTCTCCCTCAGATAAGCCGCCGGTTTCCTGCGGTATACGGATGATCCCATCGGCGTGCACAATGGATGAAAGAACCCCTGCGCCCCCGGCAAGGGGAGTGGCCACGAGCCTGCCGCCGACGTTGCCGATGATAACCCGCACATGCTCTTCGAGCCCTAGTTTAGAGGGTATCTTCCGCCCGACCGCAACAATAACTTTCTCCGGCTCGGGAGCCTCAAGTCCTTGAAGTATGTATAGAAGAGGACGCACAAACTCCCTGAAAGCAACCGCTGCCGACACCGGATATCCGGGAATGCCGATAACCGGCCTGCCTTCCGCCTCGGCAATCAAAGCCGGTTTGCCCGGCATTACAGTCACACCATGGACAAGCAAACGGCCCATTTCCTCAAGAAGGGAAGGGGTAAAATCTTCGGATCCTGCGGAAGAGCCGGCTATAACCATAATTAAATCGTATTGTTTTAAGAGAGCTTCTTTAAGGGCCCTTCTAAGCTCGGTTTCAACATCTCTAACCGGCTCATGAATCTCCACGTTTGCTCCGCATTCCTCAGACATTGAAGCCAGCATCTGCCCATCAACTTCAAGTATCGCCCCCTTAGGCAACGGATCGGGGGCTTTTTCAGGAATAACTATCTCGCTACCCGTAGGGATGATTAAGACGCGGGGTTTGCGCATGACTCCCACGTTATATACACCGGCAGCAAGCAATGCAGCCTGGTCGAAAGCACGGATGCGCTGGCGGGTTGGCAGAATAATTTCTCCCTTTACCATGTCTTCCCCTGCTTTTCGCACGTTTCTCCACGGATAGGCAGCCTCGCGAATTCGCCAGCCTTCTTCTGTATCCTCGACCTTCTCGATCATAACCACGGCATCGGTGCCTTCCGGCATGGGGTCGCCCGTGTCAATCATGACAGTATGGCCGCCCTTGGGAAGGGTGAGGGGTTTTTCAGGCAGTGCTCCAAACGTCTCGGAGGCTTTAACCGCGATACCGTCCATAGCGGCGGCATGATAAGCCGGAACGGACTGTTTTGCAATTACGGGTTTAGCCAATATGCGCCCCAGAGCTTCCCGCACCGGCACCAACTCCGTTTCGACACGGATATCTTTAAAGGCTTCAACAATAATCTGCCTGGCTTCACCCAGCGGTTTTAGATTGCGGTATACTCTCTTTTTTCGCTCCATATTATTTTTCCTTTTTAAAATAGATACACATCGACCGTTTCTCCATCCGCCACGCCTTCTGTGTGGATTGGCACAACAAAGAAACCATCCGCTTTTACAAGGGTTGACATCATGCCGGATTTCCCAAAGACAGGGCGGGCGAGCAGTCGGTCCTGCTCCTGCTCCAGCTTTACCCTGATATATTCCTCACGCCCGTGCGGTGAATGAACGGATGTGGCTAGTACGGCGCTAACCCGCTGCCCTGCCGGTTCTCTCGTAAGCTTTTCGCCTTCAAGATGTTTTAGACAGGGAAGCAGAAATACCTGGGCCACAACCGTTGCAGATACCGGATGTCCCGGAAGACCGAAAACAGGTTTGTCGTTTACCTTTGCCAGAAGCGTTGGTTTTCCCGGACTTATGGCAACGCCGTGCGCGTAGACTTCCGCCTGGGGAAAGCCGCTTACTACCGCAACAATATGATCCCGCTCGCCCACGGAGCTGCCGCCGGAGACGACAACCACGTCTGCCATATCAAGCGCACTCAAGAGTGCAGACCTTAAAGTATCTGGCTCATCCCGGACAATACCATAGGGAATCGGTAGTGCGCCCACGGTCTCGACCAACGCGCGGATAGCATGGCTGTTGATATCTCGTATCTGTCCCGGAGACGGTCTTTGTGTTGCCGGGATGATCTCGTCACCCGTTGAAATAATGGCCACCCTGGGTTTTTTAAAAACGGTGACTTCGGTAACGCCAAGCCCGGCCAGCATGCCGGCATCTTGCGGCCTTAGCCGCATGCCTGCTCTCAGCACGGTCTCACCGAGGGTGACATCCGCCGCCCGATCCAGCACATTGTCACCCTTTGTTACGGGCCTGGTTACTTCTATCTCTCCGTCGGCTAAATGATTCGTGTATTCTACCATAACCACCGCATCAGCACCCTCGGGCAAAAATCCTCCTGTTGGGATTTCTGCTGCCTGGCCCGGGGCAATTATCATGTCAGGAAGAGTCCCCATAGCAATTCGCCCAACAGTTGTAAGCAATGCGGGTATAGCATCCGAGGCCCCAAACGTATCCGCTGCCCTCACGGCGTACCCGTCCATTGTTGACCTTGCCTGAGGCGGAAGATCATCACCAGAAACCACATCCAGGCCAAGAACCCGGCCTAATGCGTGTTCCAGGTTTATCTGCTCAAACGTTAATCTAGAAAACCCAGCCAGCGCATCAAACACCTGCTGGGGCGTTATAACTTTAAAAAATTCCGGCATAGCTCACCCTTCAAGTAAAATTTAGTAATCAGAGATAGTTTAACAAATAGCGGTTCTTAATGAAAAAAGCAGCCGTCCAAGGCTTTTGATATAGCGACTTAAAACAAAAATATAGATAGAACTGCCCCACCCAGCACTATCCAAATGGTGTCAATCTTTGAAAAACGCCGTATGGAAAAGGCGCCGAGAGCAAGCGCGTAAGTTGGGATGTCTATCAATGAACTTCCTGTTAGTTTGATGATTACGGCCCAAAGCGTACCGATGAAAGCCGCAACAATCCCTTTAACCATTAATTTTATATTTTCAGCCCTGCGAGCGCGGCTGTAAATGTCGGTAATTATATTTACAACCACGAAGGAGGGGAGGTACATATTGATCATGGCCAATGCTGCTCCGAAGATACCCGCCACCTTATAGCCAACAAAAGCAGATATGACTGTTACCGGCCCAGGTGTGATCAGACTTAGCGCCAAAGCCACGCCAAACTCTTTTTGAGTAACCCATTGGAACTGATTTACCATGGTGTCCTGTATAAACGGCAGCATCGCATAACCGCTGCCAAAGGTTAGCCCACCAATTGCAAATAAGGTGTTGCCAAGTTTTTGAAACGTGGGGTTGCTGAAGTTAATAATAAAATTTAACAACAGCAGAGCCAAGAGCATAACCAGCATGGTGAGATATTTATTCCGACTAAACACAAAGCGAGTGGCCTGGACGGGCTTTTGTTCAGATTTCTTTGATCGCCAGAAGGCTTTATCCATAGAAGCCTTCCACCAATTAAACCTGGCTGTTAAATAAGCAAAAGCAAGGCTAGCTATACCGGCAACTAGAATAATTGTCACGATATTAAAATGAAGAAAAAATACCATGATAAACCCGGCAACTGCTAGAGCAGTCAGTTGAAGATTATCGACGCCACTTTTCCAGAGATCAATTATTGTGTTTAACACCAAGCCGACAACCAAAGCTCCGATGCCCTTGAATAGAGACGACATAATGGGAACATCGTTGTAATTGAGATAAAGATGAGCCAGCAGCACCATAGCAACAAAACATGGGAAAACAAAGAAGACGCTGGAAACCAGTGCTCCGGGGAAACCTCTTAGGAGGTACCCGGCGTAAGTAAATAGGTTAACTGTGGGTGCGCCCGGCAGTAGTTGAGAAAGGCCAACCCCGCTTAAATACTCGTCATCGGTTAGCCAGTTTTTCTTTGCAACGAGTATTTTCTTTGCTTCTCCCAAAGCTGCAAGACTATAAGATATAAAGCCGATATGCAGGAAAGTTGCAGCAAGCTCAAAATAGCTTATAACTTTAGATTGTCCGCTGGTTTTCTCGTCAACCGCCTCGTAGTCCAATTCTAACCTTTCGGTATGCTTTGGGTTAACCCTGCGTGATTTTACTTATAATTTTAGCACTATCTAACTACAGCTGACCTAAAAAGAAAAGTGAAGAATCTTTTCTTGCGCTTTACATTCGCTCCAGCAAGAGGGGCAAAATGCAATCATTGCCAGATCACACCCCTAGATATCGGCTTCCGGCAACCCTTCAATTTCATGCGGTAATCTCTTCTTGCCATCGCCCGGAATTAAAAGGATAAAAATAATCAACGCTAACAGCGATATGGCGCTTCCAAAGAAAAACGGTGCGCTTGGGTTTATCTTATCCCAGAGAAAACCGGCGATAAGACTTGCGGGCAGAAGCGCGATGCCAAGAACCAGATTTAAAAAGCCATATGCCGTTCCTCGCAAATTACTGGGGACGATATCGGCAGTAAAAGCTTTAAAGATACCTTCTGTAAATGCATAATACAGGCCATAGGCGGCAAATAGAAGCCAGATAGTAAAGGGACTTTTAACCAAAGCAAAGCCGAGATAAACCAGGGAAAATATTAGATATCCGGCAATAATTACTGTTTTTCTTCCTATTCGATCAGATAGAGAACCGATGGGTGTTGAGGCAACAGCATAAACCATATTAAAGACGAAGTAGATAAGCGGAATAAAGACAATGGCAACGCCGACATTTCTTGCTCTTAAAATTAAAAAAGCATCGCTTGAGTTACCGATAGTAAACACCAGCACTACCAATAAAAACAGTTTAAATGATCTATCAAAAGGCTTGAGGCTGAGTTTTATGTTCGCGAGCTTAACCGTTCCTGCTTTCTCTTTAATAAACAAGACAAGAACGGCAACCCCGATAAATGCCGGGATGATTGCCAGACTAAAGTACGCCCTAAAATTATTATGAAGCAGCGGCAATACTGCAAAAGCAAGCAAGGGCCCAAAGGCAGCACCAAATGTGTCCATGCTTCGGTGAAAGCCAAAAGACTTGCCATACTCTTCGCTACTGCTCGAATCAGCTATTAAAGCATCTCTTGGCGAGGTCCTTACACCTTTTCCAGACCTATCGACAAATCGGGCGATTAGCACTTCCCACCAAACAAAAGACAGAGCAAGTATCGGTTTTCCAAGCGCTGCAAGCCCATATCCTATAACGGTAAGTTTCTTTCGTCCACGAAGGCGGTCTGAGAGCCAACCAGAGAAGACCTTAAGAACGCTTGCGGTTGATTCAGCAATACCTTCGATAAGGCCAACGACAGCAACCGGCGCCCCAAGAATTGTCGTCAGAAATATCGGAATTAGCGGATAAATCATCTCGGTAGAGATATCTGTAAAAAGAGAAACCAGTCCGAGAAAGAAAACATTTCTTGAGAAGCCAAAGATTTTTTTATTTGCTGGTTGCTGCGCTCTATCCAATTTTATTTGCATATGAGGTCAACTCCAGCTCAATTCTCTCAATTCTTTCCTTGTAGGATTCAAGTTCAAGTTTTCTTTTCTGTATCTCAACCTCATTTTTCTGCCGATACTCAAGGCCTCTTGTGACGGCCGACTCTATGCTTGATATCATCTCCGTTACACGCTCATCGAGCATTCCTTTTAATGCAAGCAAACTGTCATCCAGCCTTGCATAAAGGTCGCCCCGAATGCGCCCGCAATGCATATCAAAATACCTTATTAATTTCTCTTTGGCATCTGCGTACATCACTTTTGCAGCAAATACCTTGGGAAGTATACTCTTAACGGGAGCGGCAAGCAATTCTATACTGGTTGATGCTTCTTTAGACATATAATAGAACCACTTGCTGTCAATCAGCATAACCGTACCTACAATCTGCGAAAGTGAAAGGCCAAATATATCGGATGCCTTGTCAACAATTTCTTGAGCGATACCGTTGGTCTCGTCGATAAGGCGCTTTGCAATATCCTCAAAACCGGCAGAGACTTTTTTCTCCTGTTCGCTTCGCCAACGAGTAAACACCGAAAGAATAATACTTTTTACGGCATCGTCCAGGGCATCTGAAATTTGCCCCTTTGGTCCGGCCTTTACCTTTTCAAAGGCTTCATCGAGCTCTTTAATCGCCTCCGGCAACTTTTCTTTTTTTAAGCCCTCCGTGTCTTCGTCATACTGCTTGATTAACTCGCCGAGCTGGCCTTTCATTAGATAGTGGGCATCAAGTCGCTTGCGCTCGATTTGCTCGACATATTTTTTGAAATCCCCCAACTGTTTTTCAATAATCTCGATGGGAGCTTCAAGCGATTTAAGCTCAAGCTCGATGTGCCGCAGAATGTTGTTCGTAACCTGCAGACCGCGGTTAATCGCAACAGTTAATATAAGCAGACCCTTCTCTTTAAGCAAAAACTCTGAAAGCTCGCGCTCAAACTCGGGTAGGTTGCTTTGAAGAAGCATCTCCTGGTTACCGTTCTGCCTGGCCTGAAGAGCCAGCCTCGCAGAAAGCGGTATCAGGGTAACACCGCCGCCCAGTGTCTGCTCTAGAACTTTTCTGCTAAATTCCAGGGACTCTTTTCGCTCGCTCTCGGATAAGTAGTCAATCTTATTTTGGATAAAGAAGATTTTATCTATATACTCCTTAATGTCGATAAGATATGCGAGCTCGGCCTTGCTTATCGGCTGGTCAGAAGAGACCAGAAATATAACAGCATCGGCCTCAGGCAGATAGTCGTAGGAAACCTCGGTATTGTGCTCGTAGATCGAGCCGACACCCGGAGTATCGACCAGAATAACACCCTCACGCAAATACTCAGAAGGATACTTTGCGATAACTTTCTTAACACCTTTTTCGTTGTTGGGATTCCTACGCTCTGTTACATAATCGTTAAGCATCTCAAGAGATACAGTCTTTCTCTGGCCGTTTTCAAAAATGACCTCTGCTGAAGGAGTATCCCCGTAGATTAGTTCGGTTATAATTGAGGTAAGCGGGACCACGGCCACCGGTAGCGCGGCTTCGCCGAGCAACGCATTAATAAACGATGTTTTACCCCGTTTAAACTCACCCATTACCACCAGGTTGAATTTGTTATCTGTAAGTTTTTCAAGCGCATACTCAAGCATATTACTATTCCCAAGCGAATCATCATGATTCAAGCTTGCTTTAAGCTCACCTAAAATCATAAGTATCTCTGCTCTCGCCTCTGCATAATTAATCGACATATAAACCACCCCACAAATAATAGCCCCTACGCAATTCCGTAGGAGCTATCAGCCCTGTGGCGATATATGCGAGCTCCATCGCATTCATATTCATTTTAAAAGATAAGTATAAATATAACTTGGGATGCCGTCAATCGAGTCCCTAAAAATACCTGGCCAGGTATGCTTGACATTTATGTTAATACCCGTTAATATCTTTTAATAAGCAATAATGGCGATGGAGCTCGCCGTATATGCAAAAGCATGTTTGCTAATAGCTCCTACAGGACCTTATAGGGCTGTAGGAGCTTTTTTATGTTAACTTATAGCATCTCCCCTAAAAGGTTAAAAAGCAAAGAAAGGCAGTGATAGAATAACATGGAGCAAATTTATATCGTGGCATCCATATGGCTTGGGCTGGCTGTCATTTCAGCCGTTCTTGCTTACCACTTACGCATCTCAATTGCATTAATAGAAATTTGCGTTGGAGTAGTTGTAGCTGCCATAGCTACTTATCTTGGTAAATTTGAAGCTTTGGGCTCAAATCAACAATGGCTAAGTTTTCTTGCTTCATCCGGGGCTATCTTGCTGACTTTCCTGGCCGGAGCTGAACTTGAGCGAGAGGTAATGCAAAAGAAGTTAAAAGAAGTATCTGTTGTTGGCTTAATTGGTTTTTTTGCACCGTTTCTTGGCAGCACAGTAATCGCACATTATATAATTGGCTGGACACTACGGGCTAGTTTGTTAGCCGGCGTGGCGCTTTCCACAACTTCAATGGCAGTCGTCTATGCAGTTATGCTGGAGACCGGATTTAACAAAACCGAGTTTGGCAAAGGAATTCTTGGGGCTTGCTTTATAAATGACCTCGGAACAGTTATCGCACTGGGTCTTATATTTGCACCATTTACATATAAAACCGTTATTTTTATAGCTGCAACCATTGCTGTTCTATCAACGTTGCCATTTCTTTCTCGTTGGCTAACCCAAATCTATGCTTACAGAACTGCCGCGATCAGGACAAAATGGATCATGCTAATTCTTTTCGGTCTAGGCGTTCTGGCTGTTTGGTCTGGCAGTGAAGCGGTACTCCCCGCATATCTCATTGGCATGACTTTGGCTGAATTTTCTAAAAATGATGATTCGTGGATCCGACGCCTACGGACTTTAACGGTAGGATTCCTTACCCCCTTTTATTTTATACGCGCGGGAACTTTTGTTTCTCTACCTGCTCTAATCGGAGCTCCATTTGTCTTTCTAGCATTGATATTAGCAAAAGTGGTATCGAAGATCTTCGGCCTATATCCTGTCGTTGGGATGTTTCGGAGTGAGCGTAATGAAAAATGGTACTACACTCTAATGATGTCTACCGGATTAACATTTGGTACAATCTCAGCACTTTATGGTCTTTCTCACGGGATTGTAAACCAAGCACAATACTCTTTTCTTGTAGCAACGGTTATTGCTAGTGCAGTTGTGCCAACCCTTATCGCCGGATTTGCTTTTTTGCCCAAACATCTTTTGCCTGAACCAGGAGATCATGCAAAAGCATTATATTTAGAAGGAGATTTGGGTGAAGAAGGATAGCATAGTTATATTAGACCACGCGCTTTCCAACAACTTCAGCTACTGCTCTAACTTCTCTTACCAACTGTCTTAATTGATCCGGTGTCAAAGATTGTGCACCGTCGCAAAGGGCTTTCTTAGGATTGGGATGCACCTCGATTAAAAGACCGTCAGCGCCCACAGCGGCAGCAGCACGACTCATTGGAATGATATAGTCGCTGTGTCCCATTGCATGGCTTATATCCACGATTATCGGATGTGAGCTTAGCTTCTTTATTACAGGAACCGCAGCTAAATCAAGGGTAAAACGAGTTGCGGTCTCAAAAGTCCTAATTCCCCTTTCGCAGAGAATAACGTTTGGATTGCCTGCAGTAGTAATATACTCGGCCGCCAGCAGCCACTCGTCGATGGTTGCGGACATGCCTCTTTTTAGAAGCACGGGGATATGGTTTTCGGATGTAAGCTTTCCGATCTTCTTTAGAAGTGCAAAATTGGCCATGTTGCGCGTACCGACTTGGATAATATCCGCATACTCTAGAACCAAAGCGACATGCTCGGTATCCATAACCTCGGTTACCGCTTTTAAGTCATAGGCATCTGCAGCTTCTGACAGATATTTCAAACCTTCTTCTTCAAGACCCTGGAAGCTGTAAGGCGACGTCCTTGGCTTGAAAGCCCCGCCTCTCAAATAGGTAAGGCCGATCTCGGAAATTGTCTTTGCTACTTCCATAACCTGCTCGCGGCTCTCAACCGCACAAGGGCCGGAGATAATTGTTAAATCACCGTTTGAAATCATTCAAATCCACCTACGATTCAACATTCTTCATCGCATGCAGAATGGTCTCATATATCACTCTTAAATCATCGTCATATAAGGGCCCGTTGTTTACCGATGTGATCTTTTGGAAGATATCTTCCTCTCTTCCCGGGTCATAAAGAGGCAACTTGCTCTCCGCTTTAATTTTTCTGATTTCGAGCGCGAGTCCCGCTCTCTCATTTAGCTTCTCAACCAGGTGGCCATCAATAACATCGATTTTTTTGCGCAACTCATCTATTTGGCGCTTTGCTTCCTCGCTCATTGTTGTCCTCCTATTATTCCCATTCAATCGTCGCCGGAGGCTTGGAACTAATATCGTATGCCACGCGATTTACGTGGTCAACTTCATTTATTATACGATTAGAAATTTTTTCTAGCGCATCATATGGGATTCTTGCCCAGTCGGCGGTCATCGCATCCTCACTGGTTACAGCCCTTAAAATAACCGGATAGGCGTACGTTCTTTCATCTCCCATAACGCCGACACTTTTTATCGCCGGGAGAACCGCAAACGACTGCCAAATTGATCGGTAAAGCCCGGCCCGCTTAATTTCTTCCTCAAAGATCGCATCCGCGTTGCGAAGAACCCCGAGCCTTTCTTCGGTTATCTCACCGATTATGCGCACGGCAAGCCCAGGGCCAGGGAATGGGTGTCTCCAGACGATCTCGTCAGGCAAACCCAGCTCCTCGCCGACCGCACGTACCTCGTCTTTAAAAAGCGCGCGAAGTGGCTCGACAAGCTCTAATACCATGTCCTCCGGCAGACCACCGACGTTGTGATGAGTCTTAATCCTTGCGGCATTGCGCGTGCCGCTCTCAATAACATCCGGGTAAAGAGTTCCCTGGACTAAGAACTTGGCATCATGAAACTTAGCCGCTTCTTCCTCAAAAACCCGGATAAACTCTTCACCTATGATCTTTCGCTTACGCTCAGGGTCAGTTACGCCTGCTAGCTTTTCTAAGAACCGATCCTGCGCTTTGACATGGATTAGATTTATGCGGAAGTGCCTTCTAAATGCTTCCTCGACCTTCTCGGCCTCTCCCTTGCGAAGAAGGCCATGGTCGACAAAAATACAGGTCAGATTATCGCCAACTGCTTTGTGGACCAGGATTGCGGCAACGGATGAGTCAACCCCACCGCTTAAGCCACAGATTACTTTATTGTCGCCAACCTGCTGTCTTATCTTAGCTACGGCATCCTCGATGATAGAGACCATCGTCCAGTTGGGTACGCACTCGCAAGCATCGTATAGGAAGTTTTTAAGAATATCCATTCCATATACGGTATGCATTACCTCTGGATGAAACTGTACACCGTAAAATTTCTTCTCGGGGTTTTCCATAGCGGCAACCGGCGAGCCACCTGTGTGGGCCGATACCCCAAATCCCTCGGGCACTGTTTTAACCGCATCTTGGTGACTCATCCAAACAATCTGCCCAAGTGGTACATCCTTAAATAAGCCCTCGCCATTATCCACAGCTAGGTTGGTCTTGCCGTATTCTCTGTTACCTGTGCGTGCTACTTCACCTCCAAGCGAGTGTGCCATAAGCTGCATGCCGTAGCAGATACCCAGAATAGGAACTCCAAGCTCAAAAAATGCAGGGTTGGCGGATGGAGCGTTATCTGCATATACGCTTGCAGGCCCACCTGAGAAAATGAGCCCGTTCGGATTTTTCGCCTTTAACTCTTTGATTGATATATCGTGCGGAACTATCTCAGAATAGACCTTGCACTCGCGCACACGCCGCGCAATAAGCTGCGCGTACTGAGCCCCGTAATCAACTACTAAAACTGTCTGGAAATCATTCATTACTATCCTATCCCATTCCTACCCTCTGGGCTTGCTGCAGCGCTTTGCCCTCAGTCTGTAGTGCTGGGGCGACCATAACCTCTGCCTTCTGGAACTCTTTTATGTTTTGGTATCCCGTGGTCGCCATCGATGTCCTCAATGCACCGAAGAGATTAAGCGTACCGTCGTTTTCGCGGGCCGGCCCGAGGAGAAGTTCCTCAAGCGTACATTTCTGCCCGGCAAAGACGCGGGTTCCCCTGGGAAGAGTCGGGTGGAACGTTGCCATACCCCAATGGTAGCCAAGACCAGGGGCCTCCTTTGCGCTTGCAAAAGGAGACCCGATCATAACGGCATCCGCACCGCATGCGATCGCCTTAGCGATATCGCCGCCGGTGCGCATCCCGCCATCGGCTATGACATGGCAGTAGCGGCCGCTCTCTTCAAGATAAGTCATTCTCGCCGCGGATGCGTCGGCAATCGCGGTCGCCTGCGGTACACCTATACCGAGAACCCGCCTGGTTGTGCACGCGGCACCCGGGCCGACTCCTACCAGCACGCCGACCGCACCGGTTCTCATCAAGTGAAGGGCCGTAGAGTATGAAGCGCATCCGCCGACAATTACCGGTATATCAAGCTCGCTAATAAACTTTTTAAGGTTAAGCGGCTCGACCTGCGTGCTAACGTGCTCGGCAGAAACCACCGTTCCCTGAATGATTAAGATATCAAGCCCGGCCTCAATCGCAGTCTTATAATACTGCTCGACCCTCTGCGGCGTTAAAGATGCCGCAACTAAAACACCGGCATCCTTAATCTCTTTGATGCGCTTTGCTACGAGCTCTTCTTTCATCGGCTCTTTGTAGATCTCTTGAAGACCGCGGGTCGCCTCTTCTCTTGAAAGGCTTGCTATTTTTTCGAGAATAGGGATGGTATCATCATAGCGCGTGTAAATACCCTCAAGGTTAAGAACCGCTAATCCACCGAGCTTACCCAATGCTATTGCAAGCTTGGTATCGACAACACCGTCCATGGCCGACGCCAAAAGCGGCAGCTCAAACTTATGCCCGGCGACTTCCCAGCTTATATCGATATCCTCGGGGTCACGGGTTCTCCTGCTCGGGACGATTGCGATATCATCGAAACCGTACGCTCTTCTTCCCTTTTTACCTTTCCCTATCTCTATCTCCATACTTCCTCCTGAAAAATTTAAGTGTTGGGATGTTTTTCCTGCTTTTTCCTGTTTACTATTATAAAAAACCCAGCGCTATTTGTCCCTACCGGGCTTAGCAATCTGGGCCTTCTAACCAATTATTTAACTGGTTATAAATCATATTCTTGCTCAATTTCATGGGTAAAATTTTGATTATCTTACACCTGCGGAGGGGGTTATGTCAAGAAAATAACAGGTGAACAGGTGAGTATAATATCGATAAAAAACGGGGTCAAAAAGACCCCGTTTTTAGCTTGTAAATACCCTCTCAGGTTGTTTGGCGTCCTACATCATTCCGCCCATGCCGCCCATGCCGGCCATTGCGCCAGCGGCGCCTTCTTCAGACGGTTTCTCAGCAACCGCAGCTTCTGTTGTTAAGATGAGACTTGCGATGGATGCAGCGTTCTGAAGTGCCGAGCGGGTGACTTTAGCCGGGTCGATGACTCCGCCCTTCATCATGTCGCCGTACTCGCCGGTTACCACGTTTAGGCCCTGGCCGTGCTCCATAGACCTTACTTTCTCAACCACTATCGAGCCTTCATATCCGGCGTTCATTGCGAGCTGGCGAAGCGGTGCTTCAAGCGCGCGCTCGATAATCTGAGAACCTATCTTTTCGTCGCCGGTGAGGTTATCTCCAAACTTACCTACAGCCGGGATAATATTTATGAGAGTTACCTCGCCGCCCGGGACGATTCCTTCCTCAACAGCAGCTTTTGTTGCGGATAGCGCGTCCTCAATACGGTGCTTTTTCTCTTTCATCTCGGTCTCGGTAGCCGCACCTACGCGGATAACCGCCACGCCGCCGGATAGCTTGGCAAGACGCTCCTGCAATTTTTCACGGTCAAACTCAGAGTCGCTTAGGTCGATCTCGGTTCTAATCTGACCGATACGGGCTTGGATATCTTGCGGCTTGCCGGCACCGCCAACTATGACAGTCTCTTCCTTGGTTATGCGGACGCGATCGGCGCGACCAAGCATATCAACTGTTACCGCGTCGAGCTTTATGCCAAGCTCCTCAGTTACAACCTGTCCCCCGGTTACAATTGCGATGTCCTGAAGCATAGCTTTTCTGCGCTCGCCGAACCCGGGAGCTTTTACGGCAATTCCGGTAAAGGTTCCGCGAATCTTGTTAACAACAAGAGTTGCAAGAGCCTCGCCCTCGACATCCTCAGCGATAATGAAGAGCGGCTTACCCGTCTGCATAACTTTCTCAAGAACCGGTAAGAGGTCGGCGATTGCCGCGATCTTCATGTTGGCGATAAGAATTAGCGGCTCGTCGAGGACCGCTTCCATTCTCTCGGGGTCGGTGACCATATACGGAGAGATGTATCCTTTGTCGAACTGTAGACCTTCAACGATTTCAAGCTGTGTTCCGATTGTCTGAGATTCCTCAACAGTAATGACGCCATCTTTACCCACCTTATCCATTGCATCTGCGATCAGACTTCCGATTTCAGAGTCGGCAGCCGAGATAGTCGCAACGGATGCGATCTCTTCCTTGGTATCGATGCTCTTTGCCAGGGTCTTGATCTCATCAACAGCCTTAGTAACGGCTTTATCGATACCTTTCTTAATAAACATTGGATTTGCGCCGGCCGCCACGTTCTTCATGCCCTCGCGGACGATAGCCTGGCCAAGAATCGTTGCGGTGGTGGTTCCGTCACCTGCAACATCGTTTGTCTGTGTGGCAATCTCTTTTGCTAACTGAGCCCCCATGTTCTCATAAACATCTTCGAGCTCGATCTCTTTGGCCACGGTAACTCCGTCATGGGTGATCGTCGGGGCACCGAATTTTTTGTCGATTACGACGTTTCTCCCTTTCGGGCCTAGAGTTACTTTCACTGTATCGGCAAGCTTGTTTACACCTGCCTCAAGTTTGCGCCTGGCCTCCTCATTAAATTCAATGAGCTTTGCCATTTAATGCTTTCCCTCCCTTAAAATGTCAACTAAAATCAATTAAACTTAAATTGCGTTTTATCCTCGCAGCAGCTATTAGTCAACCACGGCCAGAATATCTTCTTCCCTCATGATGAGATAATCCTGGTCGTCGATCTTTATCTCGCTGCCGCCGTACTTAGAAAAAATAATTTTGTCGCCGGCCTTTACCGACATCGGGATGGTTTTACCATCCTTTCCTATTTTTCCCGGGCCTACCGCAACTACCTCACCCTCCTGCGGCCTCTCCTTCCTCGCGGTTTCCGGAATGACGATTCCGCTCTTAGTCGTCTCCTCCGCCTCCATTGGTTTGATCAGCACGCGATCGCTTAGCGGCTTAAGATTCATAAATCAACCCTCCTAACAGTATCTTTAGCACTCACACTATGAGAGTGCTAAAAGTATATTACAACAGTGTCTTTGCTAAAATCAAGACCACAAAATGTATTTTTGCCAAAATTGCAGTATTGCAAACATCTGTCTTGTTAGCCCACTTACTCCTGGGGCATTATTGCCGGCTTTGCGCAGGGGAAGAAAGCCTGTATAGCAATCCTACCATCAAAAACGCAAGATAAAGATAGGTCATCAGGTAGCCAAACCTCGCAAAAAAGCTGGGCCTTGAAGCAAATGTTACCGTGCCGTGGAGCAACTGCTGCTTTTCAATTCCGGTTCTTGATATAACCTTCCCGCTGCTATCGATTACTCCCGAAACCCCTGTATTTGCTGCCTGGATGAAAGGAATCCCGTTTTCTACCGCCCGCATGCGTGTGACACGAAAATGCTGCACAAGGGCGGCGGTCTTTCTAAACCACGCATCATTTGTAATTACAACAATCATCCTTGCGCCGTTTCTTACCATCCTGCTCACAAGCGCGGGGTCGGATGATTCAAAGCATATGATAACCGAGAATTTACCCACCGGTCCCTGTGCATTCTTAGCAGTGCTAAATACCTTGTAGTCGCTCCCTTGTTTAATGTTTCTTACGATCTTAGCCATGCTGTTTAGCCGCTCAACAAGTGAGCGCATAGGCATATACTCACCGAAGGGAACCAGGTGGATTTTGCGATACTCCTGGCGGCCGCCTTGCGCGTTAATGTAAAACGCGCTGTTATAAGTATCGCCGTCTACGTAGTTTAAGCCGCCCATTATAAGCGGGGTTTTTGTCGGCGCGAGCAGCAACTTAACACGTGCGAGGTAAATGTCCTCATCGCTGATATAAGATGCCAGGATGTTCTCCGGCCAGATAATAAGGTCGGGTTTTGATTTTAAGGCCTCTCTCGTCATAACCAAATAGCGCGCTTTAATCTCATTGTTGTTGGATGTATCAAGTTTTACCGCCTGCGCAATATTGGGCTGGATAACCGCCACCTTAATGGTTTCAGCTTTAGAGCCTTCATCTGTGTTGGGCAAGGCTAACCCGACTGCCGGCCAGATTAAAACCGCAGCTAAAGCAATTGCGACTCCGCCCGCAACGCCCCTTACTCGCTCCCTTATCCCGCTACCCGTAAGGGCCCGGAATAAACCCAGGTTAACCAGGACAATGATAAACCCGAGCCCGAGCTCTCCCGAGTAAGACGCAATTTTAAGTAGAAAGGGATTATCAACAGTTGACCCGAGAAAGCCCCAAGAAAATCCCCACGGGCCGAGAGACCTTCCAAACTCGCACAAAGCCCAAAGCGACGGTACCAGGGCAAACTGTGCAACTCCCCGGTAGCTTTTCAGTATCATCCACAGACCAACTGCAAAAAGGACATCCCAAACTGAGAGGAGCAGGCTTAAGGAACCCCAAGCTAAAAACCCGAAAATGCGTATCCAGTAAAGCGCGGTTGCGAAAAAGACAACTCCAAAAACAAGCCCCAAGAAAGGAGCATTTTTTAGATTGCTGCTTTTAGCTGCAAAGAATAGAGGGCTTAATCCAAACCACACTATGACGCCAGCTGATGGATAAATGAAGGGAATTGCAAGCAGAATCCCAGAGATTGCAGCTAAAATATAACCTCGTTTCAAGATTGCCACGTCACTTCCCCTTCGACTACGCTCAGGGCTTCGGTTCACCCTCCTCGCAATGACCAATTCTTTTCACCTTTTGGCCTTTTGGCGGACCCACGTATCTAGACCCAAGTATCAGTGGCCTTTTGGCCTTTTACTGTCCAAGCTTCAAGTTTGGGACCGGGTTGGCCTCAAGAGATATTCTATCACCTGTAAGATACCTATAGTATCCGGCCACCGCAACCATAATAGCGTTGTCGGTACATAAAAACGCGTGCGGGTAGTAAAGCTCAACCCCCTCGCTTTTCGTCTCTTTAGTCATGCGTTCTCGGAGGTAGGTGTTTGCTGCGACTCCCCCGGCCAAGACAATGGTCTTTACATTCTTGCCCTTTGCTGCCTGGATTGTTTTTGAGACAAGGACATCTACAATAGCGGCTTGAAAACTCGCAGTGATGTCGTGCAGCGGAAGCTCATGTGCATCCAGATTCAAGTGCGAGACATAGGTGAGAACGGCCGTCTTTAGACCGCTTAAGCTGAAGTTAAGATCACCAGTCTTCATCATAGCCCGCGGGAACTGTATAGCGTGCGGGTCTCCCTCTTTTGCCATCTGGTCGATTACTGGGCCGCCGGGATAACCCAGGCCCAAAAATGCGGCTACTTTATCGTATGCCTCGCCCACCGCATCATCAAGCGTCTGGCCGAGCACCTCGTACTTGCCAAAGTCCTCCATGTAGACAAGCATGGTGTGCCCGCCCGAGACAATTAACGACACAAGAGGCGGCTTAAGGTCGGGATGGTCAATAAGGTTGGCGTAGATATGCCCTTCAAGATGATTCACTCCAACGAGCGGCAAGTCCTTGACATAAGATATCACCTTGGCCGAGCCCAGCCCCATAAGAAGGGCACCGACCAGCCCGGGCCCAACGGTCACGGCCACGGCGTCTAAGTCCTCATAAGCCAGGTTTGCCTTAGTCATCGCCTCGTCAATGATGGGGTTTAGCATCTCGAGGTGTTTTCTTGAAGCTATCTCAGGAACAATCCCGCCGAACTTTTGGTGGAACTCGATTTGGGATGCAACAACACTTGAGATGACCTCGCGACCATCTCTTACAACCGCCGCTCCCGTCTCATCACAAGAAGTCTCTATACCTAAAATGTGTATGTTCCTGCGTGGATTTTCGATCATTTAAACACTTCTTCTTTCGAGGTCCCTCCTTATTTCGTTGAAGAGTTTCTTATAGTAGTCGCTGGTTACATCTCCGGTCCAAAATATAAGTGCGTCTTCGTAGTTATCCGTGTAATAGCCTTTGCGAAGTCCCTTCATCCTAAAACCAAATTTTATATAAAGGTGCTGGGCCTTAGCATTTGATTTACGCACTTCAAGCGTCAAGTGTTTGATACCTTTTTGCATAACCGATTCGATTGCGGAGAGCATCAGCCTCGTAGCTACCCCCCTATTCTGATACGGTACGTCAACTGCGATATTGGTTATGTGGGCCTCGTCAAGCACATAATACAGGCAGATAAAGCCTGTGATTCGCTCACCTACCTGGGCAACCAAGCACAAGTTATGATGGTTGCCGAGTAGCTCTCTTTGAAAAGTGAGTTTGCTCCAAGGGGCCGAGTGTGAACGCTTCTCGATGTTATAGACCTGATCGACGTCGGTCATTGCCATCTGGCGAATCTCTGGCTTCATTGTAATCATTTAACTTTTCACCCCCGATGACGTTTTTCCCACATTTCCTCGGCTTGAGACAACCTAACGTAAATTGGCGTAAGCTGATATAGCTCATCAAAATCTCCCGCCAAAATTCGCGGTCTTGCCAAAAGGATCAAGTCTGATGCCTTCGGCCACCAATTCTCCTCTGGAGCGAACTCGGCTTTGTCCCCAAGTACCGAAGCTATGATGTCGGAATAAAGCTTCAACGAATCCCCCGCAAAAACAATATTCCCATAGCCCTCAATCAATAAAACATTAGCTAGCTCATCTGGTGTGATTGCCCTAATTTCTGTTAAGCGATTTACTTTGCCATTGTCTGCTTTATAAAAGGCTGTATAAACTTCTCCTCTTTTTGCGTCTATAACGGGACAAATAAGCGATTTGTCTTTTGCATTGCGGTGGGCAATCGCATCCAGGCTTGGAATACCAATAATGGGTACCTCAAGCATCTGGGCAAAGGTGCGGGCCATCACCATACCTATGCGAAGACCGGTATAAGAGCCCGGCCCACTTCCGATAACAACAACCTCGATGTCTTGGATATTCAGATGGGATTGATCTAATACACCGCTTACCGTCGGGATCAGCTTAGCCATGTGACCCCTCGGAAGCCAGAGATCTATTTCACTTATTATTCCTGCTTCATCGCCGACCGCAATGGTCAGCACAGGGCTTGATGTATCAAAGGAAAGTACCAGCAATTTAGTCCCCCGGTTGCCATTCTTTAACTTTTTCCTGCCAGATATCGCCGTAAGGCGAT
Source organism: bacterium (assembly GCA_902810715.1). Classification (GTDB taxonomy): domain Bacteria; phylum Actinomycetota; class Aquicultoria; order Aquicultorales; family Aquicultoraceae; genus CADDYS01. Next base: position 17,765 of record CADDYS010000009.1, on the reverse strand, counting down.
ATCTCTATACGGCGGAAGGTCTCATCGACCAGCCTTAAGATCTTCACATCAAGACGGATGTCGGGCAAAAGCTCCTCAACCCTATCGCCCCACTCGATAACAGTTATGCCCTCCCCATAGAAGTACTCGTCAAACCCAAGCTCTTCGAGCTCATCCGGTGAGAAAAGCCGGTAAACATCAAAATGATAAAGTGGAAGCCGCCCTTCTTCATATTCCTTGATTATGGTAAATGTCGGGCTGGTAACGGGCTCGACAATACCTAAGCCGGCGGCAAGTCCCTTTGTGAAGACCGTCTTGCCGGCCCCTAAATCACCGCTTAAGTTAATAAGGTCACCCTTAGATAAGATGGGAGCCAGCTTGCTTGCCAGCTCCCAAGTCTCCTCAGGCGAATGAGAGATTACAGAAATCATTGCTCCTGCTCATAATCCACAATCAGAATTTACCGACTCAAAGTCTCAATAATCGCTTGGTCTTCAATTTACTCTATCCCTGTTCCCTCTAAAACAGTCCCATTTGTTCTACTTCAACCTCTTGAGATACTTCGGCCCTAACTTCAGATTTCTCTTCCAAGTACTCTTTTAATTTCTTGAAATCCTCCGCCAGCGGCTCCAAATTTGCCCGCGAATGAAGCGCGGCGGCCGGATGGTAAATCGGCACCACAAAATAGCCGTCCTTTTTGAATTTTTGCCCATGAACGCGCCCCATTGAAACATCTTTTAATCCCAGGATAACTGCGGACGCGAAACGGCCCAAGGTTGCAACTATCTTGGGCTCGATCTCTTGGACCTGCATAAAAAGGTACTCGTTCGTGCAAACCTCAATCTCCTCGGGCTTAGGGTCGCGATTCTGCGGCGGCCTGCATTTGACAACATTTGTTATATAAACATCCTCACGTCTAAGACCGATGGATTCAAGAAGTTGGGTTAAAAGCTTCCCGGCAGCCCCCACGAAAGGCTTTCCCTGTTTGTCTTCGTAGAATCCCGGGCCCTCGCCGATAAACATAATATCGGCATCTTCGTTACCATCACCAAAAACTACTTGGGTGCGTCCCTGTTTTGCCAACGGACAGAGTTCGCAGCCCCTCGATGATTCCGCTAAACTGGTAAGTTTTGTCATTCTATCACCTATTTCCCACAAGTAGAGCAATTTGTACTTGAACAACCGCTGCATAAGCTGCTTGAGCTCATTTTCCCGCTGGATGAGAACCCAAACGAGGAAAAGAGCTTTTTGACATCTTCACCGCCGCATTTCGGGCACGTCGAAGACACATTTTCTGAGGATTGGATAAACTTTTCGAAAACTTCAGCGCAATTTGCGCATTTAAACTCATATAAAGGCACATTAAACCGCCAAGAATCTAAAAATTACTGGATATCATAATAAATTCTATCAATTTTATGAAAGATAGCAAAGTGTACGACAAGGCAAACTTGCTGGATGCAAGCGATGTCCCCAATATTGGGGAATTTCAGAACTTCTTCGCTAACCCGATGGTATTTAATATCTTACTACTTACTAGGGAGTGATACGGGTGAACTGCTGGGAGTTTAAGAACTGCGGTCGGGACAAGAGCAACGACTGTCCGGCATATCCAAGCAACGGGATGGAATGCTGGCGGGTAGCCGGTACTATGTGCGGAGGCAAGGTTCAGGGAACATTTGCCCAGAAACTTGCAAACTGCATGGATTGCGACTACTACAAGAAAGTTAAGGGTATGGGTTAATTTTAATGCGTCTTAATCTTTGCAAAGATTAAAAAATCAGCCCTCAAATTGAGGGCTGATTTTTTTATTCATTTAGTCTCTCTGCCAATTCACACGAACAAATTCGGCGTCACGCAACCACTGAATCATAAGATTCCCGCTAAAGGCCTTTTCAAACTCTCTTCCTATGCGCTCCGCCAAAGATGTATCTGTTGTCTCAACAGTTAGGCCGTCTCCATTTTCTTTCATGTTATATACTCTCGCAGCAACGTTGCGATGGAGTTGTCTATCAGCAATATTGTTGATTAAATTTACTGCTTCGTCGAAGTGATTCCTCAAAAAAGTCCCCCTGAGCGTTACAACACCGTCTATCCTTCTTTTCTCGATCCGTTGATGTCCTGGGCAGAGGGCAAGTTCTATCTTTCGGTTCCGCATGAGTCTTGTGTGCTCTCCTTCGTCGTAGAACCATTTGTGTCCGTCAAATACTGCCATGCATCTCGAACAAATCTTTGTACTCATGCATTCTACCTCCTTCAAACACGCGGGTTCGCGTCTTCCACATCCCTGAGTAGTCTTAGAACGGTGTCGAAAGAATTACTCGGTCTTGTATTAGCTAAAACACTGGGCACCGCCTCCTCTCAATGGATTTGTTAAGGTTTAACCGTAATACCAATCTCAACTTCTTTATCCCTTAAACCTCGCGCAACGATCTTACCGAAAACATTGTAATCACCGGGGGCAACTGTTTTCCCGGCCGAGTCTTTTAACGGCCACTCTGCGCCGTACGAGATGCTTTTACCCGGCTCTACAGTGATGGTCTCGATGCTCTGCGCGAACATCTTCCCGTCTGACCATTGCCAAACCTTTTGGCCTGAGGCTTCTGTGATGCGAATATCAAATTTTTGAGCTGAGGTGAAGGTAAGTTCGCGGGGCTCCGAGCCCATATTTTCAACTGAGAGGTTTAAGCGCAGCGGTTCGTTTACCTTGACTTGACTGGATGAAATGACGATGGATATCTTTAAGTTATCGACTATCCTATCGGCCTTTGTGTTCCCGGCTACAGGACTCGCCCCTTTACCTTCCGGATTTTGGATATCTGGCTTCTTACTCGGAGCTTGTGCACCCCGACAACCGGCGGCAAAATAAACCGCACCAAGTAGAATTACTGCTACGATTGCTATAACTATCCGCAAAGCGGACATCGACTACTCCTTGTATACCCGTGGAACGCGTCCATTTATCATGCAAACAATCTCGTAATTTATAGTGCCTAGAGTTGCTGCAATCTCATCGACGCTTATCTCTTCTTCGCCCTGGCGACCGATTAAGACCACTTCATCATCAACTTGGGCTATCGAGCCGGGACCTAAATCAACCATAAACTGGTCCATGCAGATATTTCCTACAGCATGGTACCTTTGCCCACCTATAAGGATTTGCGCCTTATTTGAGAGAAGCCTCGAGTACCCGTCGCCGTATCCTGCGGGAACTGTGCCAATCTTTGTATCGCATATCGCTCTGTAAGTTCTGTTGTAGCTCACACTATCGCCGCATGCAAGCTCTTTAACAAAGGACAATCTTGCTTTAAGAGAGAGCGCCGGTTTTAGGTTAACCCTGCCCTCCGTCCCTTTTGATGGATGAAGACCGTACATAGAGATACCGATCCTTACCAAATCAAAATAAGACCCCGGATGCAGATACACAGCCGCACTATTTGCCGCGTGCTTAACCGGCGGGCAAATCCCATCACTTATTAATTCTTCAAGAAGACACTGAAACCTTCTTAATTGATAATCCGTATAATCGCTTTCCGGATTGTCGGCATCGGCAAAATGGGTAAATATCCCCTCTACCTCAAGGCCGGGGAGTTCTCTTAGTTTTCGTATAAATGAGACGGTGTGCTCGGGGGTCAAGCCCACGCGATTCATCCCGGTATCGACTTTTACATGAACTTTTGCTTTTCTGCCACGCTTGATCGCCTCGTATGACAAGGCCTGCGCCAGCTTTAGGGAGAATACGGTTGCAGTTAAATCGTTTTCAAGAACCAGCGGGGTTGTGCCGATAGACGGCTCGGATAGTATGAGGATGGGCTGCGTGAGGCCGGCTTCTCTAAGCCGGACACCCTCCTCGGGAAGTGCTATCCCCAGCCAGGTCGCGCCGGCCTCGCACGCCGCCCTCGAAACCTGCACGGCTCCGTGCCCGTACGCGTTTGCCTTAACGACAGCCATTATCTCAACCTGCTTGCCGGTTACTTTTCTTGCCTCTCTTACGTTGTGCTTAATTGCCGAAAGGTCTATTTCAGCCCATAGAGGCCTGGTTGTCATTAGCTCCTACTAATCGCTCTTACCAAATCGCCTTTGGTTACTATCCCGACCACTTTGTCATCCGACATAACCGGCACCCGGCTTATGTCTTCTTCCACCATCAAAGTGGCGATATCTTCAACGCTTGCATTTTCATCGACGGTTATAACTTCCATTGTCATGACATCGGCAACTTCAGCACCGATCGCCTTCTTAAACTCTTCCTCGAAATACTCTAAACTGCCAGGAAGAAAAAGATATCCATCAAGAAGCTCTATATATGTTGGGAAGTGGAGGCGAACATCCTGGATTATTAAATCGCTCTCGGTTACTATCCCAACCAAACGTCCATCCTTATCCAAAACGGGCGCACCGCCGATATCCTTTTCGGCCAATATCTTGGCGGCCTCTTTTACCGACATTGTCGGGGTAAACGTTATCGGGTTTTTAGTCATTATGCCTTTTGCAGTTTTTCTAAGCTCTGCCATATCTTTTTTTATCCTTAGCAGTTGCCTGATTTATCGGGCCCGCACTTGCACGACCCAGAAACAAGATATAAATGCTTCTACATCCCGGACCCAATTCTCTGTTCCCTGGCTCCTGGCTTATGCAACTGCACGCTCCATAAATGGAGCAACTACAATTCAATCGTAAATCGAAAATCACAATATCCAAGCGATCGCTTCCGACAGGTAGTTTATAACATCCGATGCCATCAGACAATATTCGCTCATATCCTCAACAGCGATATCCGCTGCAAGGCCGTGCAGGTATACCGCCACGGATGCCGCGTTATAAACAGTAAGCTTTTGCCCTATGAGGGCTGCTATAAAGCCGGTTAAAACATCTCCTGTTCCCGCCGTTGCAAGACCCGGGTTCCCCGTCGTGTTAATCGTCGATTCGCTAGCTTTGCTTATTATCGTCCTTGAGCCTTTCAAAACGGTAACGACTCCAAATTCGTCGGCAGCACGCTCTGCAAAACCAACCGGATCATCCAAAATATCTTTCGTTGTTACACTGAACAAGCGGGCCATCTCGCCGGGGTGCGGCGTTATTACCGCCGCCGCCTTTCTCTTCGCAAAAACATCGGTGTGCCCGGCAATTGCATTTAGCGCATCGGCATCTATAACCATGGGCTTTTCAATACTGCCGACAAGCTTTCGCACCAGCTCTTCGGTCTCTGGATGTCGCGTAAGGCCGGGGCCGATTGCAACCACATCATATTCCGATGAAAGTCTAAGTAATGAATCGTAGGCGGTCAATGAAAGAGTCCCGGCATCCGTTTCGGCTTGCGGGCGCACGATCGCCTCGGTCAGCGATGTATTAAGAATGGGCGTTATCCCCGCCGGTGGGGCAAAAACGACAATCCCGGCCCCCATCCTGTAAGCCCCATGGGCGGTAAGAACAGCCGCGCCGCTCATGCCCCTTGACCCCGCGATAACCAAAACCCGACCGACTGATTTTTTGTGCGCACTTATGTCCCTTGCAGGGAAAAGTTCGTAGATATCTGTTCTATCAAGGTGCCTGAAGGTGCTGTACTCGTTGATGAGGCTCTCCGGTATACCTATATCGGCGACCAACCACTCGCCGGCATGTTCTGAGCCGGGATGAAGCAGCATGCCGATTTTTGGTGCGCTAAAGGTAACAGTTACATCTGCCGTAACCCCGACGCCGTGGACTTTTCCGGTATCCGCTTCGAGACCTGACGGCAAATCCACAGAGAGAACCAACTTTTGGGACTTGTTAATACGCTCTATAACATCGACTGCAGGGCCTCTTACCGCCCCTTTAAGGCTAAAGCCGAAAATAGCATCGATTACAAGGTCAGACCTAACCAGCGCCTCATCAAGAAAGTTAAGATCAAGGTTGGTTACCAGGTTGACTTCCGGCGGCACTCTGTCATAAGCCTCTCTTGCAACCGGGGGATAGGCATCTCTTTCTGCAAGAGAAATAGTAATAACCTTGTATCCTGATCGACTTAGAAGCCGGGAGGCGACAAAGCCGTCACCACCATTGTTACCCTTACCGCATACAACCAAGACGTTTCCCGGTTCGGGCAGCATCCGCTTGGCCTCCTCGGCTACGGCCTGTCCTGCTCGTTCCATGAGCAAGCCCGTGTTTAAGCCAAAGGTGGCTTCGGCCTGCTCTTCTATTTTAAGCATCTCACTGCTTGTGGTTGCTCGCAAAAATCTACTCCGTTCCAACGGCTATTGCCGAGGCTATCGCCGATTCACGGCTAAGAGATAGGCTGATAAAGATATCGCAGATACCCCTTTCTTTGGCAAACTCCGCCGCGCTGCCGCTAAGTTGAAGATACGGTCTGCCCCACTTGTCACGACGAATCTCAAAATCCGTCCATTTTACGCCGCGCATTCCGGTACCGAGTGCTTTTACTGCGGCTTCTTTTGCTGCGAATCGGGCTGCAAAGTGCAGATGCGGGCGGCGTTTACTAAGACAATAATCCCTCTCAGATTCGGTAAAGATGCGTTCGGTAAATCTCCCACGGCGACTTATTGCCTTCTCTATACGGGTTACTTCGACAATATCGATGCCGATTCCTTTTATCATGGTGTCCCTTTTGCCGGTCTTGCTTAATTGCATTTTATTACATCGTCCCTCTTATATAGTACAAAAAATGGGCTGATATGTCACCGATTTAGCTCACAGCTGATAGCTCACAATATAATATTATGCAACGTATCGTAGGCAGCCGAGTAGGTTTTGTACCCGCCGCTCAGGTTCTTAACCTTGAAGCCTTTTTGCACAAGTATCCTGCAGGCAACATAGGCCCTAAGCCCTATCGCACAGAAAACGTATATCTCTTTATCCTTGGGAATCTCATCAAACCTTGCCCTTAGGTGATCGATCGGGATATTTATCGCTCCCTCGATGGTTCCCTCCATTTTGTGCTCAAATGGAGTTCGAACATCTACCAACACGCTCTTATCAGGGTCAAGCTTTGCGACGTCGTCCCAGTAGTAGATGTTGCAGTCGCCCCGCAAGATATTTGATGCCACGTACCCCGCAATATTTACCGGGGTTTTTGCATTTGAGAAGGGCGGCGCGTAGGATAGCTCCAGCTTCTCAAGGTCGAAAACGGTCATACCGGCGCGTATCGCAATCGAGAACGCATCGATTGTCTTATCAACACTCCCGCTACCGACAACCTGGGCTCCAAGGAGCTTGCCATCTTCCGGGTTAAAAAGGGTCTTGACTGAAAGCCCGCTTGAACCTGGATAATAAAATGCGTGCGAGCTCGAGTGACTGATCGATTTCATGTACGGGATGCCATATTTCTTAAGAAAGCTTTCGTTTAGACCCGTTACCGCAACCGCCATGTCGAAGACCTTTAGAATGGCCGTGCCCTGCGTCGAGACATACCTGTCTTCACGCCCGCAGATATTGTTGGCAACAATTCTACCCTGCTTGTTGGCAGGCCCGGCAAGCGGGATAAGTGCGGGGTTCCCGCTTACAAAGTCTTTTACTTCTATGGCGTCGCCGACGGCGTAGATATCGGGGTCTGAGGTCCTTAAAAACTCATCGGCCGCGATTCCTCCGGTTACGCCAAGGTCAAGTCCCGCCTCTTTGGCAAGCGTTACCTCCGGGCGAACACCGATGCCAAGGATTACCATATCTGCGTAAAGTCTCTGCCCATCGGTCAGCTCAACCACAGTTCGCTCGTCCTTGTGGTGAAACGCGTGGACACCGTTGTTCCTAATTACGTTTACATTCTTCTCAAGGATATGCTGGTGCACTATAGCCGCCATCTCAAAATCAAGCGATGGCAGAATGCGGTCGGCAAGCTCTACTATGGTCACCTCAACGTCACGGCGTCTTAAGTTCTCCGCCATCTCAAGCCCGATAAAACCCGCACCGACAACCACCACCTTCTCGGGATGCAACTGGTCGACAAACTCTTTTATCGCGTCCACGTCGGGGATATTTCTTAATGTGAAGACCCTTGGATGATCAAGGCCGGGAATATTGGGCTTAAACGGGACCGCCCCCGGCGAGAGGATGAGTTTGTCGTATGTCTCGCAATAGGTTTTACCCGTGGCGTGGCTATATACTTCAACGCTTTTCTTGTCGCGGATGATGCGCTTTACCTCACACTGGACCCTTACGTCTATATTGAATCGTTCACGCATTCCCTCCGGCGTTTGAACCAGCAGGTTATCGCGCTCTTTAATAACTTTTCCTACGTAATAAGGTAGGCCACAGTTCGCAAATGAGATGTGCTCGTCCTTCTCAAAGAGGATGATCTCGGCGTCTTCGTCCAGCCTGCGAAGCCTGGCCGCAGCGCTCGCGCCGCCCGCAACCCCACCAATTATTAGAACTTTCATCAATATTCAAAACCTCCGCTTAATTTAGCTACCAGTTAATCCCAAACAGCTCGAGAATATGCGGGCCAAAAGGCGAAAAGGCCAGGGGGCCAAAAGGGGATTTTTACTATCTTTTCACCTTTTGGCCTTTTGGCGGACCCACATATCTAGACCATCGTATCAGTGGCCTTTTGGCCTCTCTTAAGACCATGCTCTATCAAGCGGCTTGCAAGTAGGTACACAAAACACTAGCCCATAAGCAAAGCGACTTGGTTCAAATCTCTTAATCAGAGCATACCCACGCTTTTTAAAGAATCCTATGACCTCGCCCTCCGGAATACGCTCGTGAAGCGGCGGGCCCATCTCTCCCTGTACCTGGTTCCAATCAATGACAACAATCTTGTGAAAAGGCTTAGATATACGACGAATTTCCATTAAGAATTTATCCGGGTCGTCCAGCTCGTGAAAAACCGTAAGCATAAAGGATACATCAATCGTACTGTTATGAATGGGAAAGCTGTTTTCCTCGGATTTTAAAGTCTCGATGTTTTTAAGACCGCCGGCTTTCTCTCTTAGAATTTCGAGCATATCGGGATTAATATCCACAGCATAGATAATTCCCTTCCCGTTAAGGTGTTTTGCCAGCGGTATAGTCAGATAGCCCGTGCCGCAGCCAAGGTCGGCTACTGCTATACTCTCCCCTAATTCGCCGATGGCCTCGATTAAAGCCTCGATTGGGAATATCTCGCGTCTCTTTGGATTATCTAACCTGGACGGGTCGCCGTGAAACTTATGTCCTCCCATGCGCACTCCTTATAATCCTTAAAACAATATAATAGGTCACATAAATTTTAACATAATATACCCTGCCGGGGTATATGCAAATTAGTCCGTTGGCAAACATTCGCCTGAAGATTATCGTAACTTTTGTGACAATTTCTTGGCGTCAAAGAGGGCCACTATGTCTCTGATTAGGGATTATCCCCTTACGGTAAATGCTGGTAAATTCACAAAATGCTTGCTTTTGCGATCGCAATTTTGCTATATTAAAGTAACCTCATTCAGAGAAGGCTTCCTCGGTATGTGGCGCAAAATCTAAAAAGAAGGAGTGGAATATGGAGAACAACGCAATTGTATTTGCCTTGATTGCAGGCGTTGCGGCCATTATTTTTGGTTTATACTTGATCGCCGTGACTCTTAAGCATCCTCAGGGCAACCAGAAAATGCAGGAGATCGCAAAAGCGATCCAAGAAGGCGCTACCGCCTTTCTGAAGAGACAGTATTCGACTGTCGCCTTCGTAGCAATTATTATATTTGCAATTCTTGGCTTCGCACTTTCCTGGACAACCGCTATCGGTTTCCTAATTGGCGCCGTTGCTTCGGCAGCAGCTGGCGTTATTGGAATGACCGTAGCTGTTCGCGCTAACGTTAGAACGGCAGAGGCCGCTAGGGGTGGCCTTAAAAAAGCCCTAGGTCTAGCTTTTAAAGGAGGTGCCGTTACAGGCATCTTGGTAGTAGGACTTGGCATCCTCGTTATTACTATCTTCTGGATGGTAACGAAGAATATGGATGCAATAATCGGACTTGGTTTTGGTGGAAGCCTCATCTCGGTATTTGCCCGTATCGGTGGCGGTATCTTTACAAAAGCAGCTGACGTAGGTGCCGACCTCGTTGGTAAAGTCGAGGCAGGAATCCCTGAAGATGATCCGAGGAACCCAGCCGTTATCGCCGATAATGTTGGTGACAATGTTGGTGACGATGCAGGTATGGCAGCCGACCTGTTTGAGACTTATGTTGTAACCGCAATCGCAGCAATGCTACTTGGACGTCTTCGTTTCCCCGACTTCCCAGCTGCAACAGTTTATCCGCTATTGCTGGCGGGTGTTTCAATCTTCGCTTCAATCCTTGGTACTTTTGGCGTAAGGCTTGGCAAGAAGAACAACATTATGGGCGCCCTTTATAAAGGACTAATCTGGTCAGCAGGTTTAGCATCGGTAGCTTTCTACTTTGTTACCAATTGGTTTATGGCCGATAACGGTAAGTACTCAACCGGTGCGCTTTTCGGTTCCGCGCTAGTCGGTGTTGCGGTCACTGCTGGTTTGGTTATCATTACCGACTACTACACATCTTCAAAATACTCACCGGTTAGACTCATCGCTAAGTCTTCCGAGCATGGACATGGGACAAACGTTATCCAGGGTCTTGCAGTTGGTATGCAGGCAACCGCACTACCGGTTATAGTTATCGCAGCCGGTATCTTGACTGCATTCAGCTTCGCCGAGGTTTATGGTATCGCTATTGCCGCGATGGCTATGCTTAGCATGACCGGTATCGTTGTAGCTATCGATGCTTTCGGCCCGGTCACTGATAACGCCGGTGGCATTGCTGAGATGGCCGGTCTTGAGGGTAGTGTAAGGGATGTCACCGATGCTCTCGACGCTGTTGGTAATACAACCAAGGCCGTTACCAAAGGTTATGCTATAGGTTCAGCTGGTCTTGCCGCTATCGTTCTCTTCTCTGCATATACGCAAGAGCTTATTAAGTATAGGGTAAACCTAGATTTTAAGCTCTCAGATCCATATGTTATCATCGGTCTTTTCATCGGTGGTCTTCTGCCGTATCTCTTCGCATCGTTTAGTCTGGGTGCGGTAGGACGCGCTGCAGGCACAGTTGTTGAAGAGGTAAGGCGCCAGTTCCGTGAGATTAAGGGCATTATGGAAGGCACCGGCAAGCCGGAGTATGGCAGAGCTGTCGAGATTGTAGCGGCGGCCGCTATTAAAGAGATGATCGTTCCGGCACTTATCCCTGTTCTCACCCCGCTAATTATCCTTGGTATCGGCGCAGCCCTCGCCTCGCAGGGCGGGCATATCGGCGCTACCATGCTCGGTGGGGTTCTCGTTGGAAGTATCGTAACCGGCCTGTTCGTTGCTATCTCGATGACCACCGGCGGCGGTGCTTGGGATAACGCCAAGAAGTACATCGAGGATGGCCACCATGGTGGTAAAAAGAGCTTTGCACACCAGGCAGCAGTTACCGGCGACACAGTCGGCGACCCTTACAAGGACACCGCTGGTCCGGCAATCAACCCGATGATCAAGGTTATTAACATTGTTGCTCTATTGATCGTTCCTTATCTAGTGAAGTAATCACATATATCTTGGCCATTGTGCCGAGGGACAAACCGAATAACAAAAACGCCTCGCAACTTGTAAGAGCGAGGCGTTTTTTATTGTGCTTAATTTATAGTTATCGGCACATTTATACACAAACTTTAGCGATTTTTAAAAATATTTTTACTGTTGGGTACAAGAATCCAGTTTGCAGCATCCGATTAACTGGAGGAGAAATGGAACCCTTATCCGGCGTAGTTAAAAGCAATTATTTTGTGAGGTTCTTTGACCTGGCAAGGGGCATTCAATCGCCGCTTTCGCTACCTCAGCCACTTCTTGGTGCGGTAATCGCATTGCGGGCGTTGCCCGGCCCGCGAGTTCTCATCCTGGGGCTTATTGCCGCAACAGCGGGCTATTTTGCAGTGTTCTCACTAAACGATATCCTGGATCACAAAACCGATAGGGAATCCATCGGGATAGGAAAGGCAAAGCGTGACGCACACGATATCGGTGTTACTGTCTTTAAACACCCCTTGGCACATGGTGATATCTCGCTAGTTGTCGCAATAACTTGGGTCGCGTTTTTGATGCTGATCAGTGGGACTTTTGCTTATATACTAAATCCCTTGTGCCTTTGGCTGTTCGTCGGGTGCATTGCTCTTGAAACCGCCTACTGCTCCATGCGCACAGTATCCTGGATTAAAACTTTCCCAACGGGAATAATGGTCGCGATGGGAGGACTCGCCGGATGGGCCGCGGTTGCTCCGCTAAACATAGGCGCGGTTGGGTTTTTCTTGTTTATTGCTCTCTGGGAGATAGCCGGTCGAAACCTGGCAAATGACCTGGCCGATGCCGAATCAGACAGAGGAGTCGGCATTAGAACAGTTGCCACCACGTTTGGGAACCGCACATCGGCTACTGCGATCTTTATTAGCGCCTGGATGACAGTTGCCTCAGCAATGTTCCTACCGATATCGCTTGCGGCAAGATTAGCTACACTTGGTGTTACCCTCTGGGCTATGGGAGTTCCCTCGATCATGCTACTTCGCATACCCACCAGTGAGCAGGCTTCAATTTATTTTAACAGAGCAAGCTTTTTCCCGTTGGTTGTTTTGGTCACTCTAGTGCCGTTTCTAGCCCTTAGAAGCCTCTAGCCAGAATATATTCCTGTCATTGAACTAGAAGTACTTGATTTAGGAACTTGAGAACAAGTAAAAGGGCGGCGCTAAGCCACCCTTTTACTTACCAGGCGAGATAGGCTATTTTGAACTCTACTTACCTGAGTAATTTTGTAAACCGCCCGTAGGATCGGTTTTCGGAATTTGTACTTTTATGAAGCCATAGTTCGAAAACTCGTCGCTCTTAACTTGCGTATGGCAGTCATTGCAGCCCTTAATCGCATCTGTATATGCAGCCTGGAATTTATTAAGGTCCTTGTCCTCGGCAGCCTTATCCATTGTGTCGAGATATTTGCTTTCAAATTTCTTAAGTTGAGGTGCTCTCTTTGGCCGGGTGATCTCGCCTGTCTCCTGTATCTCCTTCATCTCATCGATCTGATACCTGGCCATATCCCAATTACCTGCCTGAGCTGCAAACCAGGCCTTTGCCATGCGGGTGCTGTATTCGATCATAATCGTACCGAGACCGGGGTTGATCGATTTCTGCTGCACAGCAGCAAATTTTTGTAGATCATCCACCTTCTTGCTTAAGTCGCTATTTGTATTTGTACCTGCACTGCCTCCGCCGCTGGTGCACCCGGCAACTACGATCGCCAACAATACCAGCATGGCACCAAGTATTGTTGCGATCTTGGCTCTTTTGCTTTTTAACATTTAATCACTCCTCCTTAAGTTAAAGTCTTTTTGTATACCAAAAACTAACTTTGCTGTTACCACCACCTTTTCAAATATGGAGTTTATTTCAGGCTCATTATGTAAGCCGTAAGATCCTTAAGGTCTTTGTCTTTTAAGTCATCAACAGACGGCATCTCTGAATCCTTGACGAAGGCTTGTGGATTTTTAAAGTGCAGGTAAACGTAATTGGCATCGCGCAGGCTGCCTTCGTGTGCCAGGTCTGGCCCTTCAGTTCCCCCTTTGCCATTAATTGCATGACAGGAATAGCAGTTCTCCGATATGAAAAGCTTCCTGCCGTGCTGTGGATTGGCAAAAAGGGTAATCATAGATAGCTGCAGCGCCAAAACCGTTAGCGTTATTACACTAACCACGGTTATCGAGGCCAGGCTGATAGCTACAGGGCGCTTTAATGCTCTTTTTTCTGGCCTGCGGTCATAAAACGGCAATAGTATTAATATTAGGACAAAGATCGTAGGCATCAGAATCGTTCCCGCCACTTCAAGTGGCCCATGAAAGTACTTAAGCATCTGGAACAGGAAAAGAAAATACCATTCGGGTCGCGGTACATAGCTTGTATCGGTGGGATCGGCTACCCGCTCCATCGGCACAGGTAGATACCTTGCTATGAGCATAACCACTGCCAAGACTATTGCCGCCACTACCGCTTCGCGAAATAGGTGATCTGGATAAAATGGCCGCTCGCTGCGGGCTTTTCCGGGGACCGTATTGCTTTGTTCAAGTACCGTTTCGCTTTCTTTATGTATCTCTTCAATTCTTCTAGCCATCGCTTCACTTCCTTGTTAAAATGGCCGGGATATCCCCTGCCGACGGATCATTAAAAAGTGGGCCACCAGGAAGACTACCGTTATCGCAGGCAGTACCATGACGTGGATGGTAAAGAACCGTACCAGGGTAACAGCACCCAGGTCAGTGCCGCCACGAATTACCTTTAATATGAAAGAGCCAATGATTGGGGCAGAGCCGGCGATATTTGTCCCTACACTCGTTGCCCAATAAGCCTTCTGGTCCCAGGGCAGAAGATAACCGGTAAAACCAAATCCCATCATCAAAAGAAAGAGAAAAACGCCAGCCACCCAATTGAGTTCACGCGGATTTTTGTAGGCACCATGCCAGAATACGCGCAGCATGTGCACAACAACCATGACTACAATAAGGCTTGCCGTCCAATGATGCATCCCGCGGACCAGGTAACCGAACTGAATATCGTGGCTGATGAAGCTAACGCTTGCATAGGCGTGGTCTGGCGACGGCACGTAATAGAGCATGAGAAAGATACCGGTGATTACCTGTAATACAAAAAGGAAAAAAGTGATTCCGCCAAAGCAATATAGCCAGTTGACCCAGCTCGGCACCGGGTGGATAAGTATCTTCTCCATTGCCGGGCGCAAGTCAAACCTGCGATCCAGCCAATCGTAAATCCTCAGCACCATTATTAGACCCCCTTTACCGTTAACTTGCCATCCTGCACGCGATAGGATACCTTCTCTAGCGGGCGAGGTGGCGGCCCGGCCAAAACCTTGCCGGTAATATCAAAGACGCCACCATGGCACGGACACATAAACTTCTTCTGGTTATCATCCCAATGATAGGCACAGCCTAGGTGTGTACACTTAGGCGAGAATATATTGAACTCCCCTTCTCCCTTAGCGACCACCCAGACGTTGCTTTTCTGGTTGACCAACGTCCAACCATCATGCTTGCGAAAGCTGAAGTCTACCTTTTTAGGATTACCAGGTTTAAAATCTTTGATTGAGCCGATTGCTATCCAGTGCTCTTCCTGTTTGCGTAAGGCTGGTGAGACCGCATAGCCGGCCAGGGGATAAGCCAAGGCTGCAAATATTGCCGTTGCTATTCCGCCAATGCCATAGCTGAGGAACTTGCGCCTGGATAACTTTTCTGTTGATACGCCGGCGCCATTATGGTCTTGCGATGTTTCGCGGCCTTTCGGAAGCTTGGTCTCCATCAGACCTCTCCTCCTTATAGAAATTTATCTATCTCTTGTCCTAATTGTTCCACGCACGAAATACACAAGGTAGAGTCAGTAGTCATGAAATCGGTGGACGTTTTACCTGAAAAAAAAAGGACAAATGTCCCAACTAAAGTTGGGACATTTGTCCTTCAAGCAATTACCTAGCCGGGGATAGCTATTAAGCTAGTTTTAGTCGAATTCATCCCGTTTTAAGACATAGGCGGCTGCTTGAGACCGATTGCTTAAATTTAATTTACTGAGGATATTGCTTACATAGTTACGCACGGTCTTTTCGCTTAGATAAACCTCGGCCGCAATCTCCTTGTTGGTTCTACCTTCTGCCATGAGACCGAGAATCTTTTTCTCCTGTGTGGTTAGCGATTTTCCTTTCGGCTCTTGCATCATATGCTTCATGCGATCCAGCACTTTTCGGACAATCATTGGGTCAAGCAAGGATTGACCAGAGTAAACAGCATGAACTGCTTCAATGAGCTTTTGGCTGCCGATTTGCTTAAGAACATAGCCGGATGCACCAGCCATGATAGAGGCAAAGACTGCCTCGTCATCGGCGTAAGATGTCAGCATAATAACTTTGCAAGAAGGGTTATTCTGGATAATCTCACGGCAGGCCTCAATTCCGCTGCCTTCAGGAAACCTTATATCCATAACCACAACATCGGGTCGGGTGACTATGGCTTTTTCAACTGCCTCTGTTGGCATCTCAGCTTCGCCCGCCAGCACAAACTCAGGTTGTCTCTGGAACAAAGCTTTAAGTCCCTCCCGTACAACCTCATGGTCATCGGCTATTAAAACTTTTATCATCTCCGCCATTTTAGTCGTCTCCCTTCAGCGGTATGCTCACCTTAATTTCGGTCCCGCGAGCTTTATTGGATTTTATCTCTAACTCGCCCCATATAGACTCGACTCGCTTAGCCATATTACACAGCCCCTGTTGTCTATCTCCGTTTTTACGCTGGCAGATATCTTCCGGCGGTTGAAATCCCTGGCCGTTATCCCTAATAAACAGGTTTAACCGGCCCCCATGAGTTGCAACCTTTATCTGTACCAGCGTAGCATTAGCATGACGCAAGACATTGCCCAACGCCTCCCGCACTACATGATACAACTGATCGACTTGAATCTGCGATAGGCCATCGATTGCACCATCGTCTGTAATGTCCACATCAACATCAACCATAGAATTGGCTTTAAACTCAGAGATAAGATCGTTGAGTCGCTGCCTTAGGCCCTGGTCTTGGAGTCGCAACGGTCGCAGGTTTAGCACGTAAGCCCTGATCTCATTTATGACGCCGTTTAGTTTATCCATACCCAAGGCAAGAGATTCCTGGGCCTTACCGGTATCTTCTTTCATTAAAAAAACACTATTTTCCATATTCAAGCCAACGGCATAAATAGACTGTATGATGCCATCGTGAAGGTCACGTGCTATCCGCTCTCTCTCATGTAGAACCGCCTGTTTCTTTTCTGCTTCTTCCAGACGCTTGTATTTTTCCCAGTCAAAAATCTTTAAAAGCCCGATAGCATAGTAAAGAACACCCAGACCACAAATCGTCCTTAGAATTTGGACAGGGAAACGAAATGTAGCAAAGAACCACGCAGTATTTATTTCATTGGCAAGGAAGAATCGCTCTGAGGGAACCACCAAACCGGTGGCTAACGCGTAAACCATAAGAAAAATAGATGTACCTTTTAGATTTTTTAGCACCTCTTCGTTTCTTAGCTTAGCCAACTCTGATCTCTGACTCCATAGTACCAAACCCGATATTAAGGCTCCGGGAAATCCCAGGATATAGCGGGCTAAAATATCGCCGTGCCTTAGCCAGTGCTCTGGCTCTGCATAGGCAAGCTGATGGTAATTAACAGCTATAAGTAGCAGCCAAATTAAAAACATGGCCCACGGAATAATGGTTACCGGCAGCCGCCGGTTATAAGTTTTGCTGCCGAGCTGTATGCCAAAATAGAAAAGAAGAGTAAAAGAGACGGCATCCATAAACATCTGAAGGACGCGCATCAGAAATATAGTATGCTCGGGCAGATAAGTAGCCTGAATAGGGATAAAAACATCTCCCCATTCCGCGAGCCCATGGATTACACCAAAACCTGCCAGCCACCCTAAACTCTCAGCCATTTTAAAGTTACTGTCTTTTATATATTTCAAGAAGATGGCTATCCCCAGCATGAAGAAGACAAGGCCGTAAAAGAATATGATAAGAACCATATTCGTCCGCAATATCTCATCCAGGCGGA
This sequence comes from bacterium, assembly GCA_902810715.1. Lineage (GTDB taxonomy): Bacteria > Actinomycetota > Aquicultoria > Aquicultorales > Aquicultoraceae > CADDYS01. The sequence goes on along the minus strand of CADDYS010000009.1, from coordinate 217 downwards.
TAATGTTAACTATCACTTGCCGTCACCTCCACGGCAGTTGTTATAAGGTCTTAATTACTTTGTAGCAGATTTAAGATTAGATTTGCAGTAAGTCTACCGCAATGTGGAATGATTTTCCATATTGGTTGCGTATTAGAAGACAGGTGATTCTACCTCTGCTTCAAGCAGGCTTACTCCACCGTCACGCTTTTTGCAAGGTTCCTCGGCTGGTCTACAT
>CADDYS010000008.1 GCA_902810715.1 bacterium | reverse complement strand
AGGTTCCTCGGCTGGTCTACATTGCAGCCTCTGATCTTCGCGATATAGTAGGCGAGAAGCTGTAAGGGGATAACCGCAGGGATTGCCACGAGAAGCTCAGATGTCCTTGGCACGTAGAAGATATAATCGGCGTGATTCTTTATCTCCTTATCACCCTCAGTGGCAACGGCGACAACTTTGGCACCGCGCGCCTTTACCTCTTGGATATTGCTTATGACTTTCTCGTAGGTATGTCCCTCGGTTGCAACTACAACAACAGGCATGTTTTTCTCAAGAAGCGCAATCGGGCCGTGCTTCATCTCGCCGGCCGCGTATCCTTCGGCGTGGATGTAAGATATCTCTTTTAGCTTCAGTGCGCCTTCCATTGCGACGGGAACGCCAATCCCCCTTCCCAGGAAGAGAAAGCTCTTGCAGTCGGAGAACTCTACGGCGCACGATTTAATCACGTTTAAGTCTTTTAGAAGCTCATCTATTTTATCTGGCAGCTCGTTTAGCCCCGTGATTATCTTATCGATCTCAGATTGTGTAAGCGTACCGCGCACTTGGGCGATATAGAGGGCTAGAGCATAGACTGCCGCCATCTGAGATACGAGTGTCTTAGTTGCAGCCACGCCGATCTCCGGGCCGGCGTGGGTGTAGACCGTACCGTCCGCCTCCCTCGCGATGCTGCTTCCAACAACATTGCTGATCGCAAACACCTTGGCGCCCCTTGCTTTTGCCTCGCGCAAGCTTGCAAGAGTATCTGCGGTTTCGCCGGATTGGGATATGCAAACCACGAGGGTGTTATCATCGATTATCGGATTGCGGTATCTAAACTCCGATGCGATATCGACCTCAGCGGGAATTCTTACCCAGTTCTCGATTACATTCTTGCCAACTAAACCCGCATGATAAGACGTGCCGCAGGCAACTATAAATATCTTGTTTGCCGCTTTTACAATTTCATCGGTGAGATGTGAGCTTTGCTCAAAAACCACCTTGCCATCTTGAAATCGGCTTCTTATGGTCTCCTTGACCGCCGCTGGCTGCTCGTGAATCTCCTTGAGCATAAAGTCTTCATAACCGCATTTCTCTGCTGCCTCATCATCCCAGTGCACCGTAAATATCTCGCGCTCAACGACCATGTCATCAAAGGTAAGTATCTTTACACTTTCGCTAGTTATATCAGCCATCTCATCATTTTCAAGAAAGACAACTTCTCTGGTGTGACCGAGAAGTGCCGGGATATCGGATGCGATGAAGTTCTCGCCATCGCCTATCCCGATGACCAGCGGACTGTCTTTCCGCGCGGCCACGATTCTCCCCGGTCCGTGCCTGCTAATGACAGCCATCGCAAAGGAGCCTCTGAGTCTTTTAATAGTCGCTTTTACTGCCTCTAGAAGGTCTCCGCTATAGTTCTCCTCAATAAGATGGGCTATCGTCTCGGTGTCGGTCTCGGAATTGAAGATATGTCCCCTTGCCTGGAGTTCTTCTTTGAGGGACAAGAAGTTTTCGATTATACCGTTGTGGACTACGGCGAAATCACCCATGCAGTCGGTATGGGGATGGGCATTTTCCTCGGATGGCTTTCCATGGGTAGCCCAGCGAGTATGACCAATACCGATGAGACCAGTCGGAGCGCTCTCTAAAAGCGCGGCTTCTAGCTCTTTTAACTTACCAAGTCGTCTTATTACGCTTATTTCTCCATTTAAGACCGCTATCCCAGCGGAATCGTATCCTCTATACTCTAATCGCCTCAGCCCATTAATCAGAATGGGTACGGTATCCTTCTGACCGATATACCCAACAATTCCACACATAGATTCTCCCTCCGGTGATACTAAATGACCAGGTAAACGACAATTCAACTACATAAAACGCATAAATTGATAATTAGATGTGGTTAATAGGGGATCAAAAGGAATCAAATGCACGTGAGTTTAAGTATGCTTTATTTTCCGCCACCTTAATACCTTTTTGTCCCGGTGGTCACCCTCCGGTTTTGTAGATATCATATCGGCTGTGGCCTGCCGAGAGGCATCCGCCGAACCGCTTAAAACCATTTACTGGATGGTTTTTTTAGCTCCTCGATTAACCTCTCCCTCGTCAACTGCCCTTCTAAAATACCTGGTAGGTGGGCAGTTCTGGCGCTAATGATATTATCCCCTATTCAATTTTTTACTCCCTTATCAATACCTCCTTATTATATCATAGAATTAATAGCCAAGTTCTTGTCTAATTACATTTGCGACGCTATTTGCGATAAAACCTGCGTTATCGCCGGTGTCGCTCTCAACCATAACCCTGATCAAAGGCTCGGTTCCGGAGGAGCGCACCAAAATTCTTCCCTTATCCTTTAGCTCAGCCTCGGCTTTTGCAATGCTCTCCCTGATCAAGGGGATATCTTCCCATCCGTCGGTCTTTTTAACCTTGACGTTAACTAAAACCTGCGGCAATTTTTCCATTATTGTTTTAAGCTCGGAGAGCCGCTTACCCGTCTCCATCATGACAGATGCAATCTGAAGCGCCGTTATGATGCCGTCTCCGGTTGTGTTGTGGTTTAAAAATATAATATGGCCGGATTGCTCACCGCCGACGGCAACGCCCTGCTTTAACATCTCTTCCAGAACATAGCGGTCGCCCACTTTGGTCTTAACGATTTGTATACCGTATTTTTTCATCGCGATATCAAAGCCAAGGTTGGCCATAACTGTTGAGACCAGCGTGTTCTTGGGGAGCATCCCGCGCTCTTTCAGGTGGGCGGCACATATCGCCATAATGTAGTCGCCATCGACAACCTCACCGTTTTCATCAACGGCAATTACTCTGTCGGCATCCCCATCATGCGCAAACCCAATATCGACATCGTGAGAGGTAACGATCTCCCGGACGTAGTCGATATGGGTCGAGCCGCAGCCAAGGTTGATATTTACGCCGTTGGGTTTGGTATTTACAGCCATAACTTTTGCACCAAGCTGCCTAAACACCGTCGGCGATACATGATACGCCGCGCCGTGCCCGCAGTCGATCGCAACTTTGAAGCCTTCGAGATTTCCCGATATGGTATTTATAAGATGCTCGATATAGATGTCGGCCGCCCTCTTATTTTCCTTTACCGTGCCGACACTGGGGCCGGTCGGCAGGTCATTGATCGAGTCCATGATGGCCTCAATCTCGTCCTCGGTACTGTCGGCCAGCTTAAAGCCATCGGGCCCAAAGAACTTGATCCCGTTATACTCGGCCGGGTTATGCGATGCAGAGATAACCACACCGCCATCGGCACCGAGAGCCTTTGTAAGATAGGCGATACCCGGTGTCGGGAGAACCCCGACCTTTACGGCCTGGGAGCCAACAGAGCATATGCCCGCGGCGATGGCCGCCTCAAGCATATCCCCGGATATTCTCGTATCCTTTCCTATAACAAAAACCCCGCTCTTATCCTTGCTAAGAGCAGCCGCACCGGCCTGGCCAAGCTTGAACGCCAACTCGGCGGTAAGGTCTTGATTTGCAACTCCACGAACCCCATCAGTTCCAAAAAGCCTTCCCATAACTCCTATAGTATACCATTTATGCTTTTCTCTAGATAACAGATATTTCTAGGTTAAGAAAGAAATATCTTCTCAACAAAAGGCGAGGTCATCGCGGCAAGCATCGCCTCATAGCTGGGGATAAAGGATAGGCAGTCGCCAACCCTGTAGTTTTGCCTGGAACCGGTTATGTCGGCGACCAGGTGATCGCTGCTGCGCCTTAAGGTCTGCACATGAGTATCCAGTGGTCTTAACTCACCTCTGCACAAATCCTGAGCGCCAATGGCAAGAATCGCCCTTTTTCTTAAGCCGCCGCTACATTCTGGCACGGGCTTCTCTCTGATCTCTATTATCTCGGCCTCCAATATAAACGCATCTTGGTATGTGCCGGGAATAGGATTGAGATTTACCGTCTCCTGGCCGAGTAGGATTGCCTCGCCGAATCTAAGTTGGTTGATGCCCGGCGGGATATCTTTAGATTCGATTAACTTCCAGGCACTTGAGTTACCGCCCGAGATGATGGGTAGCTCGATTCCTAAAAACTCCCGCAGCAGCTTTGCATTATCCACAAGCACGTCAAGCATTTTAGGTATTGGTGATACACCTTGCAGGCAAGCAACATTAGAGCCAATCCCCTCGAGTTTTATCCAGGGCAAATTCACCGTCTCTTTCATAAAATCAAAAAGATTGCTGACGAGAACACCTTCACGCAGGTCACCGGTCTCGACCATCACGATTACTTTATATTTCTTACGGGCTTTCCCTGCCGCATCGGATATCCTCTTTATGGTCTCAAGCTCCGAGACCAGGCAGATATCGGTGATATCCACAACCCGGGGTATCTCCCAGGACATGGGTTGCCTGAGCATCATAAGCGGGATATCGAGCGCGCTTAGATTCTCCAGGTTCTGCAGCCTGGAGTCGCCGATTAGGGTAACCCCCGCCTGCATCATCGCCCCCGCTACCTCGATGTTTCCAAGACACGCCTTGACGACGCCCACAACTTCGATGTTGAGTCCGGCACAAACCGATACAAGAGTCCTCGCATTGTGTTTTATTTTGTTTAGATCGATTTTTATTTGTGGACAGGCCATAGACATCGGTTCCTTACATCGCTAAGCACAATGTAGTTGCCGCATTTATGGGGCGCGGAGTAGCTTTAACCGTTTTGACCCAAGTGCGCGCCTAATAAATTGGGCAGCTACAAAAAAAAGAGGCTAAAGAAATCTCTTTAACCTCTTTAAATCCGTAACAATTACCTCTTGGAGAACTGCGGACGCTTGCGGGCTTTCTTCAAGCCGTACTTGCGACGCTCTTTCATACGCGGGTCGCGGGTCAGCAAGCCGGCTTTTTTAAGCTCACTGCGGAAACCATCATCAGCCTCAAGCAGGGCTCTGGCAATGCCGTGACGCAAGGCTCCGGCCTGGCCGCTTACGCCGCCCCCGATGATTGACGCAATAACGTCAAACCTGCCGATTGTGCCGGTTACATCGAAGGGCTGCTGGACTAAGGTCTGAAGCGTCTTGCGGCCAAAGTAAACCTCTAGGCTCTTGCCGTCGATATTGAACACACCCTTGCCGGGCATCAAGCGGACCCGGGCCACGGCGTCTTTCCTACGGCCTGTGCCATAATAAACAACCTTATCAGCCACCGATTACTCTCCTTCCGCCCTAAAATCTAGCGTTTTTGGATGCTGGGCGGTGTGAGGATGCTCCGACCCTGCATAAACTTTTAGTTTTCTAAACATTGCACGGCCAAGGCTGTTATGCGGCAGCATTCCCTTAATTGCAAGTTCAATGATTCTTGTGGGGCTCTTGGCCATCATTTTTTCAAACGTGATCTCTTTTAGACCACCCGGGTAGCCGGAGTGGCGATAGTATTTCTTGCTCTGGGCTTTTTTGCCGGTCATAGCAACTTTTTCTGCGTTAACAACGATCACATTGTCGCCGGTATCCATGCTTGGCGTGTACATCGGCTTATGTTTTCCCCTAAGAATTGTCGCGACCCTGGTCGCCAGGCGGCCTAACGGTATTCCGGCCGCGTCAACTACAAACCATTCTCTATGGATATCCTTCGGTTTGGCTGAATAGGTCTTCATCTCTCCTCCAACACTATATATGAAAGCAAATCAATACTCTAAAACGCTAATATTGCAACCAGAATATACTATACAAAACCGCAGCAAATGTCAAACTCAACTTGCCTATTAACCATTCACCGATCAAATCAATCAAATAAATCTCGAAAATACCTCGTTCCCAAGCAAAATACCTTTTTGAGATAGTCTGAGCGAGCTGTCGGTCTGCTCCAGTAGGCCTTCTTCCAGCAGCTTATCAATTTGGGGGCCATATATATTATAGAGCGGGCGGCCAAAACGGGCCTGAAAATCATCCATTTTAATCCCGTCCATCGTCCTAAGGCCCAGAAAGATGGCCTCGCTTACTATATCATCTGCCGAGAGCTCGGTAACCTCGGAGATTCGGGCATCCGTTCCTGCGGTTTTTATATAATCACCCGGCTTTGTGATGTTGCAAAACCGCTTGTTGCCTATCTTTGAGTGCGCCCCCGCTCCAAAGCCGATATAATCGCCATCCTCCCAGTAGACCAGGTTGTGGCGGCAGCGCCTCCCCGGTTTGGCGTAGTTTGAGATTTCGTAATGCTCAAATCCCGACTCGCCTAAAGACTCCATGGTGTATATAAACATATCGGCCTGCAGGTCTTCGTCGGGGACCTGAAGTTTGCCCGCCGCTATCTCACGCTCAAGAGGCGTGCCGGGCTCGATAGTAAGGCCGTAGCACGATATATGCTCGGGCTCTAAAGAGACGGCCTGCTCCAACGTGATCGCCCAGTTTGCAAGGGACTGGCCGGGAATACCGAAGATTAAGTCGATGCTTATATTTTCAAATCCCGCATCTCTTGCCGCCCTAAACGCGCCGATGGCCTGCTTGGCCGAATGTTTTCTTCCAAGAAGCCCCAGCAGGTCATCATCAAGAGACTGGAAGCCGATACTGAGCCTGTTCACGCCAACTTCCCTTAGCAAGGCCAGCTTGCCCCCGGTTACGGTCTCGGGATTGGCCTCAATTGAGACCTCCGCGTCGTCCACAACCGAGAAATGCTCTCTCACTGCGGACAAAACCCTGCCTATATATGGTTGGCCTAAAAGCGTGGGTGTGCCGCCGCCGACGTAGATGCTCTCCACGTCCTTCACGTGCAGAAGGGGGGCTTGGGAGGTGATTTCCCCCACCAGGGCATCAACATATGTGCCGTACAACGAGTTTAGCCCGGCGTACGAGTTGAAATCACAATATTTACATTTCTGTTTACAAAACGGAATATGGATGTAGACTGCAGTCATAACAAGATCATTCCCTGCGATATAGTTTTACGTTTTATTTTTCATTTTACCAGGAATGATCTTTTTTACTTAAGCGCATAAACGCATCTCAGCGGCTAGTAATTCAGTTGCCTCATGGGCTGGTAGCGGACGGGAGAATACATATCCTTGAATTTCGTCACAATTGAACTCACGCAGTAACTCCAACTGTTCCATTGTTTCTACACCTTCTGCGATCGCTCTAATGCTTAGACTGTGGGCAAGGGTGATGATTGCTTTTACAATCTCCTTATCGTTTGAGCTAGCCACAATATCACTTATGAAGGATTGATCAATCTTCAAAGTATCTGCAGGCAGCTTCTTCAGAAGACTTAGTGATGAGTAACCGGTGGCAAAATCATCGAATGAAACCTGTACGCCGATTTCCTTTATCCCGTAAAAAGTCTCGGTCGCAACTCTAATGTCGCCCATAACAGCATTCTCGGTAATCTCAATTTCCAGGTAATCAGGACTTAAATCGGTCTTGCCCAATACGTCACTAATCATTTCCACTAAACCTTTTTGTTGGAACTGTTTCGGCGATAGATTCACCGCAACGCGCACCGGTATAAGACCTTTTTCCTGCCAAGCTCTAGCTTGATTGCAGGCTGTACGTAGTACCCATTCGCCAACCGGCATAATAAGCCCTGTTTCCTCTAGTGCGGGAATAAAATCTGATGGATAGACTAAACCGAAATTTGGATGCTGCCAGCGAAGTAGTGCCTCCATTCTTGAAATACGACCTGAGTTAAGGTCCACGATTGGCTGGTAGTATAGTAAAAACTCTTCTCTATCAAGCGCTTTATGTAAGTTATTTTCTAACGTTAAGCGATCAATCGCTTTGTCACCCATGGTTGGCGCATAGAACTGGTAATTGTCTCGACCCTGCTCTTTGGCACGATATAGGGCAATATCGGCATTTCTAAGCAGATCGTGCACCTCGTTACCGTCGTTAGGATAAACAGCTATGCCGGCGCTTGCAGTAATATAGAATTCTCGGTTATTAAAATAAAACGGTGGCTTAAGCGCACTGATGGCTCTCTGGGCAACTTTTGCTATCTCTCCTATTTCGCTTGCCCTCTTTATTAATAGGATAAATTCGTCTCCTCCTAACCGGGCAACCGTATCTTCACCACGTAAAGTTTTTCTTAACCTGTCGGCAACCGCTTGGATAAGCTGGTCGCCAACAATATGACCCAGTGTATCATTAACAGTTTTAAAGTTATCTAGGTCAAGAAATATTATGGCCAACATTTCTCGGTTGCGCTTTGCGGAAGAAACCGCCATTTCAAAACGATCATAAAACAACCTACGGTTAGGAAGCCCGGTCAGAGCATCATAGTAAGCTAGGTAATTAAGCGTTTCCTCGTCCTGCTTGCGCTCTGTTACGTCCTCAAAGCTCTCAACTCCGCCGATAATGTTTCCTTTTATATCCCTTATAAGGTCCATATTCTTTGAAAGTATGCGTATCTCTCCATCTTTCCTTATCAGACCGCATTCCTTGCCCATGATAGGCTTTTGCAATTCATCGCTGAACAAAGCACAGTTCTTTACGCAGGAGTTGAGCGCAAAAACTGAACAATCCTTTCCAATCACCTCTGTTGCATTATAGCCCGTTATATCTTCGGCCTTCTTGTTAAAGCTTTGTATCCTGCGGTCAGTATCAACTGTAAATACGGCGCTCGGTATAACCTTATATAGTTGTTCCATTCTCTCTTTCGATTCAAGCAATGAATTCTCAACAAGTTTAAGCTCGGTGATGTCTGTAACAAAAGCAAACGCGCTGGTTATATTTGAAGAACTATCTCTTACGGTTGTCGCATGAAACCTGCAATAAACATCTTTCCCGCTCTTGGATTTTAAAACAATATCGTAGTTACGATGCGTTGTTCCCGGTATCTTTGATGTTTGTTCTTCGAAAATCTTACGGTTTTCTTCATCGGTAAAATCAAATGGCTTTTTGCCCAGCATTTCCTCACGGCTATATTCAAGCATTCTGCAAAGCGATTCGTTTGCTTCGATAGTTTCAAGCCGCGGGTTAATTAACCAAAATCCTTCTGCGGTCGCATTGATGATGCTTCTATACCTCTCTTCGCTCTCGCTCAAGATCTCTTCGGCCTGCTTACGAACCCTATCGTCAAGGATTATTATCTGTAATATATGCTTGCCTTCATATTCAAGCATATTACCTATTAAGTCTACAGGAATTATCTCTCCGCCTTTCCGCAGCAAAAGCATGTTGTCCATATAACATACTTTCTGTTTGCGCCCATTTTTAAGAGCTGCGGTAAATTCTCCCATCTTTTCTTTTGGGTAAAGCTGGCTGGGGCTTAAATCCTTGAGTTCTTGACTTGTGAAGCCGGTGAGTTCTTCTGCTCTTTTGTTGGCTCCAAGCAGAGTCCCCTCATCGCCAAGCAACAATATCGCGATGCTGGCATCTTTTACTGAGGCGCAGTATATGTCTCTGACCTCTTGTATTGCGTCTCCAGCCCGCGTACGTTTTATAGGCTTTGCCTCATCGGTGCTGTTTCCAGCCTTTTTGGATTTTTTTGGCACTTTAATCTCCTTAGATTTGCTAAGTATATCGGCAGGATAACGGCCGGTATAAAGGGATTATGCTTGAAAGGCAGTTGTTAATTTAGCGGACAGATAAGATTAACTATACTAACACTTAGGGGTAACTAGATGAAGGGGATCCTAAGTATCAACTTACCCCTCCCCTTATGGCAGGTATATTGATACTAGGACCCCCTTTTTTTTAAATCAAGGCCTGCGCCTACCACCAATGATTAATGTTCTATTTCTATGCCTGCAGTTGCTTCCCTAACCGAGATAGCTACCTTGTAAAGAATGGTAAGCACTAAAGCCCCTATCGCCCAGACCCCAAGGATTATTAACGACTCAGGTACTGTGGGCCAGTATTCCGTTATTTTGCCAAAAGGATTGGGCACAAATCCACCAACAGTCAAGCCGAATCCCTTATCTATCCACAAAGAAGCAAATACTGCCACACATGCTGCTGCCAAGGTCTTTTCCATTCTCCGTGTACCGGGGTAGATTAAAAGCACAAGGGCTATCACTGCAAGAATGGCGCTAATCCACATCAATGGGACGAGCTTTCCAAACCCGTCTATGCCGGCATAAAGGTAGAAGAAAGGATTCTTCTCTCCCGGTATGCTGCTATAGAAGGCGGTAAACACTTCAAGCAGTAAAAAGAATACATTGGCAGCCATTGCATAGGCCACAATCTTGCTGATTGACTGGATAACCTCTTTACCGGGGTCGAACTTGGTGAGCTTCCTTACTATCATGGCCAGGATTATCAGTAAAGCAGGTCCTGCGGCGAACGCAGAAGCGAGAAATCGCGCTGCCATGATAGCGGTAAGCCAGTATTCCCTTCCGGGCAAACCTGCATAAAGGAAGGCCGTTACAGTGTGAATGCTGATTGCCCACGGTATTGATATATACACAAGAGGTTTGACCCAGGCCGGCGGCGCGAATCCTTTGCGCTCGGCACCCATGCTAGTCCAACCGATTATAATATTAAGCAACAGGTAGCCGGTCAAAACCAAGAAATCAAAGAACATAACAGAATTGGGGGTTGGGTGCAACATTACATTCAAAACCCTCGTGGGCTGGCCCATGTCTACGAAGATAAACGTCATACACATGGTAACAGAGGCTACAGCCAAAAACTCCCCAAGGATAACAATCTTGCTAAACTTCTTAAAGTTATGCAGATAAAGCGGTATGACAAGCATAACCGCGGAGGCCGCCACGCCCACGAGGAAGGTGAACTGGCCGATGTAAAGACCCCACGAGACATCCCTGCTCATGCCCGTTATCCCCAGACCATAACCGAACTGCCGGAGGTAGAAAATAAAACCTACGCCTATGACGGCAAGCAAAAATATTACCCATGTCCAGTATTTTCTACTTCCCTCTAGCGCCTTCTCAAGCATTGTCAGCCCCCCTTATTACGTAATAGATATTTGGACCTGTCCCAAGCTCAGGTTTTCTCCTGATAGTATAGGTTGATTCGAGGAGCTTTCTGACTTTTGAGTTAGGATCCTTTAAATCGCCGAATACCATGGCACCATTGGATGCCTCTACACAGGCAGGCATTTCTCCCTTTGCAAGTCTTTCCACGCAGAATGTACATTTCTCAACAACGCCTTTTGTCCTCGTTGGATAATTAGGATTCTCGTGTTTGATATACGGCCTTGGGTCGCTCCAATTAAAACTTCTTGAGCCGTAAGGACATGCAGCCATGCAGAATCTGCACCCGATGCAGCGGTGCATATCCTGCATTACAATCCCGTCCGACCTTTTAAACGTGGCTTTTGTTGGACATACCCTTACGCAGGGAGGATTCTCACAGTGGTTACACATCAGTAAAAAGGGCATTTTCTCCAATGATGCTTGCAAATACTTCTGCTCAGTTTCAGGGAATGCATGCTCGAACGAGTCATCCCATATCCACTTTACCTCATCCTTAGCTTCGCCAAAATCAGGAATGTTGTGGGCACTATTACATGCGTCTATGACCCTTTTACGGTCGTCCTCTGTCTTAAACTTCCACATATCAATAACCATAGCCCATTGCCCTGCTACAAGAGCACCCGGCTCTGGCGTGTACTGTGCCGCCTCAGCATCGTCCTTCACAATGGCATCCACTATCGTCATACCGCCCAGTGCAAAGGCGGCGGAGGCGCCTATAATTTTTAGGAATTCTCTTCTATCGATGCCCATTATTTACCCTCCTTCGGCGCCAAATGGCAATCCCAGCAGTAGGGACTTACACCCGCATAGTTATGACATTTATCGCAAAATTCCTTCTTGTTTGAATGGCACTTCATGCACGTATTCTGCAGGCTTATGGTGTACTTCTTGCCATCACCGGCCACATAGACTCTATTGTTGTCGCGCACCGCTAAGTCCCGCCATTCATTCAGCAGTACCATATGCTCGGCCTTCATAAATGCCGTTGGCTCGATACACTTCTTTTCCGATAGTTTCTGTATTGCAGGTGTATCAATGCTTGGTTTGGGCTCTACATCGGCTTTCCCGATGTTATTATAAAACGGAAATGTCGCAAGGGCCAGGAATATAAGAATTCCTAAAAGGATTTTGCCACCATTATACATTTTCAGCACCCTCCTTTTCAGGTAGGTCCTCAAGCCGCAAATCTTGTGTCCTTTCCTTTTCCCCCTTCATCACTAAGGCGTTCCCCACAAGTTCGTGAAGACCTGCCACATCCACACCGGGAACCCAATAATTCATCAGAGTTGGAAGGGCCGCCCTATCGATGGCGCATATGTTCGCCAGCATATTAACGCCGTGCGTCTGCTGGACATACTTAACCGCATTTGCTCTTGGAAAACCGCCTCTCATCCTCAATTCCATATTCTCTGCCGCGTTTAAGCCCGAGCCGCTGCCGCAGCAGAAGGTCTTCTCCCTAATAGTGTCTTCAGGCATCTCATAAAAATGGTTGCATACATTCTTGATGATATATCTCGGTTCATCCAATATCCCCATACCCCGTGAAGTGTTGCAGGAGTCATGGAATGTCACTTTTAGATGGTCGTTGCGGGACGGGTCAAGCTTTAACTTGCCGTGCTTGATTAGGTCAGCGGTAAATTCAGCGATATGAACCATTTTTGTGGATTTGGCATTTTCAAACCTGGTGCCCGTTATAGGTGAAACCGGAACCTCAAGAAAATCAGCGGGCCCGTTCCATGTGTCCATGTACTGGTTCACAACCCTCCACATGTGGCCGCATTCACCGCCGATTATCCATTTTACACCCAATCTTTTGGCCTCAGCGTATATCTTATAGTTGAGTCTCTTGCCCATCTCCATCGAGGTGAAAGAACCGAAGTTTCCACCCTCGGACGCAAATGTGCTCCATGTGTAGTCAAGGCCAAGTTCATGAAAAAGCATCATATAACCCATGCATGTAAATGTGCCGGGATCGCCAAACATATCGCCGGAAGGCGCAACAAAGAGTATCTCAGCCCCTTTCCTGTTAAAGCTCGGCTCAACCTTGATGCCCGTTATCTCCTCTATATCATCTACCATAAACTCAAAATTGCTTTTAATTGTGTGCGGCTCAAGCCCAAGGTGGTTTCCCTTCATATAGCAGTTTGCTACAGGACCTGCGATCCAGTCTGTATTTAGACCAAGGAGATTCAGTATCTCCCTGCCGATCATTGTTATCTCGGCCTGATCAATACCGTATGGGCAAAAGACTGAACAGCGACGGCATTCTGAACACTGGTAAAAGTAATACCACCACTCTTTAAGCACATCTAACGTAAGCTCTCTGCCGCCTGCAAGTTTTCCCAGCATTTTCCCTGACGCTGTGAAATATCTTCTATACACCGATCTCATAAGCTCTGCCCTGAGAACAGGCATATTCTTGGGATCTCCAGTGCCAAGGTAAAACTGGCACTTATCAGCGCACGCACCGCATCTCACGCAGATGTCCATAAAAAGACGAAAGGAACGGTACTTTTCAAGCCTTTCTTTCATGCCGTTTAAAACTATCTCTTTCCAGTTTTCGGGTAGCTTCCAATCTTCATCTGATGGAGCCCACTTCCTGGGATTTGGGAAATCAACGGTTTCAAGATAATCGGGTCGTGTCCCATTGCAATACATCCCCTCTTTAAATTCAACAGGAGTATTCATCCATCTCTTGCCAGGGAGTTTATACTCTACCTTTGAAAGCTGTTCTGGTTTTGGGAGCTTTGCCATGCCATGATCACTCCTTTCCTACTGGTATCTCAGCGTCATCCGTTGGCTCTGTCAATTTCTCTTCTTCTTCGGGTGTTATCGCTGGGGAATGCTCGACCGGTATCCCGGCATTTATCATTTTCTCTCTGAATTCATTCTCATACTCATCGTATGTATGAACCTTAACAGGATAATCCCATGGATTGACGTGCCTTACCGCACGGCTGTTATTCGCCAGATTTCTTGTGGGGCTGAGATACACGCCGCCCGCATGCATCAGTTTGCTAAATGGGAAGTAGGCAAACAGGATGCTGACAAGAAATACGTGAATATAGAATATAGAGCCGATTCCAGCCGGAATGGTAGGGTTGAAGCTGACTAAACCCATTGCTAGCTCCTTCACGCTCACGATATCCACCTTGAAGAAATACCTCATGAGGATACCTGTGGAAGCAATTGCCACAATCAAAAAGACCGGAAAATAATCGGATGCAAGGGAGATATAGCGGACCTGAGGTACATAAAACCTTCTAAGCAGGAGGTAGGTCACAGCCAGCAACAATATTACTCCTGTTAAATAAAGCCTTGGAGCGCCGATCTGCAGGAAACCATCGAGATTCTCTAATAGACTCACGAATGAAGGAATAGGGGTTGCAAATAACCTGATATGTCGGAGTAGAACAATCAAGAATGACCAGTGAAATGCTATCGCCGCCAACCACAGCCACTTGGCAGAACCATAGGCAAGCCTCCCATCTCTTAATTCGCTTTTAGAGTTTCTAAAAAGCGAACGGAAAAGTAGTATCTCTAGCGCCATTCTGCCAATTACACCTGCGCTGCCGGAGGGGTTATCGAGTTTAGCTTGTTTTATCCATGGGAGGGATTTTTGCTGACCACCGGTTGTGGTGATAGGAAAAGGAACTGGCGACTTTCCCCATTTTATTACGCGGTAAACAACCCCAACAATGAATATTAGAACTGCAGCATAAGGTACAACAGTTCCAAAGATAGACTGCATTCCGACAGCCGCAACTCCAACATAAGCAATCAGGATAAGCAATATAACTACAACAAAGGAAAATAAGGCTCCCATTCTATTCACCTCTTTTCTTTATTTTAAATTTAGCGTTTCAATCTTTGGGCCTTGCCCTTGCATCTCATATAACTGGTTTTGCCTTTGTATCAATCTATAGACCATGTTTTTCGCTTCTTCCACTTTCAGCTCATTGATTTTCTCGCGGGCTTGCATATATAGATCAAAGGCCGTAAGCGCAAGGTCATCGATTTTTGACTCGAACGTAGACAATGTCGCAGCATCTATAGCACTATGCGCGCTACTTACGTTCTCGACTTCTTCGCTGGCTATCTTTTTCAGATGGAAGATAAAGGCTACAGCTTGAGAAGGAGAAAATTTCTGTACCGCTCTGATCTTGATGATACTGTCTAGAAGAGGAGAAAGCTCTTCAAAGGGCACTTCGTTGATGAGCCCATCAATAAGCCCATCTATCCCCTCATGGATAGTATATCCTACCGGGCCTGTAAACCTGTTCTTTGCCCCTTTATAAAAGCCAGCCGCTTCCGCAGGATATGTCTCCATAACCACATCAAACCATCTCTTTAGGATAGCAGGCTTCTTCTCTCTTAAGATATCCTTAAGCTTCGTCTCCATTTCGCCTCCGTTTCTGGTAGTTTCTGTATACCAGGTGTACCAGTCTTTGGTTCGGGCCTTACATTGGCCTTCCCGATGTCATTATAAAACGGAGATGTCACAAAGGTATCCTTACTTCCATCTTTTTCACCTCCTTAGCTGATTTTACGATATCATTATAAAACGGAATATACAATTTATATACTCTTTAAGGAGACCGGCTGCACTAGAGTTTGACTCCTTCTTCCTCCTTAAGGCCAGTGACCACACGGAGGTGCCAACTAAGATTCTCACCTTGCTTCTCTTTCTCTTTTGTAATCGTAATCCGGCTCGTACTCTACTTGACCAAAAAGAGCGATAACCTTTTTTTGTTTTCTCCGTTGAATGTATTCGACTAAAGCCTCATTTACGGTATCTTTCTTTGTTTTCTTGCCGCCGAGTTTTTGAGCCTCTTCTAATAATTTCTGATCGATTGCCAAATTTGTAGCCATTAACATCACCTCACACATTATTCTACACACCATGCAATAGCATTTGTCCAGATTAAAAGAGAAGGGAGTGCTTTTAAATCTCTAATAATCCTGGATTGCCAGAGGCTTGGTGTTTACCTATAACCGTACCCCATAACAATACCCAAGAACTAGAAAAATCGCTCTACAAAGCGGTTTTCTCATGTAGTTGTATACGCCCTAAAATGCGTCCCCGGATTCTCATTTATTCAGGCTTATGACAGAAATTGTCAGTTTAATTGCTTAGCTTGGGGATAGCGGATTTTGAACCTTTGGAGAATTTGTGCTTAAACTGAAGTATGGCGGATATTTACCGCTTTTTCTGCTAGCCAAACTGAACGATAGTGCTATAGTAGATAAAGGGAGGGGCGTTTATGAAAACATATTCGATAATAATCACCTTAGTTGCAGCACTGGCTATCGGCGCTGCCGGTTATTTCTACTGGCAGTATAGTGAGGCGAATAAACAAGTACTTGCCGTGAAACAAGAAAAAGATGGCGTACAAAAAGATCTAGATCAAGCAAAACGGGAGCTAGCCAACGTCAAGATGAGCTTTGATGGCATCAAACCATTTTCTGTCGCTCTCAAAGCCGTGGTTGATTCATTTGTAGTCGCCGGGGATACTAAGGTTTCTACAATCGGTTCGGATGCAGCGACGACCGCTCGCCAGAAAATTGGTGACATCACCGACAATACCGATAAAATCAGGGGGCCAGGGGCCAGGGGGACGTACATCGGATATATCGGTTTTTTTAGAGCCGGGAAAACTTCTCACGTCTCCGTTAATTTTCCTCTTCCGTTAAACAAAGCGATAACTATACCCCATAACCGTAGGCAGATATGCGAAAAACCACTCTACAAAGCGGTTTTTTCACGCAGCATTTTGCATCAAAAAAGTGCTTCCCGGATCGGATTCGAACCTTTGATATATTAGATCAAATCCAAGATTCAAACCTATGGTAAAACTAATGGTCTGGGTTTGCGGTCATCTTTTTGAAGTTCAATCGCTTCAGAGGAACATATCTCGGCGCATATGCCACAGCCTTTGCATTTATCCTCATTTATCTCGACTGAGTCGGTCATGTCGATTGCGCCGAATTGGCAGGCGCTTACGCAATCACCACATAGGGCGCACGCAGCTTCGTCGATATGGGCGGTGAATCCTGATGAGGCGACCACCTCAAAGCCAAACCGTATAGCACGAAGCCCCTGGCAGCAGCAAGAGCAACAGTTACAGATGGCATATAATCTATTCCCCAGGACATTCTTAAACCACGCAGTATGCACCCGCCCTCTCTTGTGCTCTCTCTCAAGAATTTCAAGAGCCTCGTCTACATCCACCCTGCGCGCATTATCCTTCTTGTGCTCAATAAGAAAATCTGCAAAAGGCTCGCTAAGGTACAAGCAGACATCAATAGGTTGACACGGGTTCTCGACAGCCTTCCTGCAGGCACAATCTGTTACGACGATATGCTCTGAATTCTTAAGAATAACATCCCTCGCCATCTCAAAGGGTAGAACTTGCTCTGGGTTCTTGATCACGATAGGCTCTTTAACGTCAATGAGGCGCCTGGCGGTCTCGGTCGTGATTACCTTGGAGTGATGGGTCTGCATTAACCTATTCCCTGCGCTCCAGTAAAGCCATTTAGGGAAAACATGCGGGTGCTCCAGCACGTACTTAGTCAGCTTTACATAAGATGCGGTCCATTTTAGATAAATATAGCTGTGCAAGAAATCCCAGATACGCCACCCGTGGAAGCGGGCCAGTTTTTCTGTACTTTTCTTTCGGTTTACAAATAGCCAGCCGCCCAGCAATCCCATTATCAGCGTAAACAGAAATGCTATACCCCGTTTTGCTTGATTCTTTCCCATGAGGAAGATTATAGCAGTTCATTGATTTTTGGGTATCTAATAAACATGAAGATACTTATAACCGGCGCAGGTGGAGATATCGGCTCCAACCTAACTTCCACCCTTCTTAAGCAAGGACACAAAATCAGGGCTATGGTTAGGTCACCGCAAGAAGCCAACAGGATAAGACAACCGGGCGTTGAGATATTTATAGCGGATATCACCGACCCTAAAACACTCGACGGGGCGGCGCTAAATGTCGAAACCGCCTATCATCTTGCAGCGGCACTTTTTGTCGTAAACCCGGAGGAGCAGCTAAGAAAGATAAACTACGAGGGCACGATCAATGTCGCGAACGAGTGTATCGATAAAGGTGTCAAGCAGTTCATCTTTCCCAGCTTTCCGTTGGTGCTGGGGCCTCATACCAAGCCGTCCAGGCCGATAAACCCCGAAGAGGCGGTCACCCAGCCAAACAGCTACCACGCTCTCTACAAGAAGTTATGCGAGCAGCACCTTCTCGTTATAAATCAACACGAGAACATAGCAATCACGATTCTCAGGCTCGGAACTGTGTACGGCCCCGACATGCGATTTATTAAAATTTTAAAGGCGTTTATGAGGCGTGGGCTCTACCGTATACCCGGGGACGGAAATTATATTGCGAGTTTTGCGCATATTGATGATGTAATGCAGGCGATGGTCCTGGTGCTTGGGAACGAGAGGGCGGCGGGCCAGATATATAACGTCGCCGACAACGAGCCCATCCAATTTAAAAACTTCGTCTTTGAACTTGCGGACACCATAGGGATGCCGAGACCGGGATTTGCGCCCATCTGGCTCTACAGGATTTTTGCATCACTGAATACCTTTTGGGCATCGGTTACAGGAACCGCTCCACTCATCAACAATGACATCTTAACTTTTAGTACTTCAAGCTTTGCGGCGGACACAACGAAGACGAAAAGCGAACTCGGGTTTAGCCCAATATATCCGACGGTCCACGAAGGCCTGCCTACTTGTATCGCCGAACCGCAGAAGCGAAATAAAGCAGCCTAAAACAGCTACCGCCTTTATATCAAATACGATTTAATCGGCAACCGATCGGGTATGAGAAAGTATTGTACTGGCGGGACACAGATGCAGCTTATGGGAGACACAGATGCAGCTTCCAAAACCGCAGCCAAGAGAGCCGGGCTGGCCTGCGCCTGAATTTCGTTTCTCACCTACCCGGAATCGGGCCCGTGATATAAGATGGCGCGGGTGGTCGGCTGAGGCTTTCGAGCAGGCTAAAAGAGAAAGAAAGCCCATACTTCTTGCCATATCGGCCGTTTGGTGCCACTGGTGCCACGTTATGGACGAGACATCCTACTCCGACGAGAGAAACATCAGGCTCATCAACGAGAGGTATATTCCGATAAGAGTGGATGCGGATAAACGACCCGACATCCAAAACCGTTACCTGCTTGGCGGCTGGCCCACAACAGCGGTTTTAACCGACACGGGCGAAGTTGTAACCGGCGGCACCTACATCCCGATTAACCAGTTGAGAAACCTTTTGCAGAGGACCAGCGATTACTATCGCGACTACTACGACCAGCTTAAGGAAGAATCCGAGCAAAAACGCGGGCAGATTATTGCTATCCAATCGCGGGAACCCGATGTCAACTACGAGGTCAACCGCAATGCGGTTGCCGAAGTTATGGAAAATCTGCAGAGGTCCTTCGACTCAAAATATGGAGGGTTTGGCGAGGAGACCAAGTTTCCAAATCCCCCGGCTATTGAGCTTCTTTTGCGGCGGGCCTTCCTTGAGGATGAGGCTTACCTTCTTGAAATGGCGGCAATCACCCTGGATAATATGGCCGAAGGCGGGCTGATGGACAAAATTTGGGGCGGTTTTTTCCGTTACTCGACTGAGCGCGATTGGAGCAATCCCCACTATGAGAAACTTCTTTCCGGCAACGCCGAGCTTATCACCGCCTACCTTCACGGCTACCAGGTCTCCGACTTTACAAGATACCGTGATATCGCGGAGAAAACGCTTGGGTTTGTCGATAGCTTCTTTGCGGATAAAGAGCACGGCGGCTTTTTTGGAAGCCAGGATGCGAACGAGGAATTCTACAAGCTAAGCACGGAGAGAAGGCTAAAGACAAAAATCCCCTATATCGACCCGATTATCTACATAGATGCCAATGCGGCGATGGTCTCGGCCTACATTGAGGCGTACAAAATACTCGGGGATAACGGATACTTAAGTTTTGCAAAGAAGACTGTCGATTTCTTAATCGAAAACTGCTTCTTAAAAGATAACGGGATGGCCCATTACTACGATGGGAGCCCGCATTACCTGGGCTGGCTCTCCGATCAAGTGCACATGATGGGAGCCCTCATCGATACATACGGCATAACCGGGGATCACGCCTACCTCGGTATTGCAAAAGAGCTCGCGGATATTTGCAATAGACTATACAAAGCGCAAGACGGCACGTTTTTTGACAGGGCTTTAGCGGGAGACGAGCCCGAGCTCGGCGCGATGTTTGTAAAGAACAAGCCGCTACATGAAAATGTCCTGCTGGCCCGGCAGCTATACAGGCTGGCCTATATAAACGGCATCGACACGTATGAGAAGTTGGCCGAGCAGATACTCGCAAACGTCGAGCTTGCCCCGCTAGCTCCCACCCCGGCTGTCTCACTCTATGGTCTGGCAGTTGACGAGGTAGCGGTAGAACCGGTTATACTAAAAGTAGTCGGCCACAGGGATGAGGCGGGCGCACGGGCGCTTCTTAAAGAGGTCTGGCGCAGGTATATTCCCGGCAAGGAGGTTGTAACCCTTGACCCCGTCGAGGATTACAGATTTCTGGAGGAGCAAGGGTTTCCTCCGGAGCGCCACCCGGTAATATACCCGTGCATCGGCCGGATGTGCCTGCCCGCAGCCGAGACGGTACATGAGCTTTCCGCCATCCTGGAAGACCTTCCCGGAAGACCCAAATAGGCTGTAGAATTGATACTTGAACTCTAACATAGGGAGATAAACATATTATGTTTGATGTCATAACATTTGGGAGCGCGAGCAGGGACATTTTTTTTATTACCGATCGCGGGAAGATTATCCCCGACCCGTCAAGCATTGAGGGAAAGCTGCTTGCTTTTTATCTGGGTGCAAAAGTTTCGATAGAGACCGCGTTTACATCAAATGGCGGAGGTGCATGTAACGCCGCCACCGCCTTTGCCCGTCTCGGCCTTAAAGTGGCCGCATATACAAACGTCGGGCGGGACGAACTCGGTGAGCAGATCATCCTGGAACTTTTACGCGAAGGAGCCAATACCGAGTTTATATGGGCGGATGAGAAGCTTAGAACCGGCATCGGCCTTATTTTAATCCCCGAGGGTGCAGGAGATAGAACAATTCTTTTCTACTCCGGCGCAAACCGTGGCCTTACGATTCGCGACTGGCACGAGATTGAAGATACCTCTTGGTTTTACATGGGCCCGCTTAGTCGGCAGAAACCCGAGCTTCCTAAGCAAATCGTTGATTTTGCATACAGCAAGTCGATCAAAATCGCCAACAACCCCGGATTGGGACAGATCGAGCAGGGATTTGATTACATGGCACCCATCCTTGAGAGACTCAACGTCCTAATTGTAAATAAGACCGAGGCCACGCTTATCTTAAGATCCAAAGACCCAAATATAGTTATTACGGAGAACCGCCAGCTTGCCGCCGAGCTTATAAAGACAGGGCCGGATATAGTCGTCGTAACCTGTGGACCAGATGGAAGTTACGCAACCGAGGGCAAGGATACATACTTCCAGGAAGCGATTAAAACAGAAATTGCTGATGTGACAGGTGCGGGCGACTCCTTCGGCTCGACTTTTGTCGCCGCTCTCATCATGGGCCATGATATTAGGACGGCTATGTTTATGGCGGCGATCAACTCGGCATCGGTGGTAAGCCAAATCGGGGCGCAAGAGGGTCTGCTGCGGCTTGATGAGATTAGAAAGCGAATCGTCCAACGGGGATCACGAGCGGGCCTTTAGCACACGCCTATCCAGGGAATAGATAAACGCCAAGACTTCGGCGACCACCTTGTATAGCTCCTCGGGAATCTCCCTCCCAATATCTACCGCACTTAAAGCCTCAACAAGAGCGGCATCCTCATAAAGATCGACGCCCTTTTCTTTAGCAAGATCAATAATACGCTCTGCAACATAACCCGAACCCTTGGCGACAACTTTCGGTGCGCCGTCTTTTTCCGAGTCATATCCTAAAGCAACAGCCTTTTTAGGTTTCTTATCTTTCTCTTCCTTTTCCATAGCTAAGCCTTAAAGTCTATTCCCTCAGGTCTTACCCCTACTTTTTCTTCGATAAGGCTCTTTGGGGTCTCTTCCTTTGCATCAACAGCAGATAATCTGCCGACCGTGTATCCCAGGTCGTTAAAAGAGCGCTCAAGCTCGCCGAACATACTTCTGGCCTCTTTCATTGCTTCCCTGCTCTCAGTTGTAATCGAGAAGTTTATGAACTTTTCGACCACTTCAACCCACGCCCTTGTCTTGCCGATCGCGGGCATATCAAGTGCAAAGGCAACCGTAAAAGAAGACTGCCCCTGGCCGGGCTTCCCGCCCGAGCCGTCCCGGTATATCCTTATATCCGCTGTGCGCAGCTCGTCTCCCAGCCTTATCGGAAGCGGCAAATAAAGGAGCTCCTTTGCCTGCGAGTCGACCGGCATATTTAAAACCCCGGTGGAGTTAAGTAACAGATCGTCCTTCATATATCTTGACACGGGTGAACTACCTTGGCCGGTTAACTGCCTTAGAACCACTTTCTCGGGACCGATTTCGATCACCATCAGCGAGACGGTTTCTCCCGGGCTAAGGGACAGGTTGGTCGAGGCCGATATCCGTGAGCCGCCTATATTTAAGATAACGTTATCCTCCGAGACCGCAATAACCCTTGCCAGAATCGTATCGCCGGTCTTTAGTGTGATTGCACCGTCGGTGGTGCCGGATATCCCTTTTACAAACACAAGGTTTTTAATGCCGGATAGGTTTAGTTCACCCGCTTCCATTAGTTCTCCAATTCAATTCCTGCAAATCTTCCAGTCTTAAAGTCAGCTTTATTATAGCATTTTAAAAATTTGTAATTCGCCAATCCCTTCCTTCCCATAACCTACCATAATATGGTAAAATATGGTTCATGATCGATGAAGACGACTGGGCCTCGGCCCAAGATGAGAAAATTAACCGCATAAACAACCTTTTGGATGAAGTCATTGCCAACCATGGGAAAATGCAGCGGCTTCTTAAAGACGCGTTCATAAAATACCAAACCGAACGCGGCCTGGAAGAGATCGAGGCCTTCCTAAGAAACATCGACGGCCAAAAGTAGCCCAGATTACCGCCAAAAAGCCGATTATCACAACAAAAAGCCCCTTTGCGGCCATATTTTTTATGTAAGTTCCTGTTACGGCTTGACTCGTTTACCCGCCTAAAGGGTAAAATTGAATGACATATGCAGCGAGGAGGATTTACAATGAGCCAGAAGCAATGGGACCTAAAGGGATGCCTAATTCCCGTGATTACACCGTTTACCGATGATTATAAAGTTGACGAGGGGGGTCTTCGCACCCTAATAGATTACCTGATAGATGAACAAGCCGCGGCGGCAATCATCCCGTGCGGGACAACCGGTGAGTCCCCCACCCTCACACATCAGGAGCACCTCGACGTGATAAAAATAACGGTTGACGCCGTTGCCGGAAGGGTTCCGGTAATCGCCGGTACGGGCTCAAATTCAACGGAGGAAGCAATCTATATGACCAAGGCGGCTGCAGATATCGGCGTTCAGGGCACGCTTCAGGTCGGCCCCTACTACAACAAGCCAAGCCAGGATGGTATGCTTCGGCATTATGAGGCAATAGCCAAGGCGACCGACCTTCCGCTCATAATTTACAATATCCCCGGCAGGACGGGACGAAACATCGATCCGGATACAATAATTAAGCTCTCCGAGATAGATACAATTGTCGGCCTAAAGGATGCCTCCGGCGATATCACGCAAACCATGAAGATAATAGAGGGCACGAAGGGCGCCAACTTCCATATTTATGCCGGCGAGGATGCCCTCACCTTCTCGCTGCTCTGTCTGGGCGGCCAAGGCGCGGTTGCCGCGGTTGGCCACGTCATCGGCAAGGAAGTGGACCAAATGGTCAGACTGGTCTATGCGGGAGACATCAGCGCCGCCCGTGAGATACATTATAGAACGCTAAGTCTTGTTAACGCCCTCTTCGTGGAGCCAAATCCAGTCCCCGTAAAACAAGCCCTGAGCTGGATGGGTATACCGGCCGGGCCGGTAAGACTTCCACTCGTCGGGATGACTGATAAGGGCAAGGATATTTTGCGAAACGCCCTTCTTAACCTTGGGAAAATAAGCTAGTACTAGTTTTTGGGATACACCCTCCAATTAGAAGAGCGTATGGCCGGATAACTTATTTAGTCAATCCATACGTCCAGTCGCTAACCCCGTTTGTAAGGTTATATACTTTAGTATAGCCGCTCTGGGCCAGAACCTGGGCGGCCTCGGCGCTTCTCGACCCGGATAGGCAATACACAAGAACCGGCTTTGTCTTATCGATCTCTCCTATGCGTGATGCAAACTCTCCGATAGGGATTAACTTCGCGCCTGCGATGTGCCCCTCGTTATACTCGGACTCTTCCCTGACATCGATAAGCTGAAGCGTCTTATCGCTATCAATCAGCTGCTTGGCCTGGGCCGCGCTAACATTCTGGTAGCTTGACTGGCTTTGCTGTGTGGGTTGGGATGCCGGTGGTTGTGTCTGCTGATTATACCCCTGCTGAGTATCGATTTGATCTTGTGTAGTGGCTTGATTAGATGAGCACCCGGCTACTAGGAATATGGATGCTGCAACCACGGCGGGTGTAAGTAACCTCTTTAAACTAAACAACTCTTTAACCTCCCGATAACTCGTTATCTGTATTAAAATGCTATACCCCTACGGGTAAGGCAAACATTTCTATGTATTATACACGGAGCAACATCCATGTGCCACTTGAAAGATATCCCTATTTAAGGTACATTTACAAGCAAATGTAAATTTTCACATTAAGGAAAGAGGGAGTTTACGTGGATTTTAAAAAGAACCTTCCAATCGTAATCATCGGTTTAGCGATACTCGTGCTCATACCCGTTGCTTACTACGCGTTAAAGCCGCCGCAGGCCGCACAGAGCGGGTATACAAACCAGCAGCCCAGCTCCTACAGCCAGCAGCAACTGCCGAGAAGCAGCGCAGGGAGCCCGGGCGGCGCAAGTACCACCGCGCCGCAATCAAGCGAGCCGGTTAGCTCCAAGGACCCTGCAACACTGGTTCCCGATGGAACGACACTTGATCAGTACTGCGAGAAATACTACTCCGCCTGGAAAAACGGAGATTGGCAAACGGCTTACGACATGCAGCCGCTTTCCAAGAAGAAGGATGGCGACGTCAACAGCTTTGCTGATAGCCGTAAAAGTTATGGGCTTACCAGCTACGAGATTGGCAAACCCCAAATAAACGGCAACGTCGGAATCGTGGTCGTAAAAATGGATCTAGGTGTAAACAGCACGTGGGCAGCAAACTGGACGTTTGTTAAAAACGACAAGGGCCAATGGACAGTGCAGGGCTCAACAAGCGGCCCAAGCCAGTAAAATAAGTTTAAGCCGCCATCCCGCCTCTTTCCATAAAAGATTTTGCGGCTATCTCGTATGAGTGAAGAGCGTCCGATAACGGATAAACTTCAAAGACCGCATAGTTACTTAAAGGGTACTCCTGCAGCATATCGTCAAGCTCTTCATTTGAGCTGACGTTATATACCATTACGCTTGACATCTGCCCTGACATGGCGTAGGCAAGCTCAACCTTGCCTTCATCCATCCTTTCTCTAACCCAGTCCCTTGCCTCGATAAAAAGATTCCGCCCTTGCGCTGGCGGGAGCTCGATAGTCCCGCCCCTGTCAATTACCAAAAACCTCACAACATCACCTCCATAAATCTTACGAATAGATTTACCCAATTTACGAATTATGAATTGTAATTGCCCGATTCATCGGGCGAAATTACGGTGGAATAGTGAGCTGTAAAAAATTTAGCCGGCCAAAGTCTTTTTTGTTTTCTTAGGTTTAGGTTTAGGTTTAGCTTTTGCTTTCGTTTTCTTGCGGTCTCGATACTCTTTTAACCCGGCTCGCTTCTCAAGAACCGATAGAAAAGCCCGGGCAACCTCGGGATCAAGCTGGGTACCCATAGCCCTTCTTATTTCGATTTTTGCATCTTTAACCGGGAGGCGTTTCCTATAAGGCCTGTTAGAAGTCATCGCCTGGTAAGCATCGGCCACAGCCAAGATTCGCGCCTCCAAGAGTATGCCCTCACCACGAAGTCCGCTGGGATAGCCCGATCCGTCATATCTTTCATGATGCTGAAGAACCATCATGGCGATATCTTCAAGGCCGCTAATCGGCTCTAATATCTCGTAGCCCTTGGTTGGATGAAGCTTAATAGAATTATAATCATCTGGCGATAGTCTCGACGGCTTATATAAGATTCTACTTGGAATTCCGATCTTGCCCACATCGTGTAAGAGGCCGGCCATGTAGATGCGCTCGGCTTTCTCTTTGTCTATACCCATAGCAAGAGCCGTGCTTCTTGCAAGATCGGCGACCTGCTCTGAGTGACCGCTGGTATACTCATCCTTGGCCTCGATTGCCTTAACAAGCGACTCGACGGTTTCCAGATAGGAGTTTTCCAGCCTTAAGAATAAAAGAGCATTTTCAATCGCAAGCGCCGACCGGTGGCTTAGAGTTTCTATTAAGCTTAACTCTTTCTTATTAAATAAGCCGTTCGATTTTTTTCCTACCGAAATCACGCAAGCCCGGCCCTGCCTTAGATTAACGGGCACCAGTGCAATCGACTTAACTCCCGCATTGTTAAGGTAAGGCTTGAACTGATTTAAGCCGCTTCCCGTTAAAATCTGCGTTTTTCCCTGGGCTAACATATCGTTGATTGCCTTGCAGGGCTTACTTAAATCCCGGCCTTTTAAAGAGCTATAGCCGTTTGAAGTGTGCTCTACAATCATCTTTCCATTTTTGTTATTAAAAAGGATGATCCCGGACCAATCCATGCTCATGTCATCGGCCATGCGCTCGGCAATTTCATTTAGCAGCTCACCGATGCCTAAGGTGGTTAAACCGGCCTCGGAGATATTCTCAAGCGCGCTAAGTTTTATCCTATTCTCTCTCTCGGCCCCATAAAGCTGGGCTTTGATAACGGCGGCCGTAATAACGTTTGCCATATAGCCGATAAGAGTTCTATCGTCATCGCTTATTGTCTTAGCATCAGTGCTTCCAACTGTTAGAGCGCCGATAACCTTGTCCTCATAGCGAAGGGGCGTTCCGGCTACGGATTTTACACCCAGCCCGACTACTGTCTCGGATTGGCTGGCAATCGGATCGGATGTAATATCCTCCAGGTAGACCGACCGGCCTTCCTGTGCCACGATTCCTCAGACCTCTTGGCCGAGATTTAAGCACGACAACTTTTTCGCCAGGTTATCCGGAATGCGACCGTAGGATGCTACAAGGTCAAGTACATTCTTCTCTTGGTTTAATAGATAAATAAACCCTATCCCAAAATTACCTATCTTTATTACGGATAAAAGGGCGTTTTGTAGTATCTGCTTAAGATCCATCGACTTGCCGACCGCCATAGCTACTTCGTTTAAAGCCTCAAGCTCCCTCTCTCTTCGTTTTGTCTTCTCCCTTATTTTTCCATATTTGTTCTCCCATGGGCGTATAGCAACGATTGCGACCAACACAGGCAAAGCCAAGCAGAAAGTAATAAAGGCAGCATTACCGGGAGCTATAGTATTGTGATTTAACCGGTCAAAAATAAGCAATGGGTTTATTCCCATAAAACTCACCTGACATGCGTTTAATATTAAAACTATCGGTGGGAAGTGGGTGACCCTTTATACCAATCCTGCAAGTGAAAGCGGGAGGTAATACAGTAAGCCTAATTCGAAAAACCTCTAATTGAACACATAAAGCTGCCGATAACTATATAAATATAGCCTATGGTTTATAATGTGCTTTTTAAATCCTAAGAGATGAACAGTCGGGAGAATACCCTCATGAAGAAAATACTTACAGCAATAGTCATACCGGCGTTCATATTGATGTGGCTTTTGCTAAACGGCTGCAATAACATTTTAAGCAACAGCAACCCATCATACAGGCAGGTCACCGAATATAACGGTCATTTCATAATCAGCGGTTCATCTGCTGCTATGGTCGCGTTAAAGCCTCTGACCGATGCGTTCTCTAAAAATTACCACGGGGTTACTTTTGAATACGGGCCCGGCACCAAAATGTCGTCATCCTTAAGCCAGGTAAAGTCGGGCATCATCGATATTGCGGTATTTGCGAGAGAGCTAAAGCCGGAAGAGAAAGATCCTAAACTCCGCCTGGACGTTTTTCTCTACGACCCCATTGCGGTCGTTACAAACAGTAGCGTACGGATTGACAGCCTGACAATGGACCAAATAAAGGATATATATACCGGCAAAACCGGCAACTGGAGTGAAATTACCAGTGCTAATTCAACTATTACCGTCTGTGATAGAAGCGAAATCACCGTCTGTGATAGAAGCGAAGAAGAGACCGCCAAAATCGCCATGCGAAGATTTGTATTCGGTGATGAGCTTAAGATAACCGGTAGTGCGGTTATCCTTGAGAAGGAAGGCGATATGATAAATGCTATATCCAGCACTCCCTACTCGATAGGATACTACTCGGCGGTTCAGGCAAGAGTTGCAAGCAACAGCCGGATTATAAAGATCAACGGTGTTGAGCCAAGTGTGGCAAATGTAAGAAACGGCAGTTACCGGCTCGTAAGACCGATAGGCATCGCAACACTTGATCAAAACGGGACACTTAAAAAGTTTGTAGCTTTTCTCTATAGCGATGAGGCAAAGAAAATTATGGTTAAAAATGGCTATGTGCCGATAGAACCTAAGAGGTAAGATGAAATTTCTATATCAAATCGATATCCGAAAAAGAATATTGATACCGGTTATCTCCATTTCACTGATTGGAGCCCTTTTAACAATATTGCAATCTATCTACCTTATACAAATGCAGGCTGAACAGGCATTAAAAACAGACCTTTATCACACCCGACACGTAATTGAAGAAGAATTCGCCGGGCAAGAGCAAAAGCTTATGCCCGAGACTGCATTTCTTACATCCGATTCAACTATTAGAGAAGCAACAGAGCGCGGAGATACCGAGACGCTTATAAAGAAACTTATTCCGGTAAAGGTCACCTTTGATATCGACGCTATTAAGATAATCGATGCTACCGGTAACAAGCTCGTGCAACTTGGGCTCGACGTGCCAACTCATAAAGTGCTGATCGATGCCGGCTTTGACCTTGAGCGGGTCAGCTTATTTGTGCGGTCTAACGATAGCCTCTGGATTACCGCAGTCGCCCCAATACGCACGCAGAGCGGCAAGTTAGTCGGTCTGGTTCTAACCGGAAATAAAATCGATAGAAATCTTCTTAAAACAGTAAAAGAAAAAACCGGCGCCGAGGTTGCTGTCGAATACGGTAATTTATTTGCCGGCTCCTCCAATATGGCTGAGGATATGGCGCTCAGGGATAGCTTCAAGGAAGAGGTTCTTAAAGAGGGTGACGACCTGATCGATGGCTCTTTATTATATAACTCAACATTCGCTGTTGACCGCACCGAGCTTAAGACAAATGGTGGCAACAAAGCAATAGCTTATACCCTGATACCTACGTTAAACGGTAACCAGGCTAAAAGAGATAACGTTATCGCCATTCTTACGATTAACCTCTCGGTGCTTGCCATAATGGCTGTTATCGCCTATATATTCAGTAATAGCATTACAAAACCGTTAATGGTCATGTCGCAGAGGGCCCGGCTGATTGCAGACGGTAACTATAAGCAGAGAATTGACTACACCGATATAAGAGAGATCGATGAGCTTGCCACCAGCTTTAATATAATGAGCGAGGCCTTAGAAGAAAACCGCCAGAAGCTAGAGGAGCGGGCTTATACGGATAGTTTAACCGGGCTTTATAACCACCGCTACTTCCAGGACACCCTTACAAACGAGATTGCGCGGGCTGAGCGGTACAAGCACCCGTTAAGCTTAATAGTTATCGATATCGACGATTTCAAGAAGGTAAACGATAACTTCGGCCATAAAAAAGGCGATGAGGCACTGAAGCTGCTGACTGAGAAGATAAAAGAATCAACGAGGGGAATTGATACTTCTTGCCGGATAGGTGGAGAGGAATTTGCGATTATACTGCCGGAGACAGCATCATATGAGGCGTTTACAGTTGCCGAAAGGCTGCGCTTAAGCGTCTTTTCTCAAACGATTAAAGATATCGGCAGGATTACAATCAGCCTGGGTATCGCAACCTTCCCTAACCACGGCGTTAGTAAAGAAACCGTGATCGAGGCGGCCGATACCGCCATGTACCATGCAAAACGCCAAGGCAAGAACCTCACGTTTATATACAACGGAGAGCCACTGGTTAAGTTAGACCCAGAGGACAAGTGGCTGACCGAGGAATCCTACCTTATGGATATACTGCATGCTCTTGTAACAAGCGTTGAATCAAAAAACCAGTACCTGCACAACCACTCCGAACACGTCGCAATGTTTGTCGGACTTATCGGCCGTGAGCTTGGACTAACCGTAGCACAAATCGAGGATTTAAGAATCGCCGGTATTCTACACGATATCGGCAAGATAGCCATTCCGGCCTTTATACTGCAAAAAACAGGGCCCCTTACCGAAGAGGAATTCCAAGAGGTAAAACCGCATCCTATAATTGGTGAGCGAATACTCTCAACGCTGGCAAAGGCGAACCTGCAGCCGGTGCTTAAAGCTGTACTCTGTCACCATGAAAGGCTCGATGGTAGCGGCTACCCGAATGGGCTAAAGGGAGAAGATATCCCACTTTATGCCAGGGTAATTGCAGTGGCGGATGTATTTGATGTGCTGATCTCGGATACATCCTACAGAGAAGCTCTTTCCATCAAAGACGCTCTGGACGAATTAAGGCAAGAGAGCGGTATTACGCTGGATGAAAACGCCGTTGGTGCCCTGATTCGGGTTATCGAGAAAGACAGCTCGGTACTGAGTTTTATCGAGAACATAGAAAAACGCGGCGGTCAATCAAAATCCAAACCGGCCTAGCCGGTTAAGCCGCAAGACCGCTGATCGACTGAAGCATATCGATAAGAACATGGCAGAACTTTTCGGCATCACTCGTAGTCTTTGCGGTGATTAAGTACTTATCCACAACTACATCCTCATCGACAAAGTTTGCCCCAGCGCCCTCCAGATCGATTCTGGACTCTGCCGGACCGGTCATATTTCTACCACTTAGCAGAGAGCCTAACGCCGCAACTAAAAGCTCTACGCCCCTGTCAACCGTGCCGATTACTTTCTGGCCCTCGTAAGATGTCCTTATAAGACCCAGGTTTTTTCTGCTCGCAATCATTTCCTCGGGTGTTGCGCTATCCAGAACAACCAGGGCATCATAGTCGCCAAGGCCCAGGTTTTCAGGCGAGACATCTACCGTAAATACTTCTTTACGCGTACTGTCGGTTAGCGGCTCATCTTTTTTAAAGCCGACTATCATGATCTTTCCACCCGACCCGATTACGCAGTCCCGAAGGGTCTTAAATAGGTTTGCATTAAAGTGATTTGGCAAAAGTAAAGCAACGGTCTTTCCCCTTGCCTGCATAAAACATCCCTCCATAATATGTTAGACGAGCAAAATTTACCCGCCTTAAGGCGGGTAATAACAAAACTTTAAAAATTGAAGCCGAAATCTTTAGAAAGGTAATCTTCTCATCTCGATCTCAAGGCGTTCCCTAACCCATTTGCGGATAAGCGCATGGCAATCGGTTCCCCTTCTTGCCGCCATCCGCTTTAAGCAACGGATTATCGCTTCATCCATTTGTGCGAACTCCCCCGGTAATCCTATCTTGCCTGCCGGACCGATCAAACCGTCTTCGCTATAAAAGTGATTTGTCTTTTCCATTTTATACTCCGTAATTTGCCCCAGCTGATTTAATTATCTTGCTGAAATTTATACTATGCTCTGCGTATGTTGATTTAATCATCGGTTAGTAAGCTTTAATATTTAGCGTTTTCTAGAAATATTATTAGATAGTGGTAAGAAAACTGTTTTTAAAATTGCGTGAGGGGTAAAACCAACTGTTAAAGGAGGGAATTCAATGTCGATTTCAGGAAGAGAAATGGCGATAATCCTATCCGACCACTTTGATGCAGATGAGTTTAATAATCTTCACAGGTGTTTCTCTGAAGCAGGTGCTCTGGTAAGCGTAGTCGGTGAGGAATCCGGGAAAAAACTTACCGATTGGAAGCATGTGCAGGAAGTCGCTGTCGAGGTTACCTACGAGGAAGCACGCTCTTATAACTTCGATGCGATCATAGTTTCCAACGGGTACACTCCCGATGAGATAAGAATAGATGATGCGGCGCTAAGTTTTATAACAGATATGTATAATGCCAACAGAATTGTTGGGGCGATCTATCACGGGCCGCAGGTTTTGATATCGCTTGGTATTCTCAAGGACAAAAACGTCACCGGCTCCCCTTCAATTAAGGTTGATTTAGAAAACGCGGGGGCGACTTACTTTGACGAGCCGGTGGTGGTAGACGGAAATATCGTTACCGGTCGTGAGCCGTCTGATGTGCAGGATTTCTGCGATGCTATAATCGATGAGCTACGCCAGCCACAAGAGTATATCGCTTAGTACTATTTTTGATATCCCGGTTCCTGACTCCTGGCCTCAGTCCTCTGGCTTCTGTTGTTATTCTATACTACAATTGAGGCAAATACGGTTTTTGGAGGCGGGATTTATGGGTTCACCTTCGTTTTGGGCTCACTGGGGCTGGGCGGCGGCCACCGCGTTAATCGGCCTTATCTTCGCGGGTCTTCTTCTTGCCCAGTACATAGAAAAGCGAAAACCTCACCAGCTGGCCTGGTTTGTTGGGTTTCTCTTCTATGCACTTGCTGCAGCAATGGAAGCATACTCTGAGATCGCGGGTACGTGGACTCCTACGGTTTACCGGTTCTACATCGTGGTTGCGGCATCACTGGTAGGCTTCTTAGGGCTTGGCTCTGCATACCTGGGAGTGCGTAAAAAAATCTGGGGCCACCTTTTCCTGGTTTACACACTTATCATAATGGCCTTATTCTTCCACGGTGTTTTTACAACCCATCTTATAACCAGCAAGTTGGTGGCCGGAATCACAGTAAGTGGGCAACCGCTGGGTCCTAAGGGTACGTTCCCGCGTTCTTACTCCATGCTCTTAACTATCCCGGGAAGCCTGCTGCTTTTGGGTGTATCGTTTGTCTCGATTCTCAGGTTTTGGCGCAAGAAAGAGTACCGGTATAGGGTATGGTCCAACGTTTTGATCGTTGCAGGCACTTTTGTGATAGCCGGCTCAGGAAGCATGGTAACATCAGGACATCCCGAGGGGCTTTACCCGGCAGAAATGATTGGTGCGGCACTACTTCTTTGGGGATTTTTAAAAGCAAGTTCGTTGAAAAAAGGTGCCGAGACTATCCAGAAGAAAAGGGTAACCGGAAGTGAGGTTACCGCTTGATATGTTTGTCAAAGCTTGCATGTAAATACCATTAATGGTATACTTAAATTTAACGCTGAATTCTTATACAGAAACGGGGGAACCACCTTTGGGGTGAATCGGCATCTGCTGGATGCCGTAGGGTACCTTCAACCCGAACCCGTCAGCTAACCTCGTAAGCGTTGAAGGGGTGTATTCGGCACCGGATACATTGGAAATTTATCTTTCCACCAGCTTTAGCACCCCTATAGAAAAAAGTAAAAATCGCCTGAAGAAATACCGTCTACAGCGGTATTGGTGAGTCATTGTCTAAAAAGCAAAGGAGCTTAAAATGGCTATTTCTGAACAAAGACTTGAGCAGGTCAAGTCGGTTAAACGAGCCATAGCAAAAAAGCGCGCCGGTGAACTAAAAAACCGTGCTGGGGAATTTCTGGAGGCAAGACATCAAATCGATACCGGTTTTACCATGCAGGATGAAGCCAAGCAGATTAAGATCCGTATTCTCGACCTTTTCGGCGCCGCAGAAAAAGACTGGCAAAACTGGCGGTGGCAGCTCAAAAACCGCATTACCGATGCAAAAACGCTGGCAAAAATAATTAGACTTACTAAAAAAGAAATTGAACAAATCGAACGAGTATCCGAGAGTTTCCGCTGGGCCATATCGCCTTATTACGTCAGCCTGATGTCGATAAGCGACAGTTGGGGGCCTGTAAGGCGACAATCGATTCCATCCATACTTGAACTACAGGATACGCTAGAAACCGACGATCCCTCCTTTGAGGAATTTACATCGCCTGTCGATACGGTTGTAAGAAGATACCCCGACAGGCTCATAATAAATACGACAAACCAGTGCGCCACCTTTTGCCGTCATTGCCAGCGCAGGCGAAATATAGGCCAACGCGACCGGCACGTCCCCAAGGAAAAATTACGCAAGGCACTTGCCTACATTAGGGATAATGAAGAAATAAGGGATGTAATAATAACCGGCGGCGACCCGCTTACATTTGCCGATCAGGTTATTGAATGGCTCTTGGCCGAGCTAAGCAAGATAAAGCACGTAGAGATCAAGCGCATAGGCACACGTACGCTGGCAACTATGCCGCAGCGCATTACTAAGGAGCTTTGTAAGATCATCGAAAAATACCCACCTATATATATCAATACCCAGTTTAATCATCCGCGCGAGGTAACCCCGGATGCGGCGGAGGCCTGCGACAGGCTAATAAAAGCAGGTGCAGTAATCAACAACCAGTCCGTCCTCCTTAAAGGAGTTAACAACGACCCGCACGTCATGAAAGTCTTAAACCAGGAGCTGCTAAAAATCCGCGTTCGCCCCTATTACCTGTTTCAGGCAAAACCGGTGCGGGGCACCTCTCACTTTATCACTCCAATAAAAGAGGGCGTAGAAATAATTCGTAAGCTGCGGGGCTATACCTCGGGACTTGCCGTGCCCGAATACATAGTAAGCGCGCCGGGCGGCTTGGGAAAAGTTGCGGTTTCCGGTACCAACATGTGGGAGAGTACCGACGGCAAGGTACTTTTAAGAACATGGGAAGGTAAAATCGTTAACTATCCCTTTGGCGCCAGTCTCTAACTTCTAAAGGATTAGGAGGCCACCATGAAAAATATAAAATGCTCTATAAGCGATCACAAATGCCCAGAAGGATTGGATACTTGCTGCCAATTCTGCTCATTGAATTACTCACCGTGCGCTGGAAAATGCAGCGGGTGCTGGGACGAAATTACTACAGCGGTGTCAGACACCGCCCAAGTCGATTACCAGGTGTAATAATGTGCGGTTAACTAAAAAGTGTGCACTTGTGAATTTTGTGGGGGATTACTCGAACCTCAATGCCTCAACTGGGGTAATCTTGTTGGCAAGACGTACCGGTATAAGTGCACCTATTATGGATACTATAATCACCATCACGAAGAGAGCTACGGTTGCCATTAGGGGAAATGAAGTTACTATTACAGGAAAATAAAAGAAGGTTGGCTTAATATCATTGGCAGCAGATATGGATTTAAACAAGATAACGGCAATACCGGTGCCAATCAACACACCAAATATAGTGCCGGCTAATGAGGTAAGAACAGCTTCCAAGGCTATCGTTAATCTAACTTGTCCCCGGGTGCCGCCAATTGCTTTAATCAAGCCAATCTCACGGCGCCGCTCAAGTACGCCTATAGCGATGGTGTTAATTAACCCAAGCAGGCTAGCCAGAACAGCTATGTTGAATGTTAACGACGGGAAGAGCATCGGCTCTGCCATAAGCTTGTCTACCATATCTGCAATTTGCTTATGCGTTTTCACCTCAAGTTGCGTCCCTTTTATTAGTTGCTTAATCTTAGCAATCGCAACAGCTTTGTCGGAGCCCTTCTTTAGCTTGACGAGCATATCGGAATCTTCATTGAGGTTTAAATATTTCTTGGCGTTTTCCTGAGATATAAAGAGCGATCCCACTTCCCAATGGCGTGTACCAACAAGAAATGTATCGCAGAGGGCAAGAATCTCAAATTCCTCCGATTTGCCACCCTTTCCCACTAATCTTACTCTGTCGCCCGGCTTAAGTCGTAGCGTTTGAGCCCAGTTTCTGTTAGCCAGGACATACTTACCATGGAGTTGCCTCCAAACCCTGTTGCCATCTACTCCTTTAGGAAAGAAAAGGCTTGACAGTTTTGGGTAAAGCTTTGGGTCAACAGCATTAATTCCGGGCGTAAAGAGATTTTGCTCCAATCTCTTGTTAAAGCCTTTATCCATTTTCATCTCTCGACCCTGCACATCCAGCTTAGTTACCTTTACCTTATCTAATCGTATGCTTGTCACCAGCTCGGCCTCTTTAAGCCCTTTGACTTTGCGCAGCAACTCTTTTGAGACAAATGGCAAGGTCCCTTCATCCTCAGATGTTATCGCCAGGTCATACTTTGCCTGCTCTTTAAGAATTTGATGTCCAATTGACGCGGCGCTCTCACCAAAAAAAGCAACTAAGAATACGAATGATATGCCAACTAAAATAGATGTTACCATTCGTGAGCTTCGCAAGCTTTGTGCACTCAAATTTTTGCTGGCAAGCTTACCAGCAGCACCGACTCTCTTAAGCGATAACCAATCTAAGAGATTAAATAAGGGGCCGATTATAAGGGGCGTAAAAATAGCCACCCCCAGGTAAATGATGAACACTGCGGCAAATGCCATTGCCGCCATATTCGTCGAGTTATTCGCGATTGAGAATTTAAAAAGCATTGTGATACCAGCAATGATTATAAGCAATCCGGCCCAGCGAGTTTTGCTAATGCTCTGCTCGGATTTAGGTTGAGGACGAATTGCCGCCAGAGGATGTATTTTACCGATTTTTCTTGCTGGAAGAAATACCGAGAAAAGCGTGGCACCGATGCCGGCCAAGAAACTGATGATTGCATCCTCGGATGTAATCGATAGCGCGGTCACATCAATGTTTCCAGGCTCCCCTGTATTCATGATCCACATAAAAGCAAAGCTCAAACACAAGCCCAGCAGAAGGCCAATTGCAGAGTAAAGCAAACCAAGAATAATCGCCTCACGGTAAACCAGCCGTCTAGCCCAGCGACTGTTGGCGCCAATAGCTTTAAGGAGACCAAATTCGCGCTCTCGCTCTGCCGCAGTGATACCGAAGGCTGTGTAGATTAATGTCATCCCAACCACAAGAGCCACAGCACCAAACATGCTGAACATGCTCCTAGTTGATGCCATCGACCTGCGTATATCAGCCAGGGCTTCATCGGCTGTTATGACAAGAGCAACTCCATGCATCTTTTCAATCCGTGAAGCTATACTTCTTTGGGATTCGCCCTTCTTAAGAACAACCTGTATCGAACTAGGATTCCATGCGGTGTTTTTAGGACCGAATTTGTTAATGAAAGGCATGTCAACATAAACTCCAGCGATCACCGAGTTTATGCTTGGACCATCGTTTATAAGACCGGTGATCTTTAGTTTCTTTGCCCCACTCTTAAGTGGCAGGGTGAAGATCCGCCCGATTTGGTAACCCCTGACCTGGGCAAATGTAGCCGATAATGCAACTTCCCCATCCCTTTTGGGTAGATGTCCACTTGATAAAGAATATAGCCTGGATGCTACCGCATTTTTGGACTCAATCCCCTTGATATGGAACTCAAATCTCTGACCATCTAAATCGCCGCGTTGCATCCATTGCCTTTCAAAAGCGACACCTTCAATATTAGTTAGGCTGGCCACATCTTTGGCGACTTGTTTTGGGTCGGCTGCAGGGTCGGGGACGACCTGCAAATCTGCAAAGCCAAAATTGGCCCTTCCATATCTCTCCAAAGTCATCGTGGCACTAGTAGCTATTATGAGTAAGCTAAAGATACTTGCTACCCCAAGCATAATCGCCAGCCCTGTGAGGATAGTTCTTCCTTTTCGAACGAGTAGTTGTCTTGCCGATAAACGGTTTATGGATAACAATGGTGCCTCCTGGTTTCAGTGCGGTTGGGGTTAATTGGTCGATCCCTTTAGTTTGGATACCAGCTTCTTCTGATCGATTTTGCCGCCTAGTCGTTCTTCGTCGATGATCCTTCCATCTTTGAGGAAGATGATGCGGTCGGCATAAGCGGCCATCTTTGGGTCGTGGGTTACCATAACAATGGCCTGACCGCTCTTATTTCGTAGGTTGCTTAAAAGATCCATAATCTCTTCGGCGTTCACCGAGTCGAGATTTCCGGTCGGTTCATCGGCAAGGATGATGCTCGGATTATTGACGATCGCCCTGGCAATGGCAACTCTCTGTTGCTCCCCGCCTGATAGCTGAGACGGCCTGTGGTGACTCCTGCCATCCAGGCCAACCAGATTAATGGCTTTGCCTACATTTTCTCTCATGACCGACTCTTTACATCCATCCATAAGAAGGGGAAGGGCGACGTTCTCTTCAGCGGTGAGCACCGAGACAAGATTGTAGGACTGGAAGATGAAGCCAATTTCTTTTCGTCTAAATCTAGCAAGCTCAGCTTCCTTTAAGGTAGTTATATCTCGCCCGTTTACCTTTACCTGCCCGGAGGTTATGCTATCAAGGCCACCCATCAAGTGAAGAAGTGTCGACTTACCAGAGCCAGATGGGCCCATAATAGCAACGAACTCCCCATCTTCGATTTGCAGTGTCACATTATCTAGCGCTTTAACCGTGGCAGAGCCTTCGCCATAGCTCTTAATTAATCCGATTGCCTCCATAATCATCGTCTATCTCCTCCTAAAGTCACGAGCAGTTTGCTTCTCTTCCCGTTTGGTTATATCTGCCGCAGTATCACCGGCTGGCCTAATTTCTCTGCCATCCCTTTTGACTTTGACCGATGGGCCCTGCTTGTAGATATCTTTAAGTTTCCTTAGCCTTGCCTCGCACATGTTAAGCCACTGCATTGTCGCTTCGGTATGTAGGATGGCAAGATCAATCTGCATTATCCAGGGAAGCTCGATTGCGGGGTCTGCCTCCTCTTTTAATCTGGTAAGCTCATGCAGCTTCTGTAACTCGGCCTTTCGCTGGATTTGAAGAACATCTTCGGTGGATACATTGCTGGTTAAGCTTAAGACCACCTTCGCGTAAAATTCATCGCGGAGGTTATCGATCTTTGTGACCGGGTTTAAGAACCATTTGTTCAGCTCGTCCTGTCCGGCAGGCGTTATGGTGTAGAGTTTACGATCCGGCGCGTCGTTAACCGCTACTGTGTCGGATTGGATTACAAGACCGTCACGCTCAAGGCGATCAAGTGTTGAGTAGATTTGGCCGTAGTTTACGGACCAGTTCGACCCAAGCTCGGCTTCAAGCTCTTGCCTAAGCTCGTATCCATGGAAGGGCCTTCTGGATAGGATGGCCAGAATGCCATATTTGACGCTCATAAAACCACCTCTGTTTACCTGGGTATATACTGAGTATATGCGCAGCTATATACTCAGTATATAGTTACCTAAATAAAAGTCAAGGGGTAGGTTGAAGGATTTATTAACGCGAGAATGTTCCGGTTATGCTTGCTTTGGCAAGGACTTTGCCATCAAGTGCCTGTAAGAAATCGTCGTAGGATATCTGCTGGGGTAGATCAAGCCCCGCGACGTTTAAGGCATAGATTGTGGTTACGTAATCATGCACCCCGGAGCTGGGGGGTGGTTGCGGGCCGCCGTAGCCAATCTCACCAAATGTGTTGGTAAGCTCCTTTGAGCCCTCCGGCATACTCTTTCCTGATGCGCCCTCGATAATAGAAGTGGTCTTTACCGGGATATTTATCACCAGCCAGTGGACCCAGTTCCTTGCGCTTGTATCAACCATTGCGAACGCAAAAGACTTTGCTCCCTCGGGAGCGTCTGTCCACCATAAGGGGATAGATACGTTATCGCCTCCCGCTCCCTGGCGGGCATATTTCTCCGGTATGGGTCCGTTATCCTGGAAGGCAGTTGATGTTACCCTCATGTTGCCCTCGCCGCCGGTCGTTGGTTTAGGCTCCGATGCGGTTTCGGATGCCGGTGTCATTATCGTCTCCTGAGTTTTACCCCCGCAGCCGGCAAAAATAACGGTAACCAGCAAGAGAATCATTACCGGCAATAGTTTACTCATAGCGCTCGTATTCATCTTCGTCTTCCAATCTAAGCTCAAGGAGTAGCCGCCGAAGCGCATCTATGACCCCTTCTTGGACGGCACGCTCTTTTAGATAGTCCAGGTCGATCTCGTTAACGTTAAGCTCAATAAGCTCTTGGGCTAGAATAACAGCGTTCGATTCACTGCCGTGGATAAAATCTTTAAGCTTGGCGATAGTGGTATCTTCAAGGCCCAATAGATAGACCGGGAATCCGTTAACATCGATTTGATTCACCCTGTCCAGCTCATTTTTATTTAAGTCCTCTGCCAGTACCTTAACTATAATATCAACGTCCCCATTGCTCAAGTAGCCATTTTCCTTATCGAATCCCCAAGATAATAGTAGTTTATTAAGCGGCTCAACAGGTGCAAATACATCTACACTCTCAGACTTACATCCGCCTGACGTGTAAAGCTCAACCGCATAATTGCCGCCTGCAACTGGGGAGATTCCTTCCTTTTCAAGCTCGGTTGTTAAAATAGCCATAAAAATAATTCGTTTCGTTAATGGATCGATATCTCCTTTAAGAACATCTAGTTTGGACATCCTTTGTCCACCAGCCTTTCTTCCTTTTTTAATCATCCAGGCATCGACTTCCTCTTTATTAAACCGGCCCTGACCGCCGGTATCAACTACGGGAAAGTCTCAACACTTCATAAGCCCTTCTATGGTTTCACGGCTCAGCTGAAGGTAAGCCGTAAGCTCGTCTATATCCATAAGCTTGCTCATCTTAAAAAACCACCTTTCTGTTGGTTTCTTAATTTACACGCTAGCTTCTTATTTTAACATAAACTCTCACTGTTTAGTTATTTTGCCGGAGATTGTTTGGCCTGGTAAGGGGATTGTTCATTATTTGTTAACGATTGTTCATTGTTTGTTAACATTTGTTAGTTATACTGCGGCTATGTGATTAGTTAAAACATAGGCCCCTACCGCAAGCGGTAAGGGCCTTATAAAAGATGGCAACCCGGCAAGGTCACCGCGGAAGGCAAATCCTTATATACGATACCCCGTAGGGTATACCTATAGTTCATATAATAGCAACCTCAGATAAAATAGGCAAGTATTTTTTACATTTTTTTTCGATTATATTCAGCGGGGTTACTATACGCTGGGGTGGTATCCTAAATTGGCGGTATCCTGTACAGACTCATTGCTCTTTCAATAAAACAACAGCACGACTATTAATATAAACGCCGCAAGAGCAAGAGCCATGTAGTCCTCAAGCCTCTCGTTGGAAAGAAGAGAGAGTGTCTTGGTCTCATCTTTTTCGGTATCGTTAAATTCCATAGTATTCATCTGCCACATAATACTCGCCCACTTACGTTAAGGTTGTTGTGATACAAAAAGCAGCACCACTACCAGCGCCGCCAATGCCTTAAAGAAGCCCGCGGCGGTGCCCACCATCAATGTCTTGCCGCCCGCCCGCCGTAACTCAGGCAGAGATATCTGCATCCCCTGCCCTGCCAAACCTATCGCAAAAAACCAACTGTACAGGTTACGTACAAGGGTAAGCTCTCGCGAAGGCGGTGACGTAGCGCCCAGCAGACCGAAAGAAGTAAGAAAAACCACGATTAGAAAACCCAGCACGAACAACGGGAACTTACTCCATAGACTGGTGTTGATATTTATATCGTCCTCCGATGAAGCAAAGCGGCTGGCAGAGAAGGCCAGAAAGAGCACTACGAACGGGAGAAAAATAACGCGGGTGAGATTATAAATCTCACCTGTTTTAAGGCTCTCCGAAGCATGCGCAACGCTTCCCGGATCAAAGCCCAAGCACACAGCAAGGACCTGGCCGGAATTTAATATGCCGGTACCGGCCCAGACACCGAATTGATGGGCGCTCAATCCAGCCAGTGTGCCGACCACCGGGAATAAAAATAGGCTTGCCAAGCCAAATGCAAGGATGGCAGCAATGGAGTAAATTACATCGGTGTTTTTGGCCCTTACAACTGGGGCTACGGCTACAACCGCGGCTACGCCGCATATCGCCGTTCCGGCCGCCAGTGTAGCTGCCCCCGATATATCCATGCCGACTCTTTTACCAAGCCACAGGGTAAAGGCCAGCATCAAAACGATAAACCCCACAATTATGGTAACCGCCATACCCCCTAACCTAGCCAGGTCCATCACGCTATAGAGTGAGCCCAGTAAAACAACCCCAACCTTAATAAAAAGTCTTGATGTAGCTACACCGGATGCGGCCCAGCGAGGAATACCCAGAATGTTTGTCAGAAGCATCCCCAGGATGATGGATATAAGGATGTAATTCAGGTGCAAGACATCGATTAAGATTCTCTTCATGGCGACGCTTGCGGCAAAATATGCCTCAATGCCGGGCCACCAGGGCAGGCCTAAATCGGCACCGCCTCGAGCTAGGACGGCGATAGCCAGCATGAGTAAAATACCGGGGATGGGTCTATAAAAAAGGGTGAATCTGCGCAAGACACTAGCCCCCCGCCTTAACCCTAAATACAAATCTTAAGAAATAACTGTCTTAGATTTTATCAAAAAAGGGAATACAAAAACAGTATAAAAGCGTAAAGCAGCCGGAGAGCGAGCTCTCCGGCTGCTTTGCCGATCCCTGTATAGAAAATCAGCTGGAGGGAATAATTAGTTTGAAGGGCTGCACGCCCTCTCGCTGTGTTTGAAATCTCTACAACTTTTCCAGGCGGAAAGGAATACCTCATGGCGACTGCATGTTCCTGACTCGGCTCTCACTGAACCATAAGCGGAACTCAGCGAATTTAGCCCCGGGAAGGCGGCTTCTATCCACTCGGGATCGTTGTTAAAAAACTCGCAGTTTAGACACCTATTATTGATCTTCATAGCTATTTCTCCCAACCGCTAATAGATATATTACTAAGCAGCGGCGATCCTACTTTCCAAGGCCTATCCAGTAGTTTCCAAAAACGAAAACGGAAAGGATAAAACCCAGCGCCACATTTACTAAAACTCCGGCGGTGAATGCGCCGAAGGGCTTCCAACCGGCAGATTTAAGTTCTCTAAACCGTGTTGTAAGCCCGATGCTTAAGAAACAAAATATGAACGCCCATGACCTGAGCGAGACTATAGGCGCGATCAAATCCGGCTTCACAACTTTACTAAACTGCGCCGCCGAATAGCCGGCCGTTATACTGGTCATGAAAAGCGAGGCTACGAAAAACCCGATAACAAACTTCGGAAACCTCCACCAGATTTCCATTGCATCCGGCCTTCTACCGCACTCCTCTTTCTCCCATTTCAGGCAGGCTATAAGTGCGAAGATGAACGACCAGATTCCGATCCACATATCTCTGCCTATAACCTTCATAAGGGTAAATCCCTGTATGGCGGCATTCTCATTGCCGGCCATGCGACCGTATGCAGTGGCAGCGGCAAAACCGGCGGCATCGGCAAACTCAGATGTACCTACCCACGCACCGGCTACACCAGGATGAAGGTTTAAGGCTTTTGACACAAATGGGATAAACAATATCATTACCAGAGCCCATACGACCACAAGGGTTACCGAGGTATAAAGGTGTTCCTTCTTGGCCCCCACCGCACTCGCTATAGCCATCGACCCCGATACGCCACACACGGCGCCGCCGGTGCCGATAACCGCCCCAAGTCTTTTATCAAGACCAAATACTTTAGTTGCAACAAAATAGATTGTGAGGCATGTTATAAGAGAAATTACGGTCGCCTGAACAAGAGCAATGGGCCCTGCAGATACTATCAGTGTTATAGGAAAAGTTGCGCCAAGAAGGACGATTCCCGTCTTAATATAATATTCCACCCTGAATCCGGAGTCCATCCATTTAGGCAAAGGGATAATATTTGCTATCAAGAGACCCGCAACTAGGGCTACAAGCGGCGGCTCAAGGTTATACTTAGAAGCATTTGCCCACCCACCGATTGAAAACATTATCATTGACAGCACATAAAGAACAATAAAGGATGGGATAAATTTGGGCATACTTATACCCATTATTCTCGTTGAAACCCCAAAAATAATAAGCCATGAGATTAGTTGCAGGATATACAGTTGATAGTTTTCTGTGAAGTGATTTATCAACTGGTTGAAAGATGTCCATTTAAGCCCTCCGGGGTTAATGGAGAGCGATTTTATAAGGGTGCTGCCGTTTAGAAACGCGATGAGTGCGATAATTACTATGCCGATTCCAAGATATATAGCCCACCAATCTTCTTTTTTCCATAGTTCAGACCAGCCTA
This sequence comes from bacterium, assembly GCA_902810715.1. Classification (GTDB taxonomy): domain Bacteria; phylum Actinomycetota; class Aquicultoria; order Aquicultorales; family Aquicultoraceae; genus CADDYS01. The sequence goes on along the minus strand of CADDYS010000008.1, from coordinate 107 downwards.
GTTGTTGTCTCACTACTGGTTCACTCGTAATCGTTTCTACATGTTCGCTCATTTCTTACATCTCCTTAGGGTAAAGCCAATGGGATTACATGTGAGTTGATAGCTAA
>CADDYS010000007.1 GCA_902810715.1 bacterium | reverse complement strand
GAACTTTTAGGAGAGCGCCTGCCTTGCACGAGAGGAGCGGGGGTTCGATAATTACCTGGTCTATTTACTACAATCTTCTTCATCTTGCAATCTTTCAATCTTTCAAGCCAGGCACCGGTTACAGGCACCGGTTACTGGCACCGGTTACTGGGGATTTTTACTTTAGTTGTACCCTGATTTATTATTACGGGTACAATAAAGTAGATATCATTGTGGGATTGCAAATAGAATTGGATATAAGTGCTGGTAATTGCTTATTTAAAGTGTATATTTTATTATATTATTAGTAATCCAAAGCATATCTAGCCAAGCCCTAAAAAGGATTTCGTTGCTAAAACCTGTTGCCGATAGTATATAATTAATGTGATAACAAAATATGTCGAAAGCAAAGGTTATAACCTGAAGATATTGATGGAGGCATCTAGCATGGAAAAGCTATTAGAAAAGGAGCTTCAGACATACGAAACTCATAAGGACGAATTAATAGGCAAAGCAAAAGGCAAATTCGCTTTAATTAAGGATGACCAGGTAATCGATGTTTTTGATACAAAAATCGATGCTATTCGCCAAGGCTATGAACGGTTTGGCAATGTGCCTTTTCTCGTAAAACAAATTGTGGAGTTTGATGTTCCTCAGAACTTTACCTCGAATTTAATAGGAGCATAAATGCCATCTTTTACAACGCAAGTAGCAATTAGTAATGTATTATTATGTAAACATTTTTATTTGGTTTGCTATCTCATTTAAGAGGTGAAAAATAATGAAAGAGGTTATCTTTCTAGTTGAGGAATCAGCGGAGGGCGGTTATGAGGCAAAAGCCCTTGATCACTCTATCTATACGGAGGCTGATACTTTAGAGGAATTAAAAGGGGCTGTGAAGGATGCCGTGAAGGCTCACTTTGAAGATAAAGATATGCCAAGCCTAATTAGATTGCACATGGTAAAGGACGAGGCCATAGCCGTATGAGGGTCCCGAGGGATATCGGAGGCAGAGAGAACACCGTATCGCGATTACGGAGCATAAGCCCTTAAGAATTGACACATTTAATAACATTCTCAACGATATTTCCGTGCATCTAGAGATAGACAAAAAACTGCTTATTAAAGAACTATTTGAGAACCGCTAAGTACTTCAGAAAAACCCATTTGTATTTTACGAACCGCCGTTAGATCGCCCGACTTAAGCGCATTTGATGAGAGTGTCTTCGAATTCTTGATACTTATTGCGTGCCGATTCTTGTGCTTTGATGCGGACATCATTTATTTCATCAAAATGCTCCCTTAGCAGAGCGACTATATCCCCATCCAGCGCCGATTCGAGGACCATCTTTTGCAGCACCTGAAGCGCCCTCTCATCATTCATACCCAGCCGGTAGGGCCTATCCTCTGTTATCGCGGTAAACACGTCAGTTACCGCCATGATCCGCGAGCCTTCCGGCAGGTCCTTGGCTTTCAAACGGAACGGATATCCGTTCCCATCCAGGCGCTCATGGTGAAGAGCTGCCCAGGTATTGATAGTTGAGAGCGCCTCGACTTTCTCAAGGATACGGTAGGTGAGATAGGAGTGCTTCTTAACAACCCTGAACTCATCCCTGGTCAGCGGGGCCGGTTTCTCCAGAATTTCTACAGGTACTGCAAGCTTGCCTAGGTCGTGCAGATAACCGGCTATCCGCATCATTTTGCACTCATCCGTCGGGTAACCGGCCAGATGCGCAAGGGCCTCTGATCCAGCGGCTATTCCGCTTGAATGAGTTGCCGTAAACCTACTTCTAAAGTCGATAATATGCGAGAACAACTCCGCCAAGCCCAGTGTTTCATCTAGGGTAACCGATATTCTTGGCAGGTCTAGCTTATCCAGAAGAAGCGGCCCGACTGATTTCGATACTGAATCAAACCAAAAACTTTCCTTGCCCGCAAGCTCCATGAAAGCCTCTACGGCCTCCGGCATAAATAATGTGCCGGAGCGAGCCCCGATCGCTTCACAAATTGATTCAACCTGCGAGAGTATCTCCTGGTTTCTTATTATTGAGACGGCAACTCTATCGGCCAAATGCAGGACATGGCTGGCGATCGGAACCTCAACTCCCAGGTATTCTAACCCTGCCCCATTTTTCCATGGCACGTGATGCATCCGAATAATTGCGGCTATTTCGCAGAAGGGGTGATACATGTTTAAGAGGCGGTAACCTGCAACAGCATGCTCATGCGGATGATCGACCTCAAAATGCAGTGCGTTTAACCGCTCTTTAAGGGAGAGCGCGCCGATATCATGCAGTGCTCCGGCCAGCAAAAGGTCATTCTGCTCTTTGGCGGAAAGGCCTAACGCCTTCCCGATACTATATGCAATGTAGGAAACCTGTCTGTGGTGGTTGGTAACGGCTTCGTTAATGAGATCAACTGCATCCGAAAGACACATTGTGAGCTCCAGTATATTCATCTCAAATTTGCTTGCCATTTATTCCTCCTTAAAGCGCGGAAATCCGTAGAGGTTATAAAAATTAATATCGGCAAGGTAGAATGTTACATAAATTTATAAATTGCTTGCAATCTTAAATGGTTTGCAATACTCGAAGGCATCGTCATTGCAGGTGGAAAAACGAAGGATTAATGTAAATTTTATGGATTTAAAGCCGGCGGGTTGGTGCCAACTCTACTACAAAGCAACCATTCTCACTGGTAATGGTTGGGTCAAGCCCCTTTGATTTTCCTAGCAAAACTAAGTGACCGGCCTCAGCCTGAGTCGAGACAATGACCCTGGAGAGGTTTCCGTTCATGAGCGATAGCGCTCTCTTGGTCTGATGAAGAGCATCCGGTACCTGGAGCCCACGCGGGCCGTTTATGGGCATGCCACGCGTATCAAGCGCACCATTTTTGATATCAAGAGCCACTCCCTGATACTCCTCCATAAGCCTGGATTCTGCCTTTTTAAATTCGGCACTTGATAGCCCAGCCCTACCAAAAAGTGTACAGTGACACGTACCGTTATTTTCTGTTTCTTCTTTTACAAAAGCGCACGGACAAATTAACTTCTTATCCAACTCAGGGTCACCCGAGGGCTCAAAGCAAGGACAATATCTTTTGCCAAACATTTTCTCCGATTGGATGAGCCAAATTTTTAAGTTGGTATATATCATCCAATGGGGATTAACCGAGTACCCCTTCTTTTTTGCAAATTGCTTGATCCACCCGTCTTGTTTTTTAAGCTCTTTGCGGTAGCGCCAAACATCCGAGAAAAAAGATTTCATCATCGCAAGAGTTTCTTTCATCGGCAAGCCCTCCTGAACATATTATAACATACCCATATAGGTATTATAAATAATTATTACAATTAAGGGTAGCGTTTATTCCTAAAAGTAAAGTTGCTTACATTCTAACGGCGCGAGATATGACGAAAGGTGAGCGGAAGCCCTATAAGGAGAGGTAAGATGAGCAAGAAAAAGATGACTAAACTCAAAACTAAAGAAGAATTCGCCAGGTTTGTTGAAGATCATGACCTCTAGAAGAGATCAAGCAAATTGCCGCCCAGAAACACATACCGTATCAGAGCTTGATTCAGCAATGGCTGGCTAAAAAAATTAACGAAGAGAAAAAGCTGCATTGTAAAATCAAGGATGTGTTCATCTTTCAATCTTTCAAGCCAGGCACCGGTTTCACAGGCACCGGTTTCACCGGTTTCTTAACCGCTGGCAAAATAAAATGCTGGACCGGCAGAATTTCATTTTACCGGTCCAGCTGTTGTTGATAAAAATTTGAGGTGCTTTGGCAGCAGCCCGATCTTTCAAATCTTTCAAACCAGGTACCGGTGCCTTTAGGACAAGTGTTTTCTTAGGAGAGTCTGCCCTGTGTCGTCACCCCGAGCACTCTTTTGTCGTTACGAGCGGTAGCGAAGCAATCCCCGAGATTGCTTTCCAAGCTCCTTCGGAGGGGCTACCGCCTCTCGCAATGACAGGTTTTAATCAACTCACGCTTGATGAAGTACTAGTCCCATTAATTGGTCAAGAATCTAATCTTAAGATGGGGAACTTTTTGTGGTTTAGAGCAGGCTAGCCAGCTTTCTAAGATTTTAGAATCTGCGCCCGCCGAAGCTGCGGTTTCCGCCGCCGCCCCGAGAACCGCCGAAACCACCGCGACCCCCGCCACCACGGCGCTCTTGCGGTTTTGCCTCGCTTACTTTAATAGTGCGACCATCGATTTCAGCACCGTTAAGGGCTTCGATAGCTGCTTTTGCCTCATTGTCGTCCGCCATCTCAACAAAAGCAAATCCTTTGCTCCTGCCGGAGTCCCGATCGACGATTAGATTTACCGATTCAATTGAGCCATGTTCGCTAAACTTAGCGTTAAGGCCATCCTCGGTTGTGTCGTAAGAGAGATTTCCTACATAAAGTTTCATTGCCATTTTAAGGCTCCTTTCTCCCGGCATCCCGGGAACTTATTAGCGGCGTTTAGCCCTGCGCTTCATGCCACGCCTGGCACCACCATCGTAAGCAACTTTTGTAGCTACGTTGGCAGTGCGGTTTTGGTTTGGTACAAACTGTCCTGTATATTCAAACCCTGTGAGTTGTTCACGCTTTATTCTGTGCCCGATTAACGATTCGATATCGCGAAGGTTGCCTATCTCTTCATTTGAAAGAAAACTAATCGCTATGCCATCCGCGCTGGCACGTGCAGTACGCCCGATTCTATGCACATAGTCTTCAGGATTGGATGGGATATCGAAGTTTATAACATGGGATATGCCGTCAACATCGATGCCTCGCGAAACGATGTCGGTGGCAACAAGCACTCTGAAGCGACCGGACTTAAAACCGGCGAGCGCGGCCTGCCTTTGACTCTGGCTTCTATCGGAGTGCATTATCGTAGCCGTTACGCCGCGCCGCGACAATACCCTGCTTAGAAAGTCAGCACGGCGTTTCGTCCGGGTAAAAACAATGACTCTGTCCAGGCCGCGCCGTTTTAAGAGTTCGACAAGCAAATCGTGCTTTTGCATTGCATTCACAGGATAGATTGCCTGCTTAATCGCCTTGACCGGAGTTGCAGGGCGGCCTACTTCAACATAGAGTGGTTCGTTAAGGGTGCCGTTGATAACATCCAGTACTCTTGGTGATACGGTTGCAGAAAATAACATGCTCTGGCGCTTTTGGGGCAATGCCTTGATGATGCGCTTAACATCGGGCAAGAAACCCATATCGAGCATCCGGTCTGCTTCGTCAAGGATAAAGATTTCAATTGCCGAAAGATCGACATCGCCCCGGCGCATCATATCGAGCAATCGACCGGGTGTTGCTACCAAAACATCGATCCCCCGGCGAACCTTGCGTGCCTGGGGAGCATACGGTACACCACCATAAACAGCCATCGCCCTGTGGTTGGTGTAACCCGCGCAGCTGCAGACAACCTCTTCTATCTGGGTGGCAAGTTCGCGGGTTGGTGTGACAATAAGAGCCTTAATAACTTTGCTCCTGGTTATTCGCTGAAGTGTCGGCAGCACAAAAGCCGCTGTCTTACCGGTACCGGTTTGAGCGCACCCGATAATATCCCGACCCACCAGTGCCTGGGGAATGGCTTTTTCCTGGATCGGCGTAGGTTCAGAATAGCCCATCGTCTCCGCCCACTCAGCCAGGGGCAGCATAAGCCCTAAACGTTTAAATGACATATAATCTCCTTAACGTGCGTCTAACTTATCAATCGCACAACTTTTTTTAGACGCAGTTAATCCGAAAGGTCCTAGGTTTAACGAAGGACAACTAGCAGTAATAAATGCGGCCTAAAACAATTATAGCGTATTTCCCGTTAAAGTCCAGTTTTCGACTACCTCCGGGCAAGCGGCTATAAATTAGTTGACACCCCTGGGCTTCTGAACAGCTAGCTTATCCCAAACAGTAAGTACTACAAGATGCAATTGCTAAGGCCATTATTTGCCACAATATGTAAAGATTTGCCTCATATTTGACGATAATAAGGGTTAAGAAGGGGATGGTAAGGTAATGATTAACCCTTTATATAGCAGTTATCCAAATTACTGGGCTACTTCCTATATCTTAAATTCCTACAATAACCAAGGCTCAAACCAGCAATTATCTGTCTATAACCTAGCCCAGCAGGCCCTGTGGATAAATAACTGGAACAGGCAGCAACCCTCCACGATGACCAATACTCTGACAACCTTTAGCAGCTACGCCAACCAGACCTGGCAGGCCTCAAGGGCGCTGCAGACGGATAATTCAGGAAACGTTTTTAATCAAAGGGCAGCGACGTCTTCCGACTCAAATGCAGTGACGGCCCAGGCCCTAACCGGGGCGACTATTGCCACCTATAACGTTAGCGTAACTCAGGTAGCTTCCGCACAGCAGAACGTGGGTGCCGCCCTGACGAGCACAGCCGCGACCGGGCTGTCGGTCGGTAATTACACTTTCAACCTTAATGTTAACAATACCAACTACACCGTAGCGTTTAATGTGAGTGCCGGTGATACCGAGCAAACGGTTCTAAACAACATGACCCAGGCCATTAATGCTGTTGGGGCGGGTGTGACGGCAAGCGTCTCAAGCGATGCAGCCGCCGGAACAAGCAAACTTGTTATAAACGCCAACAGTACCGGCACCGCAAACGCTTTTACCTTAAGCGACGTTGTCGGCAGCGCCGTGAGCTATACAGGGGCCGGAACGGTTACCAAGGCTGCTGCAAATGCAGCCTACAGCGTAAACGGTGTTAGCTCTACCTCTTCGAGAAACAGTGTCTATCTGGATAACGGCAAAGTCACAATGAATCTGTCCGGCACAACAAGCAATGCCACTGTATCTGTGACCTCAGATACAAAGGCCATAAGCGATTCCATTAACAATTTTGTTACCGCCTACAATAGCCTGCAAACCTATGTGAACTCAAACCAGACATATATAAATCCACAAGTTGCGCTTGACTTAAGCAGTGCCTACAGCACGCAAGCCCCAGCACTGGGGGCTGCCGGCATCACGCAAAACCCGGACCAAACCCTGGCAGTAGATCAAACCGCCCTTAACAATGCTCTGCAGAACAACCTGGGCTCTGTCCAGGCGGCTTTTAGCGGGCTGGGCGGCTTGGCCGTAGAAGTGGGGTCGCAATCCCAGCAAATAGCAACCAATCCGCTGAACACGTTTGCCAATCCTCTACCCGCCGCAAACAACAATTACCTTAGCGTTTACAACTATCTCGGCGCTGCAAACAAGGCCTCGATCTGGTCCTCGCTACTTCCATCCGGCCAATTTGTAAATTTGCTTATATAAAGCCCTCTTAAAGTTTTTGTATTAATAAGGGAAACGAGTGAACCACATAGATAGCACTTTGGCATGGGCATGTTCTTTTGCTAGAATAATAAGCAAAATTAAGCGATTATCCCATCTACGAGGTGTCGATTGGAAATAAAAATCATAGAAGAGCCCATTGCTTTAAAAGAACTAGTAGAGATTGCCAGGAATCAATTTGGTGACTTAGTAAAAGCAGTTGTTGATATAGACAGGGAAATCATAGCTATCGGCGGTGAGCTTCATGCAGATGAAGAAGCTATTCTTTTAGAACAGGGCTCTAAGCAAAATAATTTATGGGGAATTAACTTATGGCCGGGAATGAAACAAGAAGAATGGGTTGAGTTTGATTCTTTTATTAATATAAGGCCGTCACAAAACAATCGCTCAAGAGAAGTTGAGAATCCCAAAATAAGAGAAAGAATCATCAATATATTAAATAAGTTGGTTATTTATGAGTAATCTTATTCACGTTAATTCAGCAAAGGGGAGATGGCAAACTCTTTCGTTGGCCGAGCAGATGGGCAATATTGGCAGTGAAATAAACCGTGCTCTTAAGTTTCAAGGAAAGAACCAACAGCTTTTTGAAAACACAATAAACAGAGCACTAGATCTTTTTGATTTAACTATAGAAGATCTGCGCTGGAGGAATCGTTTAAAAGAAATAACGCGAATAAGAGAAGTGTTCTGCAATACTGTGTTTAGCGACGGTGAATATAGCACGTCGCTTGATGACTTAAATCAGTATTTTTATTTTTTCGCTTTTGCTGCTCGAAAACATAAGTAGCATAAACCGCAAGCTGTGCTTGCTATCCTTTATGTGGTACTATAGTAATCGACGGTTCATTTTATTGGCAAAAGGAGATGGGGCTCATGGGTAAAAAGTCGGTTGCGGTTTTGCTTGCCATTATGGTGTTTGTTGCACTCTCATTTCCAGCCATAGCAACAGGCGAGCAGAATTACGTTCGAAAGATCGTGGTTTTTAACAAGACGGTCAAATCACCGGCACAAGATGTGTTGATTAAAAAATTCGGCGTTAAATTAAAAGGCCTTCCTATTGTTAATGGTGCGGTTGTGATGCTGCCACCTAAGGCTGCAGCAGACTTAGCAAGGTCCGAAGGGGTCGTTAGAATTGAAGACGATTTGCCTGTTTTTGCGCTGGGAAGAAAGACTCCAGCCCAACCGACACCGCAGGTTACGCCCTGGGGTGTGGAAAGAGTTAATGCTCCTTCTGCTTGGGCTACTTCCACGGCATCCGGCATAAATGTTGCAATCATTGATACCGGCATCGATCTAACCCACCCCGACCTGCAGGCAAATATAAAGTCGGGATTTAATGCAATAAGACCGGGCAAAAGTGCGAATGACGATAACGGTCACGGCACACACGTTGCCGGCATCGTGGCTGCAGTTAACAACTCTATCGGCGTTGTTGGGGTTGCACACCAAGCCAATCTCTACCCGGTGAAGGTTTTAAATAAAGCCGGCTGGGGCTGGACATCCGATATCATCGAAGGCTTACAGTGGTGTGTGAGCACACACACCGACACAGATCCAACCAATGACATACGGGTTGCAAATATGAGCTTCGGCGCCAGCGGGTCTGATTCAGCCGAGCATGATGCAATAGTAGCCGCTCATAATGCTGGAATTACCCTGGTTGCCGCGGCGGGAAACGATTCGGGAGGCGCGGTTAATTACCCGGCTGCATATCCCGAGGTAATAGCTGTCTCGGCAACCGATTATTCTGATGCGGTGGCTTACTTCTCTTCATCTGGCCCAGAGATAGACTTGGCAGCTCCCGGTGTTAGTATTTATTCTACCTATAAAGGATGGACATATAAGACGCTCTCGGGAACCTCGATGGCGGCTCCCCATGTAACCGGTGTGGCCGCCTTAGTTTTAGCTACTCCGGTTGGTGCTTATGATCTAAATGGAAACGGCATTTGGGACCCGGCTGAAGTACAGGCTAAGCTGGAGGCCACGGCAAGGGATTTAGGAAGCCCCGGCAAGGATAGTATTTACGGAGACGGCTTGGTCGACGCGGCCAGCGCTGTAATGCCATAGGAAAATAGTTAATAATAGGCGATAAGAACGGGGCCAACTTGACCCCGTTTTGCTTTTCTATTACCTTCTGGTCTATAACGCACAAGCTTTTTTTAAAGATATCCCCTTGACGCTTATATAATAATATAATAATATATGCATATATTTAGTGTTTGGGATGCTTTTGGAGGTTGTTTATATATGCGATCGAGAATTAAAAAAGCCGAGATACTAAAAATTATCGCACACCCCGTAAGAATACAGATACTTGAGGAGCTGGAAAAGGGGGTTAAATGCGTAAGCGACTTTGAGGAATCTATTGAGGCAAGCCAGCCAAACGTATCACAGCACCTGGGGCTTTTGAGAAGGTGCGGTTTTATCGATTACTACATGGATGGAAGACTGCGCTGTTATTTTCTTGTCGACCCAATGGTGCCCGATCTTCTAAAAATTCTTAGGAAAGAGTATAAAGACAGCCTGCCGGCACCGGCTTGCTGTCCCGTCACAAAAAAAGGAACTTATCCAGGAAACAGGAGGCGTTAATGAAGATTGGGATTATTATTAGCTCAAATGATCCGGAAACGGTCTGGAATGCATTCAGGTACGGGGAGCACATCGTAAAAGCGGGAGATGAAGTAAAGGTCTTTTTAACCGGCCCCGGCGTTGAAGCAGAGCACATAAGCACCGTGCAATTCCCGGTTAAAGGGATGATGAAAAATTTAGAAGCTTTAGGCGGAGAAATTCTTTGTTGCGGTACCTGTGCGAAAAAGATAAGGGGATTTGAGCCGCAGGCTTGTCCTGTAGGAGGGCTAAAGGACATGCATCAGATTGTAAAAGAAAGCGACAGGGTTATTACTTTTTAGCATAAATGAGTTATAAGGGGTGGCAGGCTTATGAAGCGTATCTGATTACTGTTGCTTATTTCGGTGGTTACCGGGATTTTTGTATTGCAGGCGGGAAAAACCGCAGTAAGTGAGGCCGCATCGCTTCCCACTATTAAGGTGGACAAGAGTTCGCTAAACAACGGGGGCACGATCACCGTCTCAGGGGTCGCACCGGCAGGCAAGCCCGTGTATCTTGAAGTGTATACCGAAAGAAAAGTACGCGCCTCGCGCTTCGATGCCGACATCGATAAAGAGACCGGCAAGAGACCTTATATCCTCTACATGACCTACGAAATGCCCGCCTATTACAAAATATACGTGCCGGCGGCCATGCGGGATGAACTGGGCAAAATCAAGAAAGAGGGCGAGAAATGGGCTTACTCCAAGGCACTGAAAGACCTGGGCGCGGATATCGCTTACTCGATCCCGGCCAAGATCAAAATAGACAAGTACCAGGCAACCTTGATGGGAAGCATCATCGGCTCGCGTGGGACCCCGCTGGCGGCAATGGGTAAAGATGAGGATAAAAAACGCTCGATGCAGCTTGTTAAGGCCCGGTTTAGGAATCCGGATAAACTTTTAGTCCCCACTGTGGAGGTGAGCCCCGATGGTACTTACACCGCCAGGGTCAAAATTGATGCGGGTTCCGCCCCCGGCAAGTATACGGTCGTGGCTGTTGCGGGGAAAAATCTAAGAAGCCAGCCCGTCACAGTCACAAACAATATTAGCTTTCCAAATGTCTACCTTAGCAATGCCGGGACCAGCCTGAACTTGTTTGGTCCTTTCCTGCTAACCCTGCTAATTGTTATTTTCGGAGTTCTTATGGGCGCCGGAGGCGGGTTTATAATGAACCCTCTGTTTGTTTCCTTATGGCCGCTACCCCACGCCATCGTGGCGGGAACGGTTATGCCCACCGTGCTCTTTTCGCAGGCGAGCGGCATTTACAATTACTCGAAGATAAAGTTTATAAGCTGGAAGCTGGGGGTGAGCATAGGCCTGGCGATGGTTGCGGGAGGATTTATCGGCCCCAAGCTAACCGAGATGATCACGCTATCTCAGTTCAAGTCCGTCTTTGGTTGGATTCTTCTCATCCTAGCCGCTCTTATGTTCTGGCAGACAACGCCGGGCTACATCGCGAAGAATAAAAAGGAACAAGCGCTTTTGAAGGAGTTTAAGAAAAAGGCAGAAGAGGCCGCGGTGGCCAAGGCCAACGCTGACGCTAATGCCAACGCTTAAAGGGGAGTGATTGCCGTGATAGTAGAATTCTGGGGACATGAGTTCAAGATAAACATTGTTTTAGGATGCATCGGGGGATTTTTGATCGCTATTATATCCTCCATGTTCGGGTTCGGCGGGGGCCCGTTTGTAGTTCCCTTGATGACGGTTGCGCTGGGTCTTCCGATGTACCTGGTTGTAGGTAGCTCGCTCCTTGCTATCTTTTTCAATACGTTAATGGGGACAATGCGTCACTACCAGTTCGGAAATTTCGACCCGGTATTTTTCCTCATCATGTTTCCTGCGGCGATATTGGGTGGGTTTATCGGTCCCCAGATTGCCAAGCGCATGAGCCCTCTGTGGGTAAAGAGGGTGGCGGGCATTGGCCTGGTCCTACTGGCGCTCAATCTTCTTGGCGTCTATTAAATAAAGTCGGTCGCGGTTCGTCTCTAATAGGAGGTATTTAAGATGGTTTCTCAGTCAAAGCCGTCCAAAAAGGTTTCTATCATGTGCTTTCATGATGAACTCTGCCAGGTTTTCAATGCTTTAATGACAGCGCTTAGCCTGCGAAGAAGTGGGTCAGAAGTTACAATCTTTTTTGGCTCCCGGGGAGTAAATGCTCTTCACAAAGATAAAGTAGATAACCTTATCTGCCTTCCCGATCAACCAAAAGAGGAAGGTGAGGCAGTTATGAGGCGGATGGAGGAGATGGAGCTTCCCACCGCGCGCGACCTTCTTGAGATGCTCCACTTTGAAGGAGCCAAAATACTTGCCTGCCCGCTTAATGTTCCTTTATTCGGTATGACTTCTGAAAATTTTGTGCTTGGGGCGAAGGTTGCCGACCCGTCAACCTATTACAAAGACGTGGTGATGCAGGCGGATATGAACCTCACCTTCTAGGTAAGGTTAATCGCGAGGTCGTTTATGTGTTATCGGCTGGCTAAAAAAGGAGGGCTTAAAGAGGCTGTGAATGCAAAAGTTATCAAAGTGGATGAGAAATCATGGGACGCGGAAGTCATGAAATCCGACAAGCCCGTCATGGTCGATTTCTGGGCAGGTTGGTGTCCACCCTGTAATGCCGTAGCCCCGGTTATCGAGGAACTCGCGGGCGAATATTCAGATAAGGTTAAATTCGCCAAGTTAGATATAGATGGTAACCAGCGTCTGGCCGGTCGATATCAGGTGAGGGGAATCCCCACGTTCATCGTCTTTCTAAACGGTGAAGAAAAGATCAGACTTGTAGGCGCCAAGCCGAAAGCGATGTTTGTTGCTGAACTATCAAAGTGGCTGGGGTAAAAAAAGCAGGTGTCGCTGCAGATGCCGGAGCAATTCGAGCATTGTACCGCGGGTTGCCAGATAGAGTTTTAGCTTCACAAGTGCACACTTTCTTGTTTAGCCTATGCTGTTATAGCTGGTAGTTAGTTTGATCGGTGTCTGACACCTTGTCTACCTTGTCTTAATGAATAAATAAAGGCCGGGATTGCGATGATAAGCATGAAAAGACCGATGAGCAAGTATCCTGTATCGATAGGTATGTAACGGTCTAGGCCTAATAGAGTGATGATGCCCGCTGCGGCAAAAAGCAAACCGCCTAAAAAGAGCGTTCTTCCGCCCGTCTTAGCCCCTATCCGCTTGGCCTCCTGTTCTGTCAATGCATGTGTCCATCGCAAAGAGGCCCCAAATATCCCCCCAACTATGACGAGCATGATCATCGTTCCCACTCCGAAAAAAAGCCCAGGCAAAAAGCCTAAAAACGGGCTTCCCATTGCGGGAGCGGCGACTGTGTTGATGAAGACCGAAAAGCCGCCGAATCCAAAACCGGCAATAAAACCGTGAATGATTGTCCACCGTTTAGGCGGTACGGACACTATTTTTGAAGGCCTTGCACAACGCCTCGTTAAAACTTTGCCTGCCGCTTCCATGCACTCTCCTTCTTCGTGATGATGTCCAAGTATGTGCAGGTGAGTATAGCGGTTCTGGCGAAGGACGATACCCCCGGCGATTGACATCGCTATACCGACGATTATATAGACAATACCACTGAATGTTGGGGAACTGAAAAACGGCGCTAAAACAAAGTAAGCAAGCTCCGAGATGATCATACGCTGAACTGTAAATGCAGCTGAGAAGTAAAGACCCGCTTTCATGCCTTCTTTTCCACTTGCGCCGCCAATTGCATAGCTGAATGTAATAGGCCAGGTATGCTCGTCGGGTATAACCCCATGGAGTAGGCCAAAAACAAAAGAATATATAATTGCCGTAACAGGCGTGATTGGGAAACCGCCAATGGGCAGCCCGCTCATCAAATATGACCTCCTCTGTGGCTCCCACGGCATTTGGCACAAAGCCCGGTAAATTCGGTTATGTGCTGCTCGGCGTAAAATCCCAGCTTCTCGGCAACCTCGTTTTCTCGCTTGCATAGCGAACCGTCGGAGAACTCGGCGACCGCGCCGCAGGCGCGGCACACCATATAGCGGTGGCAGCCTTCTGCGCCCTCCAAGGTGCACTTCATAAAGCCGCCTTTCGTTATTACTCTATGCGCCAGGTTTAGAGAGCACAGGAGGTCAAGCACCCTATAGATGGTAACATGGTTTAGCTCAACCTTGTCCTCTTGCAGGAGTTTTTGGATGTCGTACGGCGAAAGCGGCCCCTTGGATTTATCCAGTACTTTAATTACCGTTTTTCTGGATTGCGTAAGGCGAAAACCGTGGTTTTTTAAGGTCTCTTGCGCCTCTTTTGTATACCTCATATTGCAATAATATTGCAATAAGGGAAATTGAGCAAGCTTTTATAAACAGGTGGCAGGGTGAGTTAGTAAATCAACAACCCTTATTTTGCGGATTTTCGGATTCACGATCCGTGTTTGTTGGCGCACTCATTCAAGTGGATACGCCTATCTTTGGCAGAAGCCACTTATTTAAGATTAAATAGGCCGCTATTGCTATTATTACTAATACTATATCTGACAACAAAGAATCCTTTCTTCTAAGAGCTGCAGCAACTTAGACGTTAAACCTAAAGTTAATAATATCGCCGTCTTGTATCTCATATTGCTTTCCTTCAAGGCGGACCCTCCCGGCCTCTTTTGCCTTAGCCATATTGCCAAGCGCGCGGAAATCTTCAAAGGATACAACCTCGGCGCGAATAAAGCCCCGCCCGATGTCGGTATGTATCTTTCCACCGGCCTGCGGGGCAAGTGTCCCTTTCTTTATCGTCCAGGCGCGTACCTCGTCCTCTCCGACGGTTAAAAACGATATCAAGTCGGAGAGTTCGTAAGCCGCGCGGATAAATTTGGTCCGGGCGGATTCGGTAATCCCCAAGCCTTCGAGAAACTCAGACTGTTCCTCCGGGCTCATCTCGGCGATATCCATCTCAATAGTGCCGCAAAAGTCGACCATCGGGATACCTCGCCCTGCGGCAAATTCTTTAAGTGCCGTTAAATCAATACTTGCGTTCTCGCCGGTGTTTGCCACGATAAGGACCGGCTTTAGGCTAAGAAGCTGAAAGCCGCTCAAGGATTTTGTTTCGGCTTCGTCTAAGTCAAGGTCTCTTAAGGGTTTTTCCCCATCGAGCGCGTTTTTGCATTTCTTAATTAAATCATACTCGGTGTCCTTTTTATGCTCTTTCTCAAGTCTCTCAAGCTTTTTCTCAAGCATGATAAGGTCAAGAACGATCAACTCCGACTCAATCGCCTGGAAATCCTTTAGGGGGTTTGCCACATCGCCTGAGCCATTATCAAAAGCGCGAACAACAACCGCCAGGGTGTCTACACCTTTAATCAAGTCGATGGTTTGGGTGCCGCCTAACGAACTTGCTGCGGCATCGCTCGGGCCGGGGACATCGACAAAGGATATCTCCGCATAAGTAGTCTTTTTCGGTTTGTATATCCCCGATAAAAAATCGACACGCCCATCGGGGACTTTTATAACCGCTAGGTTTGCTTTTTGCACGCCGAAGGTGCCCGTCTGGGCCGATGACCCGGTCAGGGCGTTAAAAACGGTTGTCTTTCCCGACTTTGTAAGTCCGATAATTCCTACTTTCATAACTTAATCATGATATATCAAAACTCCCCTGCTCACAAGCACACATTAACCGTTACCGTTTTGCGACTGCGCGCTCGATAAATCGAGCAACTACCAGTTTTCTGATTATTGCAGAAACCTCTCAGCAGTTATAAAATCTAGTTATCTACAGAGACGGAGGTATTGAAGTGAACAATTTTAGAACCTGGCTTTTGATGGGATTGCTCACGGTTCTTTTTGTGTTTGCCGGAAAGGTTATTGGCGGTAATACAGGGATGATGTTTATGCTGGTTTTCTCCATAATCATGAACTTCTCCGGCTACTGGTGGAGCGACAAAATCGCTATCAAGATGACCGGCTCAAGGCCGGTAAGCGAGGCGGAAGCCCCCGAGCTCTACGCTATAGTTAGAAACCTCTCGCTTCGGGCCGGGCTCCCTATGCCGCGGGTCTACATTACGCCTTCGGAGCAGCCCAACGCGTTTGCGACCGGCCGAAATCCCGATCATGCGGTCGTGTCGGTAACCGAGGGACTGATGCAGATACTAAATAGGGAAGAGATAGAAGGTGTCTTGGGGCACGAGCTTGCCCATGTTAAAAACAGGGATATCTTAATCGGCTCGATGGCGGCGATGATGGCCGGCGCGATAAGCGTGCTTGCCAGCATTGCACGGTGGGGTTTGATCTTTGGACGAGATGACGAGGACAGCGCGTTTGGACTAGTCGGCACCATCGTAACAATTATTGTTATGCCGATTGCCGCGATGCTTGTGCAGCTAGCGATATCGCGCTCGCGGGAGTACGGCGCCGATGAGGCCGGGGCAAGAATCGCCGGTCGCCCGGACGGGCTGATAAACGCGCTTCTCAAACTCGAGCGCGGCGCGCAAGCCATCCCAATGAATATAAACCCTGCGGCGTCACATATGTTTATTGTAAACCCGCTATCTGGCGCGGGCTTCGCAAGCTTGTTTAGCACGCACCCGCCAATCGCCGAGCGCGTAGCAAGACTTAAAAGATATAACCTACCGGTGAGCTGGTGAACAGGTAAAACGTAGCGCAGGGCTTTAGCCCTGCTTGGCAGCCCTTAAGGGCTGCGCTACATGTAGGGGCCGAGCTTGTCTGCCCCTACATGTTTTTGCTTACTAACTATGAGCTGCCAGCCATGAGCTGCGAGCTTATTATGGTAATCCTCTTAACAGAAGCTCATCGTTATACTCGTCGCCGCTGACTGTTGAGCTATCAACATGGTCTTGGCTTGTTGCATTCCAGACTGTCGGATTATGGCAATCCAAACAGACGCTATCTATATCATGTGTCGGGTGGCTGGTAAGCCAAGTGTAGGTGTCGGTACTGTTGTACGCACTGCCGCTGTTTATCTGGTTGGCCAAGTCGGCCCCACTCAAGTACGATCTTGTTTCTCCCGGGCCTATCGGGTTGCCGTTAAAATCAAGTCCGAATAGGTCATCTTTTAGCATCATCCAGCCAAGCGTTCTATGAGGCCAACTAAAGCCGTCATCTGAGCAAGAAGCTGATGACGTTGTCTCAAGCTGCCTCCAGTTGCTTGGGAATGATACCGAACGCTCCCACTTAAACTGCACGCCGGCATTTGTCTGGGTTGGCGGGTAGGCCGTGGGCGTACTATTAAGAACATCATAGGTAACCGCCGTGCTTACCCAAAGCGTGTTAAATACTGTTTTACCCAAGGTGTTGTCGGCCCCGATGTTTGCAATCGCAGTGTAGCCGCCCTTGCCTGCAATATGGCAGGCATTGCAGCCGCTGGATCCCCTGTGGCAGTTGCGGCAATGCGGGCCGATCAAAAGTTCATCCTCCGGATTGAACTTCATCTGACGGGCTCAGTGCCTCGGCTGTGCATCGTGACCGTAGGCCAGATCATACTCGCCCTTCCAGGTCACGGTATCCGTACCGGACTGCGGCTGTTGGTTCCTGAGCGCGCGGTCTTCGCTAAATAGCGGCGCCTGAACTGTGTGCAGGCCGGCATTGCCATCATGGCAATCGGTGCAAAACTCCGATATGCTCCAGACCGGCTTGCCGGCGTTTCTACTTGTAAAGCCGATATTTTCAGAGCCTACAGTCGATGAATCTGCGGCACCTATCGGGTTATTCCAGTCTATGGGCACTTTGTTTACTGGATAGGGCGTGCTGTTATCATACATATTCATCCACCCATAATCGGTGCCGCTAATCGTAAGCGACGCGATAACATCGGGTATCTCTGCACCCGGTGCGACCTGTGTTGTGTCCGCGCTACCGGTGTCAAGGTTCCAGAAGGAAACCGTCTCGGTACCGGCCTTTGCGGATACTTCGCGGTCGGGGTCTTTAATCAAAAGCCAGCTTCCGGCAAGATATATCGGCTCGTCTTTGTTCGCAGTAGAGTTCCAAAGTTGAGTATTGTTGCCTAAAGTATCGTGTCCCGGGTCTGCAATTGAAAATACCAGGCCGGATTGGTCTCGTCCCAACGGGTCATCCGAATCAACTCCAGAGCCGGAGATGCCTACAGGATTGCCTACGTTATTAAAGCCAAGAAGTCTCTGCGGGTTAGCGTGCGGGCTGTGGCAGTCAAAGCAGGAAAGACCACCCAACCAGTAATTCGGCGTATACGCCGGGAAAGTGTCGTCCGGTGCTTTCCACTTACCGGTGGATATACCGAAGCCCAGCGAGTGGCCGACATTATACTCGGTTGTGCTATTGTCATCGTTGTCTGTCTGGATGTTAAAGCCGGACCCTGCGCCAAATCCGTGGCACCAGTCGCATGTTTCATACCTGGTACTAGCCCTGGTTAACTTAAACTTACCCGCCGCACGGTGGACCGCATGGCACTCACGACACCGGTGGCTTGTTGTGACATAACCGCCGTGAGGACCGGCGGTATATTTGCCTCCTGAAAAACTACCGCCCCAGCCGGTCTCTTCAGTGTAGTCCTGGGCGTCGTTATAGTTATAACCATCAACGCCTAGGGTATAAGGGCTGTTCCAGGTTCCCTGGGGATGGGTGCTGGTTCCAAAGCCATCATAAGTCTTTACGTTGCCGTTTATGACATCGTACCAGATATTGCCCGCCGTTATATTATATGTGGTTGGAGTAATATCCGATGGAGCGGCTAATGATATGTTGCCAACCATTAAGGTAAGACCTAGAATTGCGATAATTAAAAAACCTTTCTTCATCTTTTCACCACTCTCCAAGGAAATTCTTACAAAGCATTTAATTGTCATATGTTTCTGCAAAAGCAAAGCGGCCAACCGGTTGGTTGTGCTAGATCATGTACTGCTTTGACGAAGACTTTGAAAATTACTGCGGCATCAATCAACCGCTTAGCCACTTTAAATTTGCCTGGGAAACCGCGATTTAGACGTTTTCCTATACATATGCTTTGTAATTGTTATCGGTTTAAAAAGGCGGGACTTTATAAGCTCATGACTCACAGTTCTTAAGCTCACAGGTGAGGGTAAGAGGTGTGAGGTATTATTTCTTTCTGTCAGCCGTGAGCTATAAGCTGTCAGCTAAATTAGTAGAGGGCCCGCTGGCCAAGCGGGCCCTCAAATTGCGCGCAAGTACAATGTTTAACTATAAGTCTAAAACTTTAAGCTGCCCGTCGGCAGCTTAACGGTCTGCCTTTCGGCATGTAATTACTATGGCAAGCCTCTCAGCAAGGTCTCGTCGTAGTTGTTATCGTAGGTCTGGGTGTCATGACCAGCCGAATCTGGTACAACGGTATCGGTATGGTTCATCGTGCTGGCTGCGTTCCAGACTGTCGGGTTGTGACAATCCAAGCAGACGCTATCTAGGTCATGAGCTGCTGAGTTTATAGCCGTACCCATAATCTTCATCGACCTTGTCGCTCCTGGGCCGACGACTGTTGATCCGCCGCCGGTACTACCTGTTACGTCAATACCGAACAGGTCGTCCTTCAGCATCTTCCAGCCAAGGGTTCTGTGCGGCCAGCTTAGACCGTCGTCGGAACAGGTTGGGTTGTTCACATCTACGCTTGATCTCCAGCCGGTAGTCCAAGAAACCGTACGAGAGTTCTTGAGTATCCTGGCCGGTGCAAACGCATTGGTCAGGCCGGTGCTGGTGTCTTTAGTCAGCGCCATGTTGATCGGGTTTATCTCGCCCTGGCTTGTAGTTGTCAGCTTGAACTCGGTGTATGGGAAGTAGGTACTTGGGCTATCCGCCCCAAAGTAGCCACTCAAACCGCCCATGTCGAACATAGCCGCAAACAAGAACGTGACGATATCACGACTATCGTCGTTCGCTACGCTGGCCGTATCGGTTGCAATACCTTCTGTTCCATCGTTGTGGCATCCGCCGCAACCACTTGAGCCTTTGTGGCACATGCGGCACCTTGGTCCGCCATCGATTCCATCCTCCGGATTGAATCTTGTCATGCGGGCTCAGTGCCTTGATGCAACGTCGTGGCCGTATGCGATGTCATACTCGCCCTTCCAGGTCACGGTATCCGTACCGGATTGCGGCTGCTGGTTCCTCAGCGCGCGATCCTCGCTAAATAGCGGGGCTGCCGTGGTGTGCAGTCCGGCGTTACCATCATGGCAGTCGGTGCAGAACTCGTCAACGATAAGCGACCTGCAGAGCGGGTTCCTTACGTTGTAGCCATAGTAGTTGCTTGCGGCAACCATACCCCACATATTGGTGGAGGCCCATAAGCTGGCACTACCGAGAGGATTGTTCCAATCTGTCGGCACCTTGTTGATAGGATACGCCGTTGACGTGCTAAACTCGAACAGGTTGCTGTCAACAAAGTCCGGGATCTCCTGTCCAGGATTAACGGTGGTAGTGGTCTCAAAAGGTTGGCCCGCACCATTCTCAAGATCAGCGTATGGAACTTGCATTCCATTAGAATCGGTAGTGGTACTACCATACAGGCCACTAATGGCTGGGTCTCTCGGAACGGTTAGGCTTACACCACCGTATGCGGTATAGCTGGTATCATCCGGCCATGCGTTACCTCTCTTGAAATAACTGATGTCAGCCGCTAGGGCAGTCTCAGTAGTGGTTGCCAACTCGCGGTCCGGGTTCTTAATCAGAAGCCAGCTACCGGCTAGGTAGTATGGTTTTGGCACTCCAGGAAGCGGACCACCCAAGTTCGGTACCCAGTCATAGCCAATTGCATGCTCCTCATAGGTAGCCGTAGTTTCCTGATCGGCATTTTGCGGATAGCCGGATATGTTAGAAGTCAGATACATATCGTGGCCCGGGTTACCCATGTTAAATACCTGGCCGGTACCCAGCCTGATTATCGACTGGATCGGCTTACCAGCCTGGTCATAACCCATAATCCTCTGCGGGTTAGCATGCGGGCTGTGGCAGTCAAAGCAAGAGAATCCACCCATCCAGTAGTTTGGTGTAAACGCCGGATAGGTATCATCTGGAGCTTTCCACTTACCGCTCTGGATACCGAAGCCCATGGTGTGGCCGGTATTGTACTCCGTGGTGTAGGCATCATCGCTGTCCATCTGGATGTTAAATCCAGAGCCTGCACCGGTACCATGGCACCAATCACATGCCTCAAACCTGGTGTTGGCCCTCATCAATTTGAACTTACCAGCCGCACGGTGGACTGCGTGGCACTCACGGCATTTGTGGGTAGATGTTAGGTAGCCACCATGTGGACCCGAGGTGAAGTTCGCTGTAAGGGTTGTCTCAACACCAATAAGATTGCTCCCACTAGTGATCGCATGACTTCCGTACATTCCCGCAAGGCCATAAAGCGCTGCCTGGAATCCTGTTGGGACAGGATAGACCACATGGTCCCCAGTACCTACCTGTTGACCGGTATCCGTATAATCCTGGGCATCGTTGTAGTTGTAACCATCGATTCCATAGGTATACGGGCTATTCCAGGTGCCATACGGGTGCGTGCTGTTGAGGTTAGCCTGGGCATACTCCGGCAGGGTTGTGCTCTCGCCCGTTATTGGGTTAAAGTACGTGCTGGTACCCTGAATCAGCTCATGCCAATCCTTAGCTGTGGTATTATCACCAGGGCTAATGCGGTTAGGCTGACTCAAGTTGTAGTTGGTAGGAGTGATATCATCTGCAAGGGCAACACTGCCGGCTGTTAGGACAAGGCCTGTAGTCATTAAAACTACAAAGCTTTTCCTCATCTTTATCACCCCCTTTCCAAGCAAGAATTTATTTATCTGCCCGAAAAAGGGCATAGAGGAATAGCAAGATAAAGTGTGACCTACTCTGTCTGGGGTATAGCTTGTTCTTCTGTCCTGGTTCTGGCTAACTGGCATAGATCTCCTGTAAAACAAATAAAGTGACTATTGCCGATTAAAAAGCTCTTAATTTTAAGCCGTGCTTTAACGAAAACTACAAATCTTGCTAAGGCGTCGCTTTAATCGCTTAGCCACTTCAATGTAATAAAAGAAAGTTACTTAAAGACCATGCTATAGCCTTCAAGGTTCTTTCTTTATGTCAATCCTTGTCAGTAATATCGCCATCATATTGCGAAGTGATTTATGCGTATCAGCATAAAAATCTAGGGTATGCATATGAAGTTATTACTTGGGCGGATACTGCTTGATACTCATGCAGTCGATGAAATTATAATGATACGTTCGCAAGCTGTCAAGGAAAAATTAAAATTTTAAAAATGAAACCCCTTGGTTCCTTCCCTGAAGAAATCTATGTGGTTCTTTGGCGCTATGAATTCAAGAAGCGGGCGATCATCGGTATTTAAGGGTATGGGGCTACCATCCGAAAGCGTTCCTTGAGAAAGCTTTAAAACAGTTGATGGATATGCGTAGAAACTAAAATCAAGAGGTGGAAGAGAGAGTCTATTCCGCCCTATTTCACGCACATTTCTCTCGATCTCTTTGACATCAAGCTCCCGGTTGCCGTTTACACCGATCATCATAACATCCTCTGCCTGCGCCGGTCCATAATTGGATCCCCAGACATAGGTTCGGGGGAAGACGGACGTAAAGGTTTTAAACATCATAAGCATGTCATCGTCCCTCATGATATAGCGGGGAATCCATTGGCAGTAAACGCCATCTTTGTTCAAGTGCTTGGCTACAAGCGCGAAAAACTCCCTGGTAAAAAGAGGCGCTATGTGTGTTGAAACAGGATAGCTCGGTTCAGAAGTTATCACATCATATTTTTTGTCCGTAGTATAGAGGTAGTTCCGTGCGTCGTTTAAATAGAATTTAGCCCGTGGATTATTCTCAATGGCGTCTCCGACGAAATATTTTGATGCCGACAAAACCGCTTTGTTTATTTCAGCTATGTCTACCCGGGCATTTGTTCCGTAGAGGGCCGCATACGCTGTAAAACCGGTACCGAGCCCGATTACAAGTATGGATTTTGGTTTTTTAATACTCTCATCTGGGATGAGCGCGAAAAGCGACATCGCCTGCCTATCGTATGGCGTGTTTGATCCTTCAACTTTACCATCTGTTGAAAGAGATCTTTCACCGTTTGACACCTCAAAGACGGTAACCCGCCCATAAAGGCCGTCGTCAAAGAAGAGCGTTCGCATGTCGCCGGTATTCTCCTTGTATTCATCATACGATTGATAGTCGGCTATTCTATAAAAGTTGTGGGTGATGGGTGGTGATTGAATTGCACCCGCGAGCAGGCCGGTACCCGCCAAAATGATAACCCCGGTCGCAAGAAGTTTCTTGGCATTATCCGACTTTGAGACGAAGATCATGGTCATCGAGACAAAAAGATTCAAACCGGCCGCAACAAAAGTCGTCCCTTTTATGCCGATAAGGGGGATGAGGAAAAAGCCGGAACCTAAAGAGCCAAGAATTGAGCCAACTGTGTTAATCGAATAAACGTTTCCTACATCATAGCCCAGCTCCTCAATAGATGCCGTGTTTATCTTAGCGACAATCGGAAATGTCGCGCCCATAAACGTTGTCGGAACAAGCATGATGATAAAGGATAAAAGCAGTTGGAAGAAAAAGAACAAATAGAAACTTGGTTTTAAGGTATTGAATACAAGAAAATAAAACGTTGGAAGCACCTGGATGAGCGGGATGGTAAGCAGGCCGAATATAGCGATACCGAGTTCAAGCTTCCCGAAAAGAGCGATAAGATTCTTGCTCTTATCCGCCCACTTTCCACCCAGGAATGCCCCAAGAGAAAGGCCGGACATAAAAGCCGTAAGCATCATGGAGACCGCATAAACCGTCGACCCAAAAACAAGAGAGAGCTCTCTTGTCCAGACCACTTCATAGATAAGCGCTGCCATTCCGGAAAAGGCAAAAGCAAAGACTGCTATTTTGCGTGCGCTAGGCATTGTTAGTCTTTGCTTGTCGGTTTGAGGTTTTTGATTAGACTTCGCCAAACACTAACACCTCTTCTGCGTACTTGGTTTGTGAAAATTAACTCTTTTACTATTCTAGCAGCTTCTTGGTAAAGAAACCAGTATATAGACCTATCAGTTAAAAAGAAAGAGGCCCGTTTGATAACGGGCCTCTTGTGTGTTTTATGTTGTTTGTAAGCAATTCTTGTAAGTTTTTTGTAAGTAATGTTTATGTAAGTTTTTGCAAGCAATTCTTGTAAGTCTTGACAGCTCTTACGGCAAGCCTCTTAGCAAGGTCTCGTCGTAGTTGTTGTCGTAGGTCTGGGCATCGCCAGTACCGTATGGAGTATTCGGCACGATTGTGTCAACATGACCGGCACTATTCTGTACCTGGCTAGCGTTCCAGACTGTCGGGTTGTGACAATCTAAGCAGACGCTGTCTAGGTCATGAGCTTTTGAGTTTATTGCCGTACCCATAACCTGCATCGACCTTGTCTCTCCTGGGCCGACGACCTTGGACGTGCCATTGGTATTACCTGCTATATCGATACCAAACAGGTCATCCTTCAGCATTTTCCAACCAAGGGTTCTGTGTGGCCAGCTTAGACCGTCGTCAGAACAAGTCGCGCTATTCGGATTTACATCCGATCTCCAGCCGGTAGTCCAATTAACCGTACGAGAGTTCTTGAGTATCCTGGCCGGTGCAAATGCATTGGTCAGGCCGGTGCTGGTGTCTTTAGTCAGCGCCATGTTGATAGCGTTTATCTCGCCCTGGCTTGTAGTTGTCAGCTTGAACTCGGTGTATGGGAAGACATCCGCTGGGGTTGGACCCGGGAAGCCCGCCATCTGGAACATACTCGCAAACAAGAACGTGACGATATCACGACTATCGTCGTTCGCTACGCTGGCCGTATCGGTTGCAATACCTTCCTCGCCGTTGTTGTGGCATCCGCCGCAACCACTTGAGCCTTTGTGGCACATGCGGCACCTTGGTCCGCCATCGATTCCATCCTCCGGATTGAATCTTGTCATGCGGGCTCAGTGCCTTGATGCAACGTCGTGGCCGTATGCGATGTCATACTCGCCCTTCCACTGCGTGGCATTGGTAGCGCTTGGATTGCTGGTGGCCTCTAAAGTACCGTCACTGCCACCTGTTTGTGTCTGATCCCTCAGCGCACGATCCTCGCTGAATAGCGGGGCTGCTATGGTGTGCAGTCCTGCGTTACCATCATGGCAGTCGGTGCAGAACTCGTCAACGATAAGCGACCTGCAGAGCGGGTTCCTTACGTTGTAGCCATAGTAGTTGCTCGGGGCAACCATACCAAACATATTGGTGGAGGCCCATATGCTGGCGCTACCGAGGTCGTTGTTCCAGTCTGTCGGCACCTTGTTGATAGGATACGCTGTTGACGCACTAAACTGATTTAGAGGAACGTCAATAGTATCTGGAATCTCCTCTCCAGCGGCGATATTAACATTTGCACCACCCGCCGTCGGATCAGCATACGGAATCGGCATTCCATAGGCATCATAGTTTGTACTACCATAAAGAACACCTGGGTCCGGGTTAGGTCTCGGAGCACCATTCATGATGTTGTTAATACTCGGATCCCGCGTAACCATCACTGAGCTTAGAGGGTTAGCGGATCCATATGCAGCTACAACCGAATTGCGAATGGTGGTATCGTCTCCCCATCCGTTGCCTCTCTTGAAGTAACTGATATCAGCCGTTGTGGAAGCCACTGCACTGGTTGCCAACTCGCGGTCTGGGTCCTTAAGCAGAAGCCAGCTACCGGCTAGGTAGTATGGTTTTGGCACTCCAGGAAGCGGACCACCCAAGTTCGGCACCCAGTCATATCCGTCTGCATGCTCTTTGTAGTTAGCAGCACTCTCCTGGTCGTTGTTTTGAGTATACCCAGAGCCGCCTTGGAGAGGCTCGGTAGGATACGCTTGTGCGGGGCTACCAGTCAGATACATGTCATGACCTGGATTACCCATGTTAAATACCTCGCCGGTTTGTAGCCTGACTATTGACTCGATCGGTTTACCGTTCTGGTCATAACCCATAATCCTCTGCGGGTTAGCATGCGGGCTGTGGCAGTCAAAGCAAGAGAATCCACCCAACCAGTAGTTTGGCGTAAACGCCGGATAGGTATCATCTGGAGCTTTCCACTTACCGCTCTGGATACCGAAGCCCATGGTGTGGCCGGTATTGTACTCCGTGGTGTAGGCATCATCGCTGTCCATCTGGATGTTAAATCCAGAGCCTGCACCGGTACCATGGCACCAATCACATGCCTCAAACCTGGTGTTGGCCCTCATCAATTTGAACTTACCAGCCGCACGGTGGACTGCGTGGCACTCACGGCATTTGTGGGTAGATGTTAGGTAGCCACCATGTGGACCCGAGGTAAAGTTCGCTGTAAGGGTTGTCTCAACCGCAACAAGGTTGCCGCTTACAACGTCCGCACGACTTTGTCCGGGAACGTTGTACATCGGCGCCATCGGCGCCAAAGCAGCCTGGAATGCGCCCGGAACAGGATAGAGTACAGGAGTCCCTGTGCCCACCTGTTTGCCGGTATCCGTATAATCCTGAGAATCGTTGTAGTTGTAACCATCGACTCCATAGGTATACGGGCTGTTCCAGGTACCATACGGATGGGTGCTATTTCCGAGACCACCATAGGTCGGAAGAGTTACGGTTGCCCCGGTTATCGGGTTAAAGTACGTGTTAGTACCCTGAATCTTCTCACCCCAGTCCTTAGCACCTAGGCTATACGTGTTAGGGGTGATATCTGTGGCGAGTGCTAAACTGGTCATGGCAAACAACATCGCAACAGCCATCAAGATAATTAAAGCCTTTTTCATTTGTTTTCACCTCCTTTCGTTACAGGATAAACTTAGAAACCTTTTTAAGAGGTGTATCTAACTCAATCGGTAGGCGCTTCATTTCTTTCTCAAAGGGCACATTGCCAGAGATACAACCAAATAAGCGCAGATTATAAGCTGTAGTCAAACTCCTGGAGACAAGAGTACCGTAAGTGCAACAATTCTTTTCTTAAGGAAAGAAAATAATCTTAGTTTTACGATGGATGCTACGATGATTACTTCAATCTGGCTTACGCTTTTAGGAATATCTATAATATTAGTAATCAGGTTATTTCAAGGCTCTTATCTGTAAAGTAAAGGTTTTTTACAGTCAACCTTAACCTAGCTTGTTTATAGATTCACAATATAAACCTAACGGATAGTTATTCGTATGTCAAGCGGTTTTTGCAAAAATTTTCACATTCTTTTCTTGGGCTTGCAAGATGGATAAAAAAAGCAGGCCCTTCGGCCTGCTTTTTACTAACTACTATTAACTAAGATAAAGTACTAGCTGCTGGGTTGAGAGAGCGTTTCTTCTTCTTGCACATCGTATTTCTCGATAAATTCCTGGTAATTGATCATCTTAGGCGGTTTTTTGCCATTTGACCCCAAAATCTCGCGCACCTTATCGTCCTCAAATGCCAGCGTTAATCTATCAAACTTTAGCTTCTCGATGAACTTCTTGCCAGATAGCGCAAGGAAGGCCGCCGCGCTTTCTTCGATACCGTGTTTCTCCATAAGCTCTTGGACCTTTTCTTTGGAATACGGTCTTACGGTAACTACATCTGCAAACTTAAGAGCGTCTTCTTCATAATCCGCAAATCTATCAAAGATTTCCTGGCTGACCTGCACGCGTTTTGCAACCTGAGTTAGAAGCCTCAGCTTTTGGTCGGAGATAACCAGCTCCATGAAATCCTCGTTTGCAATGAACTTCTTGCGGCGGAGCAGTAGCATCAGAAGTGGTATAAGCAGCAACGCCCACCATGGGAAGTTCTCAAACGGGCTTTCCTCACCCGGGATTGTAAGCCTTACTACCTGGACGCGGTCGTTAAATTTATCCGCAATTGCAAAGACCCTGTTGCCCAAGTAGGCTATACCGTCGGGCATATTAAACTGTCCCTCCAGGTTACCTGAGCCACCGCCAAACGTGGCGATCTGCTGACCCCTGGTATTGTATACTTTGATGGAGTAATCAAACGCATCAACAATATACAGGCGGTCCTTATCATCCATTGTCATTCCTGCAGGAAGGTTTAAGCCTGTTTTAGGATCAAGTACGGCCTTTGGCGGCTTTCCTTTTATCCAGAGGACTGTTCCTACCTTGTTGAGCGCCACCAGGCGTGTATTGTTGGTATCGGATACATAGACACTGCCGTGGCTATCAACGCAGATACCGTGCGGGTAATCAAACCCGCCTACCGAACGGCTTCTGGCCCCCCAGGTATTAAGAATCTTCCCATCGAGGCTTAGGATGGCAATCGGTCCAAACGTTGTAAGGTAAACCCGGTCTTTAGCGACGCATGGCTGTACCGGGGACATGAGTGTGGTCTCGCTTAAAAACTTGCCGTTGAGATTAAATATTACCAGGCGGAAACGTTCCCTGTCGGCAACGTATATCCTTTTTCTTTGAGAATCTACCGCAATCCCGAGTGGGCCGCGAAGCGAACCCGGCGCCATACCCTTGCTGCCGAATACGCGCACAAAATTGCCGTTGTTATCAAATACAACGACCCGTCCTCTGGTAGGCAAAGTAACATATATATTGCCTTTATCGTCGGATGCTACACCGGTGGGTCTTTTCAAGAGTTCATCCGGCCTATCACCCCAACCATAGATACTGAAGAGATGCGTCATGCCTTGAGTCTCTACCTTATCGTTTGAGCTGTTCAACACGTAAAAGTAGAAGAATATAAGAAGTCCTAATGTCAGCAGCAAAGTTGCTACCAGGATTATCAGCGTTCTAGTTCTAACCAACTTAATGCCTCCTAGCCCTTATCTATCAGCCTTAACATTACTTTTTCGGAGAGGTTGTAGTAGTAGAGCCGGCGCGTAATTTTCTCAGCTGTATTTGCTGCATCGCACGCTGTGCTTCTACATGGTCTGGTATAAACCGCAGGGTCTCTTCGTATTCCTTTATTGCCAGGTCGTCTCGGCCAAGACCCTCGTATGCTATACCTAGTTGATAATGCGCATCCGCGCCACTATCCATCCTTACAAGAGCTTTTTGCAGGCATAAAGCCGCTTGGTTATAATCTTTCCGTTTGTTCATAATTACGCCGAGATCATACCAGGCAAGCTCATTTTTTAATTCTGTAACTCTGAGCTCTTCCTTTAATTCTTTGATGGCGTCGTCTTCCCGGCCGTTGTCCTCATAAATCTGTGCAAGCGTGTAGTGAAGCATGGGTGCCGCAGGCGATAGGTCAATTGCCTTCTTTAAGTGCTGTATCGCATCGCCGGTTCTACTTAAATCGGCCTCTGCCTTTGCAAGGTTGAAGAGGTATTCCGGGTTTTTAGGATTTTTGGCGACCATCGCCTTTGCGAGATCGTAGGCTTGTTCTGCCGGGTTGCGGGGTTTATCGCTACCGAAGAAGACATCCTTCAGCATGAGCGCAAGTATAGCTATAATTGCAACTGATAGAAGGATTGTTATGTAGACCAGAATCTTCCTCATGTTACTATCCATACTGATTCCTTTCAAACCTTTAAACTTCAAGGTGACCCTTTTCACAAGGGAGAGCCAAAAATTGACGATTCAAATGATAGCATACAGGATTTGCAGAGGCAAGATAAATAGCTCAAAGCTCACGGCTCACAGCTCACAGGATGAAAGCAAGAGATGTGGGTATTAATTTCTTCCTATCAGCTGTGAGCTAATATAGCTGACAGAGAAGATGGTAGCGAGTGCTAAGAGATAACATAAGGTTAATAAAATGTCTTTAAATAAAGGATGCTATAAGCAAGTAGCTAATATATAAGCAGTAAAATCATAGAAAGAGGTTTTGTGTGGCAAAATTCAGCTTTGAGGAATTGGAGGTTTGGCATAGGGCTATAGATTTTGCTGATCGTATCATCAACATCACGGCAAACGTCCGAACTGGTCATAGACACTCTCGGTTAATAGAGCAATTAGAGGCTTGTTCGGCATCAATAGCCCTGAATATTGCCGAAGGCAAAGGCCGCTATTCTAAAAAGGAGTTCATTCAATTTCTTTATATAGCGCGTGGTTCTTTATACGAAACAATTACCCTTTTAACACTGTTTCGTAAAAATGATCTGGTTACAGATATAGAATTCGAAGAATTGAAAACATCTGGCAATGAAATCGCTAAAATGCTTGCTGGCTTGATATTATCAATAAGAAATAGTTTGTAAGTTATTTATAAAGGGCTACTATAAACTATGAACTGTCGGCTATAATACTGTCAGCTGTCAGCCATGAGCTCTATATTAGCTCACAGCTGGCAGGAAAGAATTAAACACATCTCTTACCCTCACCCTGTGAGCTAAGAGCTGTCAGCCATGAGCTAATTTGGAGGTATATAATGAAGAGAATTAAATTAGGTCTGATCGTCTTATCAATCATCGCAATAGTAGCCGCTATTGCGGGTTGCTCGGGCCAAAAAGCAGATGTAGAGAAAAACAGCTCAACAGCAGATGAGCAGTCTAAACAAGCAACCGGAGAAACATCTGCCCAGAATGAGGCGGCGAAAGCATCTGAACAAAAATCTGATACTAATGCACCATCGGCTGATAAAAAGCAATATGCGGTTATCGAGACGAATAAGGGGAAGATAGTTTTTCAGCTATTTCCAAACAAGGCTCCTAAGACGGTTGCCAACTTTGTAAAGCTTGCCAACTCGGGTTTCTTCAATGGCATCAAGTGGCACCGTGTTGAACCGGGGTTTGTTATTCAAGGTGGCGATCCGTTAAGTAAAGACGGCGACCCCGGCAACGATGGGCTGGGCGGCCCGGGATACACTATCCCGGCTGAGATTAATGATGTGCCGCATCTTAGAGGAACGGTCGCTATGGCCCATAATAGTGTAGATATAAACAGCGCGGGCAGCCAGTTCTATATCTGCCTTACCGACCAGCCAAGGCTTAATGGGCAATATACCGTATTCGGCCAAGTCAGCGAGGGTATGGACGTGGTGGACCAGATTCGGGTTGGCGATATTATGAATAGAGTCTATATTGAGGAGCGATAATAGCTAAATAATTTAAAAAACTGGTTGACATTTAGGTAAGGGCGCATTAAAATTGAGATATATTCTCAATAAGGGTGGGTCATGAGGACCGAAACATCGCGGTTTAAAGACTATATTGAAACAAAAGGACTTTATTTCACACCGGAGAGGCAGTGTATCGCCGAAGAGGTCTTTTCAAATCACAAGCATTTGGATGCCGAGGAGCTCTTGAAAATTCTAAAGACCAAGGGGAGCAAGGCCTCACGGGCAACGGTTTATCGCACCCTGGATTTGTTGGTTGAAAGCGGCCTTGTTGACAAAATAGATCTCGGTGATGGCCGGGCGGCTTACGAGCATACTGCCGGACACACGCACCACGACCATCTTATATGTATAAAGTGTGGCTCGGTGGAAGAATTTGAGGAGCCGCTGATCGAGCAGTTGCAGGATTGGGCCTGTGAGAAGGCCGGCTTTAAGGCAACCGGCCATAACCTAAACATCTACGGCTATTGCAGGAGCTGTAATGCCACCCAGTAGTTGCACCATTTATGGGGCGTCAAAATTCTTAAGTAGCATATATTTTTTAAAATTCAACTGAGATGGAGTCGCAGTCTCAAATAGCTCATAGCTGATAGTTCACAGCTCACAGGGTGAAAGCAAGAGGTGTGGGTATTAATTCTTAACTGTCAGCTATGAGCCGTGAGCTAATAAGGAGGTTAAGGTGAGCCTAGACCAGGTAAAAGCCGGTGAAGAAGTTATCATAAAGAGAATTCCCGATAGCATGGCTAAGACCCAGTTCATCAGGTTCGGCATCGGTGAGGGAAGCACCGTTATCTGCCACAGCAAAATCCCGTTCGGTCCGGTGGTTTTAAGAAAAAACCGGCAGGAGATCGCAATCGGTCGCGGGTTGGCGAAAACGATCACTGTAGAGAGGAGAAGCCGTAGTGGGAAAAGAAGTTAAGGTGGCCAAGACAACACACGGGGGACATTGCCATTCCGGGTCGCTGGCCCTTGATCTGCCGGAGAACTGCGAGAAAATTGTTCTCGTCGGCAATCCAAACGTGGGCAAGTCCGTATTCTTTAACTACTTCTCGGGGCTCTATGTAGATGTGTCCAACTACCCGGGCACGACGATAGAGATATCCCAAGCCAGATACAAAAATAATGCCATAATCGACACCCCTGGAATCTACGGCGTTTCTTCCTTTAACGATGAGGAGATAGTCGCCCGCGATATCATTCTAAGCGCGGATAAGGTTGTAAATGTAGTGGATGCGGTGCATATTGAACGGGATCTTTTCTTGACGCTGCAGCTTATCGATATGGGCCTTCCGCTTGTCGTGGCTCTTAACTTTATGGATGAGGTTGAAGAGCAGGATCTAAAAATTGATGTGGATTTACTCTCCGACCTGTTAGGGGTACCGGTTATCCCAACTATTGCGGTTAAAAAACGGGGACTTGCAGATGTCGAGTCGGCCCTTTTGGAGGCAAGAGAGGGGCACCAGGACTCGTTTTTGCATAAAAAGCTTCACGAAATGCTCTCACGCGTCGGCTCACAACCGGAGGCCCTTATGGTTCTTGAAGGCGACCCGTATGTCGCTGCAAGGCACGGTATAGAGCCTGCCGCCGACCGCGAGGAGATATATGTAAGGCGGCGCGAGCGGGTAAACGATATCGTCGGCCACGTTGTAAGCGAGGCGAGGATGTCCGAGACCATCCGCCAGAAAATCGGCCGTCTTGTTTTAAACCCGATAGCGGGTATCCCAATTCTTGCTCTTGTGCTTTATGGGCTATATGAGCTTGTCGGGGTTCTTGTGGCGCAAATCATTGTCGGCTTCACCGAAAAGACGGTCATGAATGGTTACTGGGAGCCCTTTATAAGGGGGGTCGTTAATCCGATCATAAGCCAAAAAACCGCACTGGGAACAATATTAATCGGCGAGTTCGGTCTTTTGACGATGACGGTGACATATCTCTTGGGTCTACTTCTGCCGCTTGTCTTTGGTTTTTACCTGGCTCTCGCATTGATGGAGGACTCAGGCTATCTGCCGAGGCTTGCGACTTTAGTGGATCGGGTATTAACTTCGATCGGGCTAAACGGCCGGGCCGTTGTTCCGCTGATATTGGGCTTTGGCTGTGTCACTATGGCGACAATCACAACTAGACTTCTTGGGACCGAGCGCGAGAAGACGATTGCGACTGCGATACTGCAGTGGGCCATCCCTTGTTCTGCCCAGCTCGGTGTGATTACCGTTCTTCTAGCCGCAATAGGTGGCGCTTATACCCTGCTTTATGCCGGCATAATCTTTTTAGTTCTGGTAACTATAGGAACCGTTCTTTCAAGGTGGCTTCCGGGACAGTCTTCACCGCTTTTAATTGACCTCCCGCCGCTTCGGTTTCCGAAGCCGAGTAACGTGGTTAGAAAAGCGGCAACCCGCACGTACGGCTTCATGAAAGAAGCCACGCCCTGGTTTTTTATGGGCGCGCTTATCGTATCGGTGATGCAGGTTACGGGGATGCTTAATATTTGGCAGAACCTTTGGGCGCCGATTACTACCGGGTGGCTTAGACTCCCGAAAGAGGCGGCGACCGCGTTTGTCATGGGTCTCGTTAGAAGGGACTTTGGCGCAGCCGGGCTATATGCGATGCATCTATCTGCTATGCAGACGGTAGTTGCACTGGTCACGATTACATTGTTTGTGCCCTGTATAGCGTCTATTATGATACTTTTCAAAGAGCGCGGGGCAAAACAGGCGGTACTGATTTGGATTGGAAGCTGGATTTTGGCTTTTGGACTTGGCGGAATACTTGCCCAGCTTTTGGTTAGGGTGATTTAGAGATGAAATGTGAGATAGCTAAACCCGAGCCTCGGGTTTGCAAGAGGTGCGGGTTTAAAACCGAAAATATGCTTATAATGGTCTGCCCAAGATGCACGGCCAGCCTGCCCGGCCCCGCATCGTGTAGTGGAAGCTGTAGCAGCTGTCATTTATCTAAATGATAACTGATATTTTCAAGTAATCTATCTTTTAAAGCTTTAACTTCTGGGCCTGACTTATCTATCTCCCTAAATAGTACATCCGCCTTTTTGCTATCTCCTTTAAGCTTATAGGAGACTGCTGCTGCAACACGCGATCTTGAGTCTTTATCGTTTATTTTGTTCATCTCTTTCGCACACACTACCGCGGAGCGGTAGTCACCGTCTCGTATGTAAAACTCAAGCAGGCCTGGGTAGATATCTAAAAACATCGGGGCCCTTTCGTGGGCACGCTTAAGGTATTTACCGGCAAGAGCAAGGCTCTCCTTATCTTTTCCGTAGTCGGCTGCTGCAAGGTAGGAAAGCCCGAGGGTTTCCAGCAATTCTATACTATCCGGTGAGTATTTCAAACCTCTCTTTAGGGTATTTATTGCAAGCTTGGCAAAGTGTTTATCCTCTTTACTGCGGGCAAAGGAGAGGCACAGTAGTGCAAGTCTTTTTTGGTAAACAGGCTGGGTGCAGTAACCATCGGCTTCATATGCCTGTTCAAGCGCGGATTCACTCATTGTGGCGGAAGCTTCTTCTAACGACGCACCGAATCTGGCTTCGGCAATCATTGGGAAAAGTACCAGTAAAGTGAGCAAGATAACAATCGGAGTAACGGCCCTTTTTAAAATTGAACTTCCTATAACCGGCAATCTTACAACCCGCACATTTTCTTTTGATGTGATACCGATAACAGCGCCCATGATAAACCAGAGGAAGACGCTTAGGTCGTTGGTGGCGATCCCGGTCATCCCCTGGACAAGATAGCCGATAACAGCGCCGGTGAAACCGGCCGTTATATAATCACGATTTTTCTCCGTCGATTTGATTCCTCTAAGTAAGACATATACAAACATCCAGACTTGGGCGAGTAGAAGCAGGATACCGCCGTTTATAGCGGTTTGTATATAAATATTATGTGCACGATCAAAAACAGCGTTCTCAACCCTGGCAAGCTTTATAGTAGAGTAATGGTTAATCCAGCCCTTGGTCTGATCTAAACCATAACCGAAAAGCGGTTTTTTGGAGATTAAGGAAAGCGAACTCTTCCAAAGTTCAACCCGTGTGTCAAACGAGCCGGCCGACTTTGCCATACCAAATATGTGGGGGATATCTATGTTTGTAATCCCCAGGGCAAGAATAACTCCCATTACCAAGCCGACCAAGATAATAATTGCCCATAATATTGGCAAGGGAGATACCCCCTTTTTGCCTCTGATTTTTAGGTATAAAACCACCAGAAAACCGGCTACAGTCCCCAGCCAGGCTCCTCTTGATAGCGTGCTAAAAAGCATCGCCATCCCAAGACAGATAAGGGCAAATATCACTATAGGGCTATCCCAAACACGTTTTGACCCGTGAGACAAAAAAAGGGCCTTGGCCAGAAGTATTGGCAGAGCCATCGATAAAAAAGCGCCGAAAAACACCGGATTTCCAAGAGTGGAGCTCAGCCTTCCGTTTTCTAAAAATGGTGAGTTCAGTATACCAAGGCCAGATATCTCCAGTAAGCCAAAGATATTTATAACGAGGAATGACAGTATAAATACCATTTCAAAGCGGTGTTTAAAATCTTTTTCTTGCGCACTTTTGAAGGAGAACCACAGTATGGCGGTGTAACACAATAGCGCGATCAGGCTCTCATACCGGCTGGATACTCCCAATACACTCTCCAATGGGTTGGCTGAGGTTAGTGTGGTTGCAATAGTTATCAAAATGATAGCTACCGATAATAGATGGATAAACTCAAAAGGTACCTCGACTCTGCCGGAGATAACCCATCTTCTAATCTGAAAGTAGATAAGAAATAACGTGACCAGATATAGTGCAGTAAGCTTGGGCAGCCCGAAGTAGTCCAGATTTAAGGGAGAAAATGTTAACAGAACGATAGGCGGCCCCATGACCGTACCCCATGTAATAATATCGTCTAGCTCTGTAATTTGCTTGCCGCTGATGGTATTGCCCATTTTTGAATTATTTATCCAACTCCTGTATTCTCTAAAGCAGCGCAAGATTTAAAACTGAGAGCCGCCTTGATAGTACCACTAAAGCTTTTTGTGTAGTAGACGATAGATTTTTTAGGCGGGAAACTTGGCGAAAACTATGGGGGTTGCAAGAGATGAAGCAAAAAGACGCAATAAACATAGCGGTAATAAGCGATGGACATGAGGCCGCCGATATTTTGTCTACGCTGGGTGAATGCCAATCGATTAATATTGTCGGGTTCTGCGACCCGGACCCGAATTCAGTTAATGCTGTTATCGCGCAAGAGCAAAGTATCCCCCTATTTGATAAAATAGAGCGGCTCCCGGCTATCAGCAAGGTTGATCTTATAGTTGATTTGTCCGATGGTCAAGTTGCAATCGAGTCGGTCGAAGAGCTTAAAGATGTTGAGGTTATTCGGGGCAGGGTCGCCGGTATCGTTAAAGCTCTTGCGGAGGGCGGGAAAAACTTTCATGATGATATTGACAGCATTCTGGCCGTATCCCAGGAGTTTGCCGCAAGAAGAGATAGCCAAAGCCTATATCAGGCGATAATAGAGCAAGCTGTAAAAGCAGTCGGTTGCGCTGCGGGAAGCTTAATCATCTTTAATGAAAGAGATGAGACCTGCCGGTTGGCCGGATTGACCGGCTACTCAAAGCAGGTAAAAGAGCCGGTATGGGAGCTCAAGCCTGGGGGGATAACCGAGCGCCTTCTCGATGAAGAAGAGCCCGTATTTATCGAAGATATCAACCAGGAGCCTCTCTTTGATAATCCGGTTATGAATGAGGGGACAATCTCTGTGCTTGCCACTGCTCTTAAGGATGGAGAAGAGGTAATAGGGCTTCTTTTCATCGGCGACTTCAAAGACCGGCAGTTCTCCGATAGGGAGTTAAAAATCTTTTCTTCTTTTGCAAGCCAGGCTTCACTTGCGCTTCAGAAAGCAGTCCTTCTAGAGAAAAACGAGGAGCTTGCGGTAACCGATAACCTCACCGGACTTTACAATAACCGCCACTTTTTTGCCACCCTTGATGCCGAGATGGCGAGGACAAAAAGATACGGGGGCCACTTTGCAATACTTCTGATGGATGTCGATGGCCTGGATTACATAAACGACTACTTTGGACACTCAAAAGGGGACTGGGCTTTAAAGAAGACCGCCGAGGTTTTAGTCACCTGTTCGCGCCAGACCGATTACAAGGCAAGATACGGCGGGGATGAGTTCGTCATGCTTCTTCCGAACACCGATTGCTCGCAGGCGTCTATCCTTGCAAACCGCATAAGGCGCCAGGTTGCCGACATAGCAATCAGAGATGGCAAAGAAGAGGCAAGGCTTTCAATGAGTATCGGCATCGCGGAGTACCCGTGTTTGGGCGCAAACTGCGATGAGTTGATGAACGCTGTAAGTACAGCTCTTTATATCTGCAAGCAGCGCGGGCGAAACCTGGTATGCTGCTACGAGGATACCCGGGAATCCCCGGATTCCGCTTAGTTTCCTCTTGTTTTCATCATAAAGCCGGGGTCAATCTCGTCTATCTTCTTGAAATACTGCTCGGCCTTTTCATGATTGCCACTATTTTGTGCACGCACCGCTAACAAGTAATATACGCTCGTATCTCTATCTCCCATTTTTATAAGCTCCTTGGCGGTTGATTCAATCGTTTTTGAGTCGCCTTCAATTACCGCAATATCAAGAAGCCTTCTTTTTAGAAGGATAATAGATGGCCACAGCGCCTCAGCTTGTCTATAGTATTTCTTTGCATTCACCAGGGCCGTTTTATCCTCGCTTATTCTGTATTCAAAAAGATTGGCTTCGCCTGCATAATAGGCCAGCTCAAAGTCACGCTTGTTGTAACTTAAACCCTGCAGTGCAAGAAGCGCGGCCTGACGTGTAAATATGCTGCTTTGATAAAGCGAGGCGTAATGAAGGTAGAACTCAGCCGCGTCCTTCTCGTATTCTGTCTGATACGGGAAGAGACCGACTGCGGCATCAAACTCCGGGCTTGCCTGATCTGGTTGTGCTTTTGTAAGGTGCTGACCCTTATATATATGATAATCGGCAGCTATAGGATTAATAGCAAATATCGTAAAGCCGACAAAGATGATTGCTAAAACTGCGGTTACAAACTTTGGCTTGAACCAATGCGGCACGGTTACCGTTACCGGCTTTAACGGATATCTGAGATTTGTTGCAATACTTAAAAGCGACCATACCAAAGGCGTAGTAAAAACGGAAGGTATGCCGGTTTGGGCCTGTGCTAAGTAGCCGACCAGCGCTCCAAAAAGTCCGGTTAAGTAGGATGAGCGAAACACCGCCCTGCTTTTAAATAATCCCAGGATAGCTACTGTAAACATCCAAATGTAAAGCAGCATCCCCGGTATTCCGACATCAACCGCCGTTTGTAAGAAGTCGTTATGCGCGCGGTCGGCAATGCCGTTTGGCTCAATCGCCACATGCTTTGCCGTCTTATAGATCGGGTACCAGTATCCCATCTGCTCGGGGCCGTACCCCAAAAGCGGCCGGTCGGAGATCATTTTAAATGCCGTCTTCCACGTTTCTATTCGGATAACAGTCGAGCTTTCTGTAAAGGTGAAGGTCGATACCAGGCGATTCTTCAAGTGATTGTTGGGTACGATAAGGACGGAGATGATAAGTATTATGGCAACAACCAAAATGGCTACCATAATGGCGGTTCTGTTTTTGCTCTTCGTACGGGAAGCTTTTGATCGGGTCATCTTCAACCGCTTCTTCACGGCTGCATTTTTTCTCCACCTGACAAAGATTGCAATCGCGGCTATCAGAAGCCCCAGCCACGCACCCCTGGATTCCGTAAATATGAGATTGATACCGCCAACTAGAATTAGCACCCATGCCAGCAGCCGCCATCGCTCTTCCTCCACACTTCTTGCAAGGCTTAGCAAGAGCGGCAGCATAATAACCAGGTAAGTTCCAAAAAGAATCGGGTTACCCAGGCTTGAATGTACTCGCGACTCAAACCTTACGGTATTTGGAAAATCGATTCCCGATACCTGGATCAATCCGTATGTGGCAACCGGTATAAAGCCGATCGCCAATACCTTGAGAATCCGCTCGAAAGACTTTTCATCCCTAACGGATTGGGTTAGAAGAAAATAAATTGCTGCATAGCAAAAAAGAGCCGGTAAGGTTTCATAATTTCGATATTTGCCGACAAGACCAAGTAGCGGCATATCAGAAAAAAGAAGCGATGCTGTAGCTACAAGAAGAATTAAAATTATCGGTATATCAAGGACGGAACGGTAAAGCATAAATTCCCCGGCTCTAGCGGAGCGTATGATGTAGAATATAACTAAAATCATTGTTGATATATACAGAAACGTGGCCTTGGGTAAGGCGTATATATCAACAATGTAGGGGTACATAACGATGGGTAGGAGTGCTAGAACCACTGCAATAATTAGTGCCAGCGGATTATCTAAAAAACTACTACTATCTTTAGGTTTTGATTTTTTTCCCATCGACCAGTCACTTTTTCTCGCCCCATAAATGGGGCAACTACCTCACGCCCCCCATAAATGGGGCAACTACGGGTCGTGCAACTGCGCGCTTGATAAATCAAGCAACTACAGGCCCCATGAATCGGGCAACTTGATTTCTGCCAACTAGTATAGGTGTTTGCAGGTCTTAAATCAAAACAAAGGGCTTAATATATAATTAGCGGAACCCCATCCCGGTATTCCAACCGCCATGCGCCTGGCCGGCACCTCCGCCCCCGGCATAACCCATCGGATAGATGCTTTGCGGGTTATCATGGCATCTGCCGCAGAAACTTAAGCCGTGGCAATTACAACCCGCCCCGTTATTCTTTGCAACTGTGCGGTGCTCATAGTACCATTTATCCGGCAAGCCATGAATCTCGCCTTCGCTATGGCAGCCGCACATCCGATTTTCAGTCATCTTCTCCCAATGGCATTTGTAGCAAAGACCGTTCAGGGCTTCAGCCTGCATCGGGTGGTGTTTCTTAAATTCGGCTGAATGCGGCAAAGATAGCCCGTGACAGTTTACACATCTTTGGGTAGTATTTGCATCATGGCAGCCGGTGCAGGTTATGCCAATGTCCTTTACCTTGGGCCAATCTGTAAGCGTTCGTCCGGGCTTATATGCTATATCTTGTTGATGGCAGGTGTTACACTTAGCGCTGGCCATCTTGCTATTATGGCAGCCGGTGCAACTGTTCATGGCAAACGTTTTGCCGGTTTTGGCCTTATGGGCGACGTTTGGGTGGCAGCCGGTACAGGTAAATCCGCCGGTTACTAAATCCTTATGCCTGACCCTTATCTCCCTTTCATCTATAACCACCCGGTCAAAGATATCCCTATGGCATTGCAGGCAAGAACTGTTAGATACGGTCGACCCCGACAGTTTATCCCCTTTAAAGAAGTGCGCCAGCAGGTGTTCTACCCCCGTGATATTCCCGATGATATAGCCAAAGACACCGGGTTCGTAATGACAGCTAAGGCAGCCGATATCCCTATGCGTTGATTTTTGCCATTCCGCATGGCTGTTCTCAGTAGCATGGCATCTTGCGCACAGGGTCGGCTGAGATGCGCCCACATTCATCATTACGAGAAAAACCACCAGTATGATTCCGGTTATTGCAGCTCTTCTGATAATCTCTTCTTTCGGGATAGCTCTTTTCACACTTCTTGCTGCCCGATAGAGTTCATATTGCTTTTTGAGTGAAAAGATTATAGCTATGAAAAGAATAAGGATGATAATCGTCAGGGCAATCGCAGAGATTATAACAACCGCCTCACGGGGATACCGGCGTGGATTTTTGAAAATCACTACCACATGTTTTATGAAATTAAGTATGACAGGGGTAAACTTTCGCCAGTGTATAATGTCGTTTACCAGGCGGCCGAATAGAGAATCTGAATCGGTCTGCAGCAACCCGGATATATAAATATATGCCGTAAAAAGATAGACTTTTGCGAACATCTAGTTGGTTACCCTCCCAAATAGATTCCTGAGTTCAGCCATAGGGTTTTTCTCTCCCCTGGATTCAGGCGAGAATTTTTTACCGGGTACGTTCGTATGCGCCGCCTTGAAATGGCAGGATACGCAGGCATCCGGCGTGTGGCATCGCCAGCATAAATCGTAGCCTCGGTCTTTTGCCATAAACTCATGCTTCTTGATGAAGCCTTCTGGATGCGGCATATCTATGCGGTGGCAATCCAGGCATAAACTTTTTCTATGGCACTGGTAACATCCATTGACGTTTTGCTTTGCGGCGGCGGGATGTAGGTATGACCAAGGCTCTGTATGGGGAACGGGACTCTGGTGACATCCCATACAGAATTTATCGTCATGGCAGGTTTGGCATGTCTTGGGATCGCCCATCCCATGAAGCGATTTCCAATTTGGGCCATGGGTCCGTTTCCAGGGGCCGCTATTTGAAAGCTTGGCCAAGTCGGCCTTCTGCGGGTGGCATTTTTCACAGGTGACATCGCCTTCGGTGTAGTTATGGCAGCCGGAACCGGCGCAGCTATCCATATCGGGATGGTTTCTTACGCGCCCCTTCATCTCGTGCGCCACATCGGCGTGGCACGCGGTGCAAAGATACGATGAGAACTCCTTGTGGCTGACCCTGATCCCCTTGCTGACAATGGTGGCTTTAACCTCCCGGGAATGGCAGGATAGGCAACTATCGTTTTTAACATAGCCCACTATCGGGTCCTGGTATGAACGAAAAAGCCAAGACGTAAAATTCTTTGAGTCCCGGAGCTGCATCTTCAAAAATGAGAAGTAACCCGGATCTTCGTGGCAGGCAAGGCAGGATACAGATTGGTGGGGTGAGGTTCTCCAGGATTTGGTTTGCCCGCTTGTAGCATGGCATGCCGAGCAGGGAATACCGTGCCCCGCGAGATATTGCATCGATACGCCAACAAAAATAAAAAGCGAGATTGCAAGTATCGCTAGGGCTTTGGTTTGCCCAATTACATCTCCAAGATATTTTCCCTTGGTCTGTTGCTTAGCCATCTAATGTTACTCGATGTTAGCAAGGGCGGACCTGACGTCGTCCCGACTGGGGTATTGCTTTAAAATTTCATTATAGAATCTTTTAGCACGCCCAATTTTCCCGGTTTTTTCGTATGCCTGGGCCAAGCGGAACTTTACATCACTGTCGTTGGGGTCGATTTGAAGTATTGTTTTGGCTTGCTCAATCACGTTATCGTATTTTTCTTGAATCATGTATAATCCCAGTAGGCCTCTTCTTGGATTTGTAGAGTATGGATTTAAGCTGATCGCTTCTCCGTAGCACTGTTCAGCCTGGCTGATTATCGATTGATCATTAGCAATTGATCCATAAACCCTGTAGGCGGATGCTTGAGCTAAAACTAATTCAAAATCCTGCTCGTTATACCTTAGACCTTCATCTGCAATTGTAATCGCTCTCTCAACTAGGTTAGAATCTTTTAGCGCGCTGCCCTGAGATACCATGGCAATTATGAGGTCTCGTCTGTACTGCGATTGATAAGGGAATGCTCCGACCGCATTGTTAAAATCGGAGATCGCGCGATCGGATAGATTGTAGTATTTATTTACGACCCCGTTTAAATAATACGCATCAGCTACCAGCGGCTTAAGGGAAAGGATGAATAGTATTGACGCCAGCAGAGAGGCTACAGTAACTATTTCAACATGTCGCTTTACCTTAACGGGAATCGATATTCCTTTTAGCGACTTGTTGCATGATAGACCGGCAACTGCTCCGCTTAATACCCACACAGGCGCGGTAATACCGATAACGTCAATGCCGGATAACCCCTGTGCAATGTAGCCGCATAACGCAGCTAATGCGCCAATTACAAAACTACTTGTGGACGTGGTAGTTTTAAGAAGCCTAAAGCCCACGGCTACCAGAGTTGCTATAAGCCATAAAAAGATCAGCAAACTTATTAGGCCTCCGTTTATAGCAACCTGCAGAAATATATTATGGGTCCTGTCGGGAATGGTGTTTTTCTCGAGCTGCGCTTTTTTAAGCGTGTTAAAGGGAGCAGACCACAGGTACATTTGATCCGGCCCGTAGCCTTCAAGCGGGCGAACAGATATCATTTCGATAGAGCTCTTCCATATCTCAATTCGGGTGGCCTCAGTGCCGACCGATGATTTAGTAATCGTAGAGACTCGCTCACTGAGTGAAGAAACCGTGTTTTTAAGCACACCGGGCCCTGCAGCCAACATTATAACCAGCGCAATTGCAGTACTGACGACCGCGATGGAAAAAGTTGTTCCCACGACCCTGAGTAACTGTTGCCTGCGCAGGATAAGGACGGCTACAACGCCGGCTAAGATTGCAAACCATGCACCGCGAGACTCGGAGAAGACAGCGGCCCAAAATCCCAGACCTACGAGTATCGATATTAGCCACTTCGGTAAATACGGTAGGCTTTCTTCTTTATCTACGAGGTAGTTGAGAAGCAGTGGTATCATAACCGCAAGGTAGCCACCAAAGAACACAGGGTTCCCCAAAGTCGAGCGGCTTCTTCCCTCGAACCCGCGCATAATTGCCGGCAATATATCGATACCGAAATACTGCAGTATACCGTAGATAGCCATGATGCCAAACGAGATAGCTGAAAGCGAAACAAGCCGGTTTAACCATTCTTTTTTATCCATGAACTGACCGGCCATAAAGCAAAGAATCACATATCCATAAATCGTTGGAAGGTTCTCATAGCGGCCGTACTCTCCGATTATGCTCATAAGTATGACCGGGGAGGCAAGCGTAGCGATCGTCATCATAACGGCAAATGCCAGCAATGGTTTGTTAAGAGGATTTCTCTTAATGATGATGCCGCCGGATTGCAGGGAGTGTGCCAGGTAGCCTACAATTGCAATTAAGGTCAAAGTATAAAGGACTATCGCTTTCGGTAGATCGTATAAGTCATAATTGGCTGTAGACATTACGAGAGGCAAAAGTGCAAATGCCGCAACTACCACCCAACGGATAATATTACTCCACAAATCTGTTGTCTGTGCCGCTTTCTCTTCCACTAAATCACGCCTAACTATATCGTTGGCATAAAGAATACCGGTTTCATTTCCAGACCGCTTAAATGCTGGTTAATCTGTTTATTGCTCTTTTATTATTAACAGATTGTGAACGCTGTGTCAAAGTAGGGCCTACAAATAAAAAAACCAGCCACAAACTTATTCCTGACAGCCGAAACCTTAAGTTTCGAATTAAAAAGCTTGTAGCTGGTGTGCCCCCGACAATATAAGGTTGTCTCATACCTAGCTGAATGCTATATTGTTATTTATTTGACAATAGAATAATGTAACCGCTGCCTTTTGTCAATAATTTATTT
Source organism: bacterium (assembly GCA_902810715.1). Taxonomy (GTDB): domain Bacteria; phylum Actinomycetota; class Aquicultoria; order Aquicultorales; family Aquicultoraceae; genus CADDYS01. The sequence continues at coordinate 1,254 of CADDYS010000007.1, read as the reverse complement.
TTTATTAGTTTTGAAGTTACCGGTTGATTAGGCAATTCCTGGAAGAAAAGTGGAGGGATTTCTCACCAGTTGTCAAAACGATAGCAAATACCTTGTGTATGGTAGCGCAAGGGTATTTAGGAGGGATTTTGGCATTAAGCGGATATCCGGTAAAAAAATTTAAGTGATTTCCCTAAAAATTTTCAATACCATGAAGGTATTTCGCTAGAAAAATCAAATATAAGTTATAATAGACCTATGTAGTTGCTATTTTGTCAATGTTTTGCATATACTTAACTAAAGCTTGTAAGATTTACTACAAATAGGAGGTGACATACCGGTGAGTAAACTGTCGAATTTAAAACCGGCCCCGGCGGCTGTGCTCCACAGGTTATCTCTTTATCATTGTCTGTTGACAGATTGGCTTTTAGCCGGGAAAAAGGGCGCGATAACTTCGAAGGAAATAGCTGCGTCCCTAGGTCTGAACGAGGTAACTGTGCGGAACGACCTGTCGTTTTTAGCTGAGACACCGGGAAAACGTGGAGTCGGATACAGCATTGATGGATTAAGACAGATGCTGGGTGAGTTCTTAGCACTACCGCCGTTTGCTCCCGTAGCATTTGTAGGATCGGCAAAAGTGATAAGCTCTCTCTTTAGCTTTTTCCTTGTGGAGAAATTCGGTTTCATATCGGCTGCTTTCTTCTCTGAGGACCCAAACGACCGCGGTGCAGTTATCAACGGCAGGGAGGTTGAGCCGGTCGAGGCGATTTCACCCGAGCTAAGCGCGATGGGCATAAAAGTGGCCGTGGTCGTTACCCATCCCAGTTGGGTTCAGCACAGCATCAACCTTCTTGCGCATTCAGGAGTGAAAGGCATTCTGGTTTTAACACCATCGGTGGTAATTGAAGCGCCGGAGGGCGTCTATGTTACACAGGTTAGGATCCCGTGCGACCTTAAGTCGCTCTTCCACAGGGTGAGCATCTTAGAGCAAAAAATGGAAACCGAGGCGTAACTAAAGTTAATTCAAAAGTCAAAATGCAAAATTAAAATTAAGCACTTGTATTCTTAGTAATAAAAGTAATAACTGGCAGAAGATAAACAGTTATTTATCTACCAAGAATAAATTCAAGCACTAAGAGTTATGTAGCAATTTTTAATGTCCATTTCGGGGATTGGGAGAAAATCCCTCGCCTTTAGGCGAAGACTTTAGTATGCTTGCGGCATGGAGCACTATAGAAGATCAAGCCATACCGTATATGACATAAAGTATCACCT
>CADDYS010000006.1 GCA_902810715.1 bacterium | reverse complement strand
GTAAAGTTATCGCTGCTGGTAGTTGATGGGTCGTTTGCAAGAGCAACTCCAGCCATCAAGCTAACGAAGACGAGCGCCAGCAAAATAATTAAAACCTTTCTCATTTGTTTCACCTCCTTTCATTCAAGATAAGCTTGTACGGATGTGACACATCTTGAAAATCGGCTGCTTGGCTATTACAGCTCTCAAGATGTGCCATGCTCAGACTGCCATAGCCCATTTCTCACCAAGAAGTGTCAAATCAATACAAACTAAAAAGATAATTAATTTTTTAGCCGGGTGCGGTAAATAGAGTAAATAGAGTGTTTCGATGCTGCGGTTGTTAGGCTTTATCAAAGATCAGCAATGCTTTGTAAATTAGCCTAGTCAATATTGGACTAGTAACACTAGTTATAGGTTAATGCACAGTGATTGTGAAGTCAAGCACTATTTTGGACTATTTTCGAAATCTTTTTAAGAGGTGTATAGAATACCTAGCATTTGATGAGCAAGCTTTTCCTACCCAGCGACGCCTTGTTTACCCAGGCCATTTACAAACTCGCCGTAGCCTACAGTAACAACCTTATGTTCTGCCGCCGCCTTCTTTAGCAGATCATTATCTGTGAGCAGTGTCACTTTTGCCCGTTTAAACTGTGCTGAGAGTAATCCTACCGCTTCATCGCTCAGCCCGCGCGCAGATGCAAGTTTTTGTCTGTCCTCATCCAGATGTTCGATTACCTGCAACGTTTTGCTTAATTTAACATCGCCAGGGGTCTGTTCCTTAAGCCGCTCATAAACGTCTTCAATTACGTATATTTTGCCGGCCTTTGCCAAAGCCGTTATATTTCCGTCACCTATCGCGCGCCGCAGGAACGCCTCATCGGCAGCAAACACGAACCTGCGCTTCCGCATATACAGCAATAACGGCAACAGCAGAATCGCAAGGAACCACGGGACATAGCGGCCTGCACGGACTACCGGTGTGACGTTTGGACTCGGTATCCTGACAACCTGTACACGGTTGTTAAACTTATCGGCAACAGCAAACAGTTCATTGCCCATGGCGGCAAGCCCTCCAGGATAGTAAAACTGTCCATCCTCTTTACCCCACTCACCGACAACACCGCGCTGCCGCCCGTCGGTATTATAGATATAAATTTCCCCGTTAAAAGCATCCACCATGTAAAGAAGACCATCATTAGATAGGGTTAATCCTACAGGGAGACCAAATCTTCTTTCTCTGGATTGGATTGCTTTTTGCGGGTCCGGCGGGCTACCTACATCCCAAAGGTGCTTTCCTTCTTTGTTGTAAGCGCTTAGACGGTAGTTCATTGAATCGGCCACATAAATATTGCCCTTATCATCAACAGCAACACCGGTCGGCCGGTTAAATTGTCCTTTGCTTCTACCTTTAACGCCAAAAGAGAATAAAAGATTACCGTTGAGGTCCCCAACCATGATACCGCGATCGGTCGTTATGTACAGCTTTTTATTTTTAACCGTTGCGGTTAAAGGCTGAGGAACTTCGATTTCCCACACCAATTGCTTGTTCCGATTAAAAATCGAGACCTTGTTTTGCTTATTTGATAGCACATAGATACGGCCATTATCATCAACAGTTATCCCGCTTGGGAATAGAAACTCCCCCTTGCCACTACCTTTTTTGCCAAATTGATCGATAAATTTGCCATCCCTATCAAATATCAAAACCCTGTGCTTGTAAGTATCTACAATGTAGATATTCCCAGAATTATCAACGGCTACTTCAGTTGGCCGATACAACCGATCGGTTTCAACGCCGTAGATTGAGAATATATGTGCGTATCCTTTTGGTTTCACCGTGCCAACAGGCTGTAGTGGTCTCGCCAACACGTAGTAGATACCTATCAAAGCGACCAGCACGGCCAGCAAAATGACCAGCAAAACAGCGTATCTTTTGTTGCCTTTAGGAACTGCCAAGCCCAAAACCCCCTAAATCTTTCTTTCACTATTTTAGCTTTACACCAAGCCGAACTAGGGCGTCTTTCGCCTCTTGGCTTGTCGGATCGTAATCCAGCACTGCACGGTACTGCTCTATTGCGCTTTTAAGTTCTCCGGCCTTCTCATAGGCACGAGCAAGCGCAATAACCACATACGTCGCTTCTGGTCCATTGGCCAGCGCACCCTCGTAGGCTCTCACTGCCTCTTTGTAATTTTTTTGGTCCGTATAGACCTCTCCAAGTTCGTAGAACGCCTGCTGGTAGATATCATTTGTTGTTGTATTAAGACCGACCGCCTTTTTAAATGCCATAATCGCTTGTTCATAGTCGCCCTGGCGTTTTCTTGCTATACCCAGCGCATAGTATGCATTCGCATTATCCTTTTCGAGCTTTGCGGCGACGCTTGCTTCCTCAACCGCATTGTTATAGCGACCCACCCTGCTGTATGCAAGACTTAGCGCAATTCTTGCTTTAGCGCTTGTAGGGTCAGATTTTACCGCCGCCTCAGCATCCATAATTTCGCGTTCTACCTCAGTCCTAGGTCCAGTTGGTTTATCAATAAGAGCCGCCTTAATTACAAAAATCACGGCAACACCTATAGCCAAAACCACCAGAAAGATCAGGAAGCGAAGGATAAAACCTGTCAGCTTCGCATTTCCCATACCGGTACCTACCTCCCTTTAATAACACCAATCAAATTTAAGGGCACCAAACGCCTGATTAAAAAGCTGTACAATATCTATACTACACCATTACTTTACACTTTACTATTCCAATTTGGATTACTTAGGATAAAAAAATAAATTATTATCCCTTATTTTACATTCCATGGCTGGCTTTTTAAAGTAACATTGCCCCAAAATGTCTCAATATCTTTGCCGCCGATATTTCCCCTCTCAAGCCCTTCGACCTGGAATTTAACCTGTTTGATCTCCGGAAATTGGGCCAGGGTCTTAACAACTGCGGCAACAACCAGTTGTTGATTAATCTCCGGCATCGAGAAATCTAAAACGCTTTTCTCAAAATTAACGGTTGCCATTCCATTTACAACTTTTACGCTAATAATTTTCGTGGTCGGCATTACCGGCTCAAATTTACTGCCCGTCCGCTTATTCTCAAAAAGCTGTCTCAGAACCTCGTCGGGCGCGTACTTCGACCTTTCGATTTCTATTGTTTCCTCAATAATTTTGTTGGTGCTAGGATAAAAAATGTGGACCTCGACCAGATTATCCTGGTTTTGAAGGTTTTTTGATATCTCACTTACGGCAGCATTTTGCTTAGAGCAACCAGTAGCTAGAGCCATCGTTAGGAAGATCATGATGATGGCTGTACGAAAAAGAATAGCCATCCGTACTCCTTTCTTAATTGGCAGGGTTAACTAATGAAATTGCGCATCTTGTACGGTAAATATGACTGTGTCACCTATTTCTTTAATTCCACGACCTGTAGCAATCTCAAAAGATTTTGTCCCATATGGTTTCACATCGCTAACAACAACGGTACCGTAGGTGGTATTCTTATCTTTAGTCACTACATCAGAGGCGGCGATAGTGGCGGAGATAAGCTGTCTGTTTGTATTGTTGGTTAATTCGCCGTATATCTTAACAATGCCCTGCTCATCTGGATAACGATCGATAAAAACCGCCTTTAGCTGTTTGGTAAGCTTTTCTTTTTCTGCACCGCTTAAGTTTGCCGGTGCATTATCGCCAGTAGAACTGCAGCCGATAAGAACCAACGCCAATGCCAAAAGAGTGATTAAGATGAAGATTACCGATTTGCGACCAAACATTAATACACCTCCCAAGAAATAACTAAATATACAGGTAAAATCTTACTCAAGAAACAGGGGAATGATATCAGAAAAGTTTATTGGGAGTCAACCAGGCTTCGTCTAAAACCACATTCATACTCCCACTCCTAAACCCCGATAGGTCAAGAGAGACAAAGTGGAAACCTATCTCCTTTAGTTTCTCGACTATCTCAGCGGATTTTTGCAACGCGGCTTCCATTGCATCTTTTTGGATTTCAATTCTTGCAAGGTCGCCGTGGTGGCGAACCCTAAGCTGCCTGAAGCCAAGCCTTCTTAGGTATTCCTCGGCCTGTGCTATCTGGTTTAACTTTTCCCCGGTAATTATCTCGCCGTAAGGCACCCTTGAGGCAAGGCACGCCGTGCTTGGCTTATCCCAGGTAGGAAGGTTTAAGGCGCTGGATAGCTCCCGAATGTCGGATTTGGTAAGGCCGGCCTCCATTAGAGGACTTCTTACTCCCATCTCGGCGGCCGCTCTCATGCCGGGTCGAAAATCTCCCCCATCGTCTGCATTGGTGCCGTCGGCCATCCATTTTAGACCATGCCCAACCTGTAGCTTCTTGAAGATGGAGAGTCTTGTCTTCTTGCAGTGATAACAGCGGTCCGGTGGGTTTTTAACGAAGTCGGCGCAGGCAAGCTCATCGGATAATACGATATCGTGGACGGCGCCGATATCTTTTGCAATCTGCTTTGCTTCCTCAAGCTCGCCCGGGGCAAGCGTCGCCGAATTTGCCGTAACTGCGACGGCCCTCTCACCCAGCAAGTCGTGGGCGGATTTAAGTAAAAAAGTGCTGTCAACGCCGCCGGAGAAGCCGATAAGTACGCTTTGCATATCAGATAAGATGTCTTGCAGGTTTTTATATTTATCCTGTAGATCAGGCATTAGGTAATTCTCCTTAAATCTCGTTTTGCAAGTGCGCGCTCGATAAATCGAGCAACTACACTTCACCAATTTGGTTAATGATTGCGGCCAGGTACCCGGCGCCGTATCCGTTATCAATATTTACCACCGCAACGCCGGTCGCGCAAGAATTAAGCATGGTAAGAAGCGGGGCCAGACCTCCGAAGTGGGAGCCATAGCCCACGCTTGTTGGAACTGCAATAACCGGGCACGACGCCATGCCCCCCACAACGCTTGGCAGCACGCCGTCCATCCCGGCTACCACTACGATCACCTTCGCCCCTGATATCTTCTCGTAGGATGCAAGAAGCCGGTGCAGACCGGCAACCCCCACGTCGTAGACCCGTGAGACGTTTGCCCCAAGCATCTCCGCGGTTATCGCCGCCTCCTCAGCGACCGGCACATCGGCGGTCCCCGCACTCATGACAACGACGTCTCCAACCGGTTGCCTGCGCTCACGCTTATCAACAGCAACAATGCGGGCCTGCGCATGGTAGACCGCCGCCGGCTCAATAGACTTTATCGCCTCAAAGGCCGCTTCATCGGCCCGGGTGGCGAGAAGCGCATCGGCGTTTTTTAAAATCTCCTGTGCGATATATCTCAACTGCTCGGGGGTTTTCCCCTGGCAAAAGATGGTTTCGGGAAATCCTTTTCTAATCGCCCGGTGGTTGTCAACTTTTGCAAACTTAAGGTCTGTAAACGGCAGGTGCCTGAGGCGATCATACGCCTCATCCACGCTTAAGCTCCCGCTTTTTAACTCCTCTAAAATCTGCCTGACGTTTGCGTCGTGCACTTGTCTTCCTCTAAGCAAAAATATTCATTCTTTAAGCTGTTCCACATTTTAACATATTAGGTGAAAAATAATCCTGTAATTGCCCGATAAATGGGGCAATTACAATCTTTCTCTTTTAAGCACGCTTAAGGCTATGTCGTCGCGCAGCCGCCCCTGTGTAAAGGAGTTTACATCCTCGACAATGCGGTTGACTATCTCATTGGCTGAGAGCTGGGCGCTCTCACCTACAATCTGCATGAGTCGATCGACCCCGTAAAATTGTGAACCTCGCCTTGACTCGATTAAGCCGTCGGTATAGAGAATAAGGATATCGCCTGCATCTAGTTTTTCTATTTTCTCGGTAAATTTTAGCTTCGGCAGGATGCCAAGGGCAGCGTTTTCACTCTTAATTAGATGCGATTTGGCTTCGTTTGCCATGTAATGGACTGGATAAGGATGGCCGGCACTTGATATGGATATTTGCCCGCTTTGCCAATCGTAGATTACGTATACAAGGGTGATAAAGCGGCCGGCCTCAATTTCACGGGCGATAACTTTATTGGTTTGCTCAAGCGTGGTTGTGGTTTTCTCGTCTTCAAACGCAAAGGCCCTCACAGTATACTTTGCGAGGGCGGTTGTGGAAGCCACTTCAATCCCCTTGCCGCTGACATCACCGACTACGATGCCTACACGGTCGCCGGTTAACTGAATAAAATCGTAGAAATCGCCGCCGACCCGCCCGACCTGGCTTGCCGTGGTATAAAAAACCGCAATTTGTGTATTTGGTATCTCCGGTATTTTTTCCGGTAGAAAGCTTTTTTGCAATGTATCGGCAACATAGTGTTCGCTCTCGTAAAGCCGGGCGTTTTCTATGGCAATTGCAGCCTGTAAAGCGATCGATTTGGCAAAAGCAATCTCATCCTCGCCAAACCGGTGTTCCTCTTCGGTGTGCCCCAATGCAATAACTCCAATTACATTATTTTTAACTATAAGCGGTAGTACGATTATAGAGCGCATATTAAACATTTCCACGTACCGGCGAGGTGCTCTTGGGTCGGTTCTTGCATCCCTTATGACAACAATATCCCCCGTCCTTACCGCCTCATTGGCAAGCATAAATTTATCGGCGTCCTCAATTATGTCTTGGACACGCTGGTGTGCCGGTCCATAGCCCATTTTACCGTAAAATTTATCCTCATCCGGGTGGTAAAAGAATATTCCGCCAACCTCAGTACCGATCGCCGAACTTATCTCATTGATGACCAGGTGCAGGACCTCAGAAAGCTCAAGTGTCGAATTAAAGATGCGGCTGATCTCGTATGCGGCCTCGGCACGCCTTGCCCGCTCTCTCGCCTCTTCAAAGAGACGTGCGTTTTCTATTGCAATTGCAGCCTCTCTTCCGATCCCCTCAAGTAACCAGCGCCCACGCTTATTGAATCTCTTCCCAGGAGTCAGCGAGAATATGGCTAGTATACCGAACGACATCTCCTTGGTTGATATAGGCACCAGAACCATTGACCTAATGCCCGCATTGACAAACTCCTTTATCGCCTCCCTTGAAGCCGGGTAATCCTCGATAATTACCGATTCCCTGGTATCCATAATATGGGTCATAAACCAGCCGGCCTTTGCGACGATCACGCGCTCGAGGCCCTCTGGCATATTGTAGGTATGGGGATACTTAATTTGTTTTTCCCGCTCATCGTAAAAGGCAATGCCGCCGGCATCACCTCCTACTATCTCAACCGCATTTTTTACGACTCTGGTGAGTATCTCTCTAAGGTCAAGGCGCGAGGCAATCTCAAGCCCCACCCGATTTAATATTTCAAGGTCTCTGTTTCTCTCCTGGATAATTCTCTCATTGCGCTTACGCTCTTTTTTAAGTTTTTCACTCTCTTCTTCCGGTCTCTCGGGAATACCCAGTGAATAGTACATGATTTAATTGTTCCCGTTCGAGATATCCGATAAAACTTGCTAAGTAGAGGCGGCCTGCCTATGATAAGACCTCGCCTTGCCTGGGTAAATTTAAATGAGTTTAAGGAGTGGGTGATTTATGAATATTAACAATATGATTGCCGCTGTAGTCTCGTATCTAACGGGGGCGATAGCGATCTATGCGTATGTTAATCGCAATCGCTATCTTGACCTGGCCCTGGCTACGGTTGCGATATTTATCTTTGGGACGTCTATGCTTCTTGCGGCTTTTAGAATTCTCCCAGCGTTCACGCGGGTTCTGCTGAACCTCTCAACCGCCATCATGGCCATTGCAATTTTATTTTTCTTTGTGCGCCTGGCAGGCGGTGCTTCAACTGCAATGAAACGATGGTTTAGGAGACGCAAATAAGCCCTTTAAATCTTGCCAATTAACTCCTCATCTAGTAGCTTCATATCCTCCCTTGCTTCTATAAAAAGGTTTACAACTTATAGTTCTGTAGTTGCCCGATTTATCAGGCGAAAGAAGCCCCATAAATGGGACAACTACGGTTAAGCAATCAAAGCATGTGTGATGCTGTAGTAGTGTCGATGGTTTTTAAATTAAACATTTGATGAAAATTTTAGCGCATTAAATGTTTAGAAACCATTTATTCTGTAAAGATATTGAATTGAAGTACATGGTTGTAGAGTAACGGATGTAGTAGCGGTTAAGGGTTTTAAGATGGCCGTGTTGCTAAGCAATAGATACCTGCTAACAATCAATGCAACTCCGTTAACTAAATCTTTGCAACCTAGTTTTTCGTCAACTAATTAACTGAAGGGAGGGGGTTCGTCAAACCGTTGAACGAAAGGAGGGGAAATATTGAGGAAGGTTTTAGTAATTCTGATGATGCTTGCGCTCCTATCTTTGGCCATGTGCGGCTTAGCTTCTGCGCAAGTATTGCCGTATGGAGCGGTAACTACAACCACATTAGCTACAAGTGATACCACGGTAGTTCCCGGACAAACAATTACCTGCTCAGCAAGCGGATTTGCCCCCAACGAAAAATACAGCGTCTTATGGGATGGCGTCGTCATAGTCGATCCTTTTACAGATGCAAGCGGCGTTGCAACATTCAGCTTTACCATCCCTCTCGATGCAAGCGCGGGTCTGCATACCTTGAGCGCCGTAGGCCCTGGAGCGGGAGGCGGAACGCTCATAGCTTCGGCTACCCTCAGGGTTTCGGGAGTTCCCGCTGCGGTGCCGCCCACCAGAGCGGAGATCTTTCCGATTACAGGAGGACTGCCGCTTTGGATTTTGCTAATCGCAGGGCTGGTCTCGGTTGTTGGTGGATTCGGCCTGAAGCTCAGAGCGAGGAGTTAAGACTTGCGTCTTAACGACTCTGCCTCGTTAGTTACAAGAATATGTAGCAGGGCTTTAGCATTAGCTTTAGCTAAAGCCCTGCTACGAAATGCGGCCAAGCAGTTGATAGGAGATGGTGTTAAATGAAAAGTGGGCAACCGCATAAAACCAAGATCGTAAGAGTTGCAAATGTATTAATTTTAATAGGGCTAATCTTGGTGGCCATCCCGGCCGGTTTATGGGTTAACGCTAAGTATTATCAGTGGAACCAATCCAAAAAATGGGAACCTTTGACGATTGCCCATAAGAACAACCATAAAGTAAGAAAAATGCGTACGGCGAAAAACAGTCTTATAAATACGGCCGATCTGGTTGATGGAAGCCTGATAAAATCGGGCGACAGCATCGCCTATCTTGAAATACCTGCCCTGAACCTTAAGCAAACCGTACTTGAAGATGCAACCTGGGCGAATCTTGCAAGGGGCCCGGTCCATGTTTCAAAGACTGCAAAAATTGGTGATGTAGGAACCGCTCTAATATCCGCACACCGAACGATGTACGGTGCCCCATTTCACAATCTTGATAGTCTGAAGGCCGGGGATAAGCTGATCCTCTACACAAAAAAGGCGGTTTTCACTTATACAGTCATAGAAATAAAGAAAATAAAGCCGGATGACTGGAGCGATATTAAGCCGGATGGTGAGCCAAGACTTGTTTTATCAACTTGCAACCCTATGTACTCCGCAGCTCAAAGGTTGCTGGCGATATCCAGGTTAACCGGCGCCGAAAAACTTTAGAAAAATTTTAAGTATATGGTAGCGCATAAATTTTAAGTACTTGGATAGTGCGATGTTTAAGCCGGAGAGATTTAAGGTATTGATAGGATGTAGAAGGCTCGGCAGTTTGATTGCCAATGACCCTCACTACAACAATATGAATCTTGAGGTGGTGCTGATTTGAAAGAATCGTCTGAACTTCTTAAATTTTTGGAGATCGCAAAGAAAAGAAAGCTCATTATTATTCTGGGTGTACTGGTTTGCTTTCTCTCAGCATTAGTTGTGACGGCCTATACCACGCCAACCTACGAGGCCACTGCGCAACTCCTAGTATCTCAAGGGCAGGCGGCACCACGCGACCAATCTTCAGGTGAGTCGTACCAGGCCGTACTCTTAAGCGAAAGGCTTACCAAGACCTTCAGCCAAATGATTGTAGGCAGGTCCCTGGCCGAAAAAGTTATGGAGAAACTTAAATCTCCTCTGTCGCCCGAGAGCTTAATGACAAAAGTAAGTGCAGAACCGGTTAGAGATACCCAGATTATACGGATCACAGTTACCGATACCGACCCGGTCAGGGCAAAAAATCTGGCCGATACGTACGCCGAAGAATTTATCAAAATGGTTAATAAATCAATACCTTCATCAGCATTGATAAACTTAAGTATGGTTGAGCCAGCGACAGTCCCACCTAGTCCAGTAAGTCCAAAACCAGTATTAAATGCCGTTCTAGGCTTCTTAATTGGAATTATGGCTAGTGTTGGCTTTGCATTTCTTTTAGAACAGCTTGATATAACAGTAAAAGAACCGGATGAGATCGAGCAACTTACGGGGTTGCGGTCTCTTGGCAATATTCCAGATGTAAAGAAACCGCTTCTTCTAAACAATAACAACTCCATGGTGTCAGAAGCATGCCGAAGCATCAGGACAAACCTGCAGTACTTAAACTTCGATCGATCGATTAAAACTTTTATGGTAACCAGCCCCAGTATGGGTGAGGGCAAGACAACCGTCTCATCAAACCTTGCAATCGTGCTTGCACAAGCCGGATTTAATGTACTTGTTATCGATTGCGATTTAAGAAAACCCAGCATAGGCAAATTATTCGATCAATCGGACGCTGCTGGACTATCTAATGTCCTTATCGGTGCGGCCCGTGCAGACTACGTTATCTTGCCTACCGACATAGACGGCTTGAGCATCATCGCAAGTGGACCGACACCTCCAAACCCGGCAGATCTGTTAAATTCCGCAGGGATGGATGAGCTTTTATCTAGCCTGGAGAAAAATTACGATCTCATAATTCTGGATAGTCCCCCGACTCTATCGATGGCCGATGCCCCCATCCTGGCATCCAAAGCCGATGCTGTTCTTATGGTGACAAACTTTGGAAAAACAAAGAAAAGTGCATTGGTAGCGGCTGAGGATGTGCTTAATAAAGTAGGGGCTCGCCTTATTGGTTTTGCCATAAACAAGGTGCAGGTGTCCAGGAGTAACAGCTACTATTACTATTACAAACCGTATTATAAGCAGCAGGCTACAATTAACGAAAAGTCCGCTTGATGGCTGGGCAAAAATTATGGGCAAAAAGATTCGAAAGCTACGCCAACATAAATCTAACAAACCGTCAATGGGAAAGAGAGACAAGGGACTAATCTTAGTCTTTTGCATCGCCGCGATCCTATTGGTTTTAGCTTATGGTGTAGTGCTTACATCTGACCTAATTGAGGCAAAGCAATCTCTTTCACAAGGGAAAGATAACTTGCAATCTGCCTATCAAGAGGTAGAAAAGGCGGACCTCGGAAAAGCAGAACGATACCTTGAAAAAGCAAAGGGCAACTTTCTTGGTGCGAGTAAAACGTTAAATAGCCCGAGTGTGAGCGTTTTGTCCCCCGTGCCGGTTGTTAATGAAAACCTGCTGGTTCTCAGGCAACTGGCATCTACCGGATTGGAGGTCACGCTGGCCGGTGAATCTTTTACGCGGGCCTCGACAAAGTTTTTAAAAAATGGAAAGGTTGACTTTGGCTTTAATAATGGACAAATAGATTTGCAACCAATTATTGCTGCAAAACCGTATGTTGATGAGGCCAATTCGCACATCCTTAAAGCAGCCGCCGAATACGATAAGATACCGCACGGCAACCTAATCCCCCCTATTAAAAGAGCATGTGATGAACTCGGGGGGCAACTGCCCAGGTTAAGAGATCTAACGGCAAACGCAAAGAAATCCTTTGACCTGCTGCCGGAGATGTTGGGGACAAACGGCAAAAGAAGGTATTTTTTAGCTGTCCAAAATAACGCGGAGTTGAGGGCAACGGGCGGGCTTATAGGAAACTACGGTATTATCTCAGTTGAAAATGGAAGGTTGGCTCTTGATTCCTTTGATCAGATATCCAAGCTTGTGGGCACGGGCAAAGACAAGCCACCGGTTGAAGTACCTAAGGGCTACATGCCTATATATGCCCGCTTTAAGGGTACGAGTATGTGGCAGAACGTTAACATGACCCCCGATTTTCCCACTGTAGGCAGGCTTTTGGTTAAGCTTTACAAAAGTGCGGAGGGAGAGAACCTGGATGGGGTCATAAGTGTAGACCCGGTTGGCTTGCAATACCTTTTGGAGGCAATAGGCCCGGTGCAGGTGCCGGGGACTGATGTTACCATAAGCTCCGGTAACGTTGTGGATTGGACTTTGGTTAAAGCCTATGATGTATTCAGAAACAGGCGGGAGAGAAAAGATGCGCTTGCAGATGTAGCGAAGGCTGTCTGGGAGCGACTGCTTACAGGGCAAATCAGCAACAGGCCGAAACTAGCACCCCAACTAGACGGCGCCCTCAGCGGTAAGCGCATGATATTTTACAGTGCGCATGAAGATGAGCAAAAACTTTTTGAGGATATAGGCTATGCCGGTACCCTTGCCCCAACCGTATGTGATTACCTGCAAGTTGTGGCACAGAACCATGGGGCAAATAAGGTCGATGTATACCTGCATGAAAATATCGATTACACTATCTCGCTAGATGATAATGGCTTAGCAGCCGCCAAAGTAACGGTCACATTGATAAATAAAGCACCAAAATTTGGCCTACCTCCAGAAGTGGCGGGCATGCTGAATCCGCTTGCCGCTCAAGGCGGCTCTAGCAGAACGTATCTAAGCATTTACGTTCCTAAAGATGCCCAGCTAATGGACGTTACTGTTGATGGCAAGCCAGGCAATCCAGACGTCGACCATGAAAAGGGCAAGGCTGTCTTCTCGCAGTATCTTGATATAGCACCTGGGGCAAGCAGTAAGGTAAGTTTTACCTACAACCTGCCGAAAGCATTAAGGTTTGACGGCGAGAAAAAAGAGTATATATTAGATTGCCAAACCCAGCCAATGATCAACAACCCCAATATAGCATTAAGCATTAAGCTGCCGAAAGGTTTTAATGTGCCAGATATTCCACCTGGTATGAAAAAACAAGGAGAAAGAGTTACGCTCAACAAGATGCTTGTAAGGGATGAACGGTTTGCCCTCAGTATAGCTGAGTGAGCCACCAGGGATCAAATACTAACAGATCCATTGATTACACATCAATGTTATTGTGTTGTAAAAACAATAACATTGATGTGTTACTGTTTTTACAATGCAGAAGACGGATAAAATAAATTTTTCGATCCTTTTATCCTATGCTTCAAGCCTCTAGCTCTCTACCTGCTTGCGTGTTGCTTAATTTTTGCATAAAAGCTAGTATAAAATAATGCCGGAGATTTGCAGATTCCTTGGAATTATTATAATTATGTATTACGTCGACCATGAACCAGCGCATTTTCATGCTAAGTATAGTGGCCAAGTTGGTATTTTCTCAATATCAGACCTATCGCTCATAGAGGGAAATTTGCCGAAAAGAGTAATTTCGCTGGTTCTTGAGTGGGCTTTTGAGCATAGGGCAGAGCTGATAGAAGACTGGGAGCTCGCAAGAGCAAAGAAGCCACTTAATAAGATTCAACCATTAGTATAGGAGGAAGCTTATGCATTTTGTAAGGGACGTCTCTTATATATCAGAATATAAGTTATTATTGACTTTTGAGGATGGAAGCAAACGAATCGTCGATCTTGAACCGTATCTTGAAGGTGAGATATTTGAACCGCTAAAGGATATAGAGTATTTCAAAACAGTACGGCTAAATCCCGATGTGGATACGATCGTTTGGAGCAACGGCGCCGATATGTCACCCGACTTTCTTTACGAGATAGGAAGATCAAAGGATAAGTCGACATCTGCATTATAGTCACCACTCCTTCACTTACGTAAATAAAATCATCCTTTCTGCCCACTCATCGTTTTCGGTGGTTATCATTCCGCCCTCACCTATAGCGAGAGTTTTGGTAGCATAAAAGCTAAAGCAGATCATATCACCTATGTTCCTACTTTTCTTCCCTTATACCAGACAGGTAGCAACCGATCTTCCGCAGTAAATAGGCATATTTACCTCACCTAAAACCTAAAGTAGCAGCTCAGAGCAGAGGGGACGTTCATCGGATATATCGGAAACATGCTATATTTTATATCTCGATACCATCGCTCTCTTTTTTGCCTCGGCCCGAGTTAAGTATCTCATAGATACGAGTTCTGCTGATCGATAGGGCCTCTGAGAACTCGTTGGCTGAAAACCCATATTTCTTTATGCCAATCCATATAGCGGCAGACCTGGCTTTAACCACAGTACGCCGTCTTGTTCCTGAGCAAAGCTCATGCGATGTAAGGTCAAAATGTGCCGCAATGCGTTCGATTAATTTATCAAGCGGTATCTCACTGGATATCTTACTGGAAGCTGAAATATTATTCTGTTCTAATGCGATAAGAACCGCTTCTGCAAATTCTCCGCAGCCCAAAATACGCTCATCGTAGACAACCATCTGGGTGTGCTCATGTGAAGCCAGTGCGGTAAGGCTTCGCTTCAAGCCACCGCCAACCAAATCATCTCGCCTGCCTTTGGCGAGTCCGTCCAACATAAACCGCACTAAATTTTTGCGGGCAGAAGCATACGAGCTACCAAATAGCACCAGTGGATACATCATCTCAAACCATGGGTATGCAACTCTTCCCATAAGTGCGGCGTGACCAGAAAAAGGCCATTTAGCGAGCGCGCCTAAATCCTCGCAAATTCCTGCACGCAGAGGATTTAAATGAATGTAGCGGATAAGTTCCAAAAGGTATGTTTGCTCATCGACGACAAATGATTTATAGCGGTTTTGGAACAGATGGCCGCATCGTTTGTGCCTGCGGTTAAAATAGATTGCATATCCAGTTAATAGGCGGCGCATGCACGAAGGAAGCGGGAGTGCAAGTGTTCGCATTAAAAGATGAATATGGTTTGGCATAAGCACAAAAGCATAGAGCTGGTTGTTCTTAAGCCCTACAACCTTCGACAGACGATTCAAAAAATCATACCTGTCGGCATTATCCAAAAAGATGTCTCTTTTTTCGATGCCGCGTACGATAACATGGTGTACAAGCCCCGGCGCATCAAGTCGTGGTTTTCTTGGCATAGCCCAACACTAACGCTTGAGCTAATAGCTGTCAAGAATATGTGCTAATGTGCTTATGAGTAATTATGATAGGAGGTCAGGAATTAGAAACAAATATCGAGCAGAAACCGATATATTCGATGAACGTCCCCCTACTCTATCTCTCGACCAGTTTAAAAATGGTACGGAATATAAGCTTAAGATCGTATATAAGGGAGGCTTTTCTTATATATTCTTTAGCAAGCTCAATTTTCTCGGGCAAGAGTGTGCGGATATAGTACTCTTCAGGGTCTTTCTTGTCTCGCAAGACCTCTTCTTCATTCCTATACTTGAGCGAGGAAATATCGGTAATGCCGGGTCGTATCGTTAGAATCGTTCCATACTCATCCCGATACTTCTCTACATACCTACCCACCTCTGGTCTCGGCCCAACAAGGCTCATGTCGCCTTTCAAAACATTGATAAGTTGGGGTAGCTCATCTACCTTCGATCTTCGAAGATACCTTCCGACTCTTGTGACGCGAGGATCACCGCCAACTGTAACAGGAATTCCTTTTTTAGGGGCATCAATAACCATTGACCTAAACTTATAGAGGTTAAACAATTTGAAGTTCCTGCCAACCCTTCTCTGGACAAAGAAGACGGGACCCGGGCTATCCAGTTTTATCAGGACTGCTACTACTGCAAATAATGGCAACAGCACTATTAAGCCGATGAACGAGAAGAACACGTCAAGCAGCCGTTTCATCTCTAAGCCCTTTAACCAAATCAAAAACTGCCTCAATAACCCGCCCAATATCGTTGTCTGTCATGCCGGGATAGATCGGAAGCGAGACAGATCGCTCGTATATCCATTCGGATTCTGGAAAATCCCCCGGCTTATAACCGAAGGTATCTCTGTAAAAAGGATGTATATGCAAGGGTATAAAATGTACGCTGGCTCCAATACCCTTTGCTTTGAGCCCCTCAATAAATGCCTCCCTATCGGCCTGTAACGCCTCTACATTAAGTTTTATGACATATAAATGCCATGCAGAAACTCTATCCGGTTCAACAGAGGGCACAGCAATTGCATCCAAACCCCTGAATGCCTCAGTATATCGCTCAGCGATATATACTCTCCTCTCCCGCATCCATTCGACTTTTTTAAGCTGCGCGATACCGAGGGCGGCCTGAATGTCGGTCATATTGTACTTATAGCCAGCCTCTATGACCTCATAGAACCACGATCCCTCGTTGGAATATCTCTTCCAGGCATCCTTGGAGATGCCGTGCAATCGCAGAACTTTTATTCTTTCCGCCCACTCGTCATTTTCAGTGGTTATCATTCCACCCTCACCCGTGGCGAGCGTTTTGGTAGCGTAGAAGCTGAAGCAGGTCATATCACCTATCGTTCCTACTTTTCTCCCCTTATACCAGGCAGGTAGCGAGTGTGCGGCATCTTCGATAGCAAATAAGCCGTACTTGTCGGCAATGCCTAGAATCTCATCCATGTCGCAGGGTTGACCAGCAAAGTGAACAGGGATAATGGCTCTAGTCTTAGAGGTTATAGCCTGTTCTATCTTGGAGGTATCTATATTATGGGTATCTCTATCCACGTCGACGATAACCGGTTTTGCATTAAAGTAGCAGATGACCTCACCTGTAGCCGTAAATGTCATTGCCGGGATAATAACCTCATCCCCAGGTTTTAAATCGATAGCTTTTAGGGCGAGATGCAGTGAAGCCGTGCAGGAGTTCGAAGTGACAGAATATTTCGAGCCGATATAGCGAGCAAACTCCTCTTCAAACCTCACGGTCTTCGGCCCCATAGTAAGCCATCCGGACCTCAAAGAGTCTACAACTTCGACTATCTCTTCATCTGTTATATACGGCTCATGAAATGGTATTTGCTTCATTGCTTTTTAATCACCCCAAGGTAGTGAGTGCAGAGCAACGGTATTTTTTCGAGAACCTGGCATACAATGATTGAGCGCGGAGCAATAGCCCTTGCCAATGGTGGAGCAAGGGTAATCCGTTTAAGATTAATTGCGCAGTGGGGGAAGAGTTCATGGATCTCCCCCTTCTTTACGCCCCTTACATCGGGATTTTTGGGATTGTCCATGTGGTAATCGTAGTAGAGGATGATACCACCACGTTTTAGCACCCGGAGCATCTCCCTTGACAGGTTCTGCTTCATTCCCTTATCAAAAATTGAAGTAAATACCGTGAAGCAAAGGATTATATCGAAGGATTCATCTTCATACGGCAAACCCTCTGCATTGCCGCATACAAAATCGATGTTAGGGCTTAATTCTCTTGCGGTATCAATCCTGTCTAGGAGCAAATCTATCCCATGACAATTCTCGGGTCTTGCGCCATATTTTAGAAAATCCCTCAGAACTCCCCCAACGCCACACCCTAGATCAAGAATTATCTTTTCTGAAAGTTCTTTGATGCCGGATTGAGAGAGGGCCCTTAGTATTTCTTGCTCTCTTTGCTGGCTCATGTAAAGAGAGGCAGGGCTGAAGAGAGAATAGAGTTTCTTTTTACCCTCTAAGTCCCTCTTTTCATATGCCTTTTTTATGCGGGATACTTCATTTATATCCATTACCCTCCATGACCTTTTTCATTATCCAACAAGCAATATCCGGATTAATATTTTTTTCATACCATTTTTTGGCTGATGTTCTCATTTTTTGTCGAAGGGGTTCATCTTCTATAAGCGTCTGGATTGATCTCGCCAGTTCCTGGTCATCCTCTGGTAGCACAATGAGTCCACCTCTTGTTTCTCGAAGCAAATCTTCTGTGTCACCACTTCCACAGAAGATCATGGGTTTGCCCAGAGCATGATAATCAAATGTCTTGCTTGTTAATGTGCCTGAGAAGTGCTTATCTTTAAGCAGTGGTTGCACGCAAATATCTATCCGCTTCAGTAAGGCCCTCGCCTCTATTCTGGGGACTGCCGAAAGGAATGTCACATTATCAAGACCCCTTTGTTTACAAAACTCAATATAGTCTTTGCGTCTGTCACCGCTTCCGACAATTAAGAAACCAAGTTCTTTCATATCTTTCATACGCTCAGCAGCTCGAAGCAAAGTAGGGATGTCATTGGCCCTTCCCAGCCCTCCAACATAACCCACCAGAAATCTCTCATTTGTTAGTGTACGGATTGACTCAGTATTCTTATTAATTTCGACCTCGGCGTCCAAAAACACGTCGGCATTGTATAGTAAATACACTTTCTCATCTGGGATACCGTAACTTAAAAGTCTTCTTTTAATGCCTGGAGTGGCAGTTAAGATACCTATAGCCTTGAACCGGAAAAATTGTTGAAGTTTAAACAGCAGATTTGAAAGTATTCCCTCTCTCATCACTCCTAGGGCAATAGCAGTCTCTGGATACAAATCTCGCTCATCCAGCACCATTGGAGCTCGCTTGATGAGCGAGAGCAGATAAACCATTGGCATCATAAAAATAGGGTCCGTCCCAGCAAAAATGCGATCTACCTTTTTAACTTTAAAACACGAGGCTATGCCTGCTAAAATGGTATAACCTAGATAGTTGTAAAGACGACGGATCAAGGAACGGCGATAGTCTTCAGGTGCCCAGGTTCTTAGTATCCTTACCCCTTCAACAAATTCCTCAGTGCACCATGCCTTGTAGGGCCGTATATCTTTACCCGTCATATACTGGACACCAGAGGTCACAACCGTCACCTTGTATCCAGCTTTGGCCATAAGCCGAGCTTCCATCCATGGCCTAAACGCTCCAGGCTCATTTTCAAGAGGTAGGTGATAGGTTAAAAAAAGAATATGTGTTGGTTTAGAATTCTTGCCTGACTTCATGTATCGCTTCAACAATCCTTTCTATATCACTTTGGGATAACCCATGATGAACAGGCACAGACAGGATGTTTTCTGCAGCATATTCTGTATTTGGAAGAGAGATTTTTTCATCTTGTTCCTTAAAGACAGGTTGCTGATGAACGCCTTTCGGGTAATGTACGGCTGTAACAATACCTTTTTCCCCAAGCTGCTTTGATAGCGCATCTCTACTACAACCAAATTCCTCCTTATTTACAATTACGGAGTACTGATGCCAGGCATGTTCTCCATAAGATGTAACTTTTTGAGGCCTGATACCTGGGATTGCAGCCAATCTTTTGTTCAAAAATTCGGCATTCCTTCTCCTGACGGAAAGCATCTCGTCCAGACGCTTCAACTGCTCTTTTCCTATTGCAGCTTCAACATCGGTCATGCGGTAATTCAACCCCCACATAGTATGGTAATATTTGCCAGTCTGCCCATGGGTTCTCATATATCGAAGCTTCTCATATAACTGTGTGTCGTTGGTGCAGATCATCCCTCCCTCTCCTACAAACATATTCTTAGAGGGATAAAAAGAATAACAAACAAGCTCATCAAAGGCACCTACATCCTTACCTTTGTAGGTAGCACCGTGGGCTTGGGCTGCATCCCAGACTATTTTCAGGTTATGTTTCTTAGCAAATGTAACAATACGGTCAATATCGCAAGGATTCCCAAATAAATGGACCGGTACTATCGCCCGGGTCTTTGAAGTAATTTTTTTCTCTGCATCCTTTAGATCTATAAGAAAGGTTTCTGGATCGATATCGCAGAACACAGGTTTTCCTTGAGCCATTACGACCATGCTGCAGGTTGCGAAAAAGGTAAAGGAAGGAACGAGCACTTCATCACCAGGCTCCAAAATTGTCATATAGGACAGGTGGAGCGCGGCTGTCCCGTTTGCGCATGTAACAGCGTATCTTGAACCCACCTTCTCTGCAAACTCTGCCTCGAACCTTTCACATTCCTTTCCCTGACGCAATTCGCCTGATCTTAATACCCTTACGGCAGCCTCTATCTCCCTTTCCATTAACTTAATCTCTGCCATATGTATCATAAGTAATGACCCCCTGTTTACCACTTATCAGCTTCAAATCAGCCTGATTCCTGATCTCCCTTATCACTTCTATCAATTGCAAAGAATCTTCAACCCTGTTTTTATCCGGTAGCCCCCTCTTCAATATGCAATAAACAAAATGCAACATCTGCATATCAAAGACATTCCTTTGACCAAATCTAAGCTCTGTCTTTCCTGCACTATATCCACCGCTACCCTCTTTTAGAAAGATATAGGAAGGCATATCCGATTGAATCGATCCCATAAAGGTTCCTTTCTCTGTCTGAACCTCCACATACTGAACAAAAGCAGGAGAAATAAGGTCTGCCTGACAAAAAATTTCTAATCCATTTCCTCCCGTGCATTTTACAAGGATGAAATCTTCAGCATTTACCTCGACCATCTCTCCATTTATCATCCTTGCAGGACATCTTAAACTGCAAGATATTACTTCAATATCTTTGAAAGGCCCAAAATACCAGTTGGCAAGGTCTAACATATGGACCAACATTTCATTAATAGCCCCTCCCCCAGAACCTCTCATATGCTTCCACACCTGATGGCCACCACGTCCACCTAGCCTGAAGTAGGCGCTTACTGGCTTTCCCATAACAAGGCTCTCACCATCAATTGTCTGCTCACGGAAAAGCCTAAAGCCTTCTTCAAAAATTGGCACATACCTATATACATAACCTATAAGAATAACTTGTTCGGACTGAGAGGGAAGGTTTTGTAAACGTTTAGCCTCTTCTGGAGTATCACAAAGGGGTTTTTCGCAGAATACATCCATCCCGCGGGCGATAGTCTTTTCAATAAGAGAAACATGTGTTGGAGTAGGTGTACATATTACGACTGACCTGATTGAATCATCAGTGTATATTTCATCTGGGTGATCCACCCATATAGAACCTGTCTTTTCTGCTAATCTCTTCGCAGCCAGAGGTTGGATATCACTTAGAACCGTCTCCACATAAGGTATCTTCTTGAGGGAGTAGATGTGTTTCTCTGCCTGTTTACCGCAGCCTATTATGCCAATTCTCAATTTATCCATAGATATACTCCCTCCAATTTTTCGCAATATAGAGACAAACTATGCAGTGCTTAGCCTATCGAATTCCATCTGATCATCCGCCTGAGTACCTTTACTATTCTGCACAAGCTTTTCATACACTCGATTCAACTTTTTTTCTTCTATCTCCCAATTATATTTTTCTAGAATAGCCGCCTTGCCATTCTCCCCCATTTTTTTTGCGATATCTTTGTTCTTTAAGAGGAAAGTTACAGCTTCTACAATTTCTTGCACTGACGTTGTATCTATTAAAACCCCGCATTTTTCCTCTTCAATAACTTTGGCAATCTCCCCAAAGTTGGTAGATATAACCGGCACTCCTGCTTGCATATATGTAAAGAATTTACGTCCCGCTCCCTTCCCAACAAGCTTAAATCTAGCCTGCTGTTGATGTAATGCAAGACCAATACGAGAGAGTTCCAAATAGTCAAGCATATCATCGTATTGTAAATAGGGTAGTACTTCAACATACTCATCAAGCGCTCTTTTCTTAATACGGCTGAAAAACTCCTCCATCTCCTGCAAAGAATCGAATTCTCCTATTAATAGGAGCAGTACTTCAGAATATCTCAGCCTGATAGCATCCAGCATGTCAATGAGCCGGAACAACCCCTTTCCCTTTATAAGGCCCCCAACATATGACAACAAATACCGCCCACGATACTTCTTTTCTAGATCTTTCTTCTTAGAATTCCTTGTCGAAGACCTCAGCGATGGGACGTTATAGATAACCTCAACATTCCTACATAATTTCCTATATCTTTTCTCAAGCACTTCACCGGCGGATGATATTGTCAGTACACCATCGACATGCCGAACGAAGAGATTCTCTGCTAATTCAATTAACTTTGCTATCCAGGTTTTTAAGAATGGGAAGTAGTAATCTGCAAGATCAACCGCATGTCTTTCATACGCATCATATACGACCTTACATTTCTTTTTTTTAGCTACAAATACTGCGATGGGAAGCAAAAAGAGGTGGGTGCAATGAATCACATCAAACTCCTCCTCTTTTAAAAACCGCCAGATATTTTCGTATAACTTTGGAAGAGATAGCAACAATCGTGAGGAAGCTTTTGTTGATCTTACTGTGACCCATTTCACAGGTAGACCATTCAGTTGATCCTCCAACCCGGCATGCCTATCCGAATTTCTGCACCAGCTTAAAACGGTCAAATTATGACCATTTTGCCTGAGAGAAGTTGTTTCTAGGGTGACCCTCGGGCTAAATCTCTCAAAATGGTTTAGTATTATAATTCTCATGCTTTACAATAGCCTCATCTTATTATCAAGGGCAGAGGCCCACTCGGTTACAGGTATGCCGACCGAAACATCGATAATTCTTTTTGCTGCCCTACCATCTCCAAATGGGTTAGGCCAATCTGCCTCCTTTTCCAGAGACCTTTCCACCGCATTTAGTATTCTCTCTGGCTTTGTCCCAGCAATGGTATTTGATTTTACGTATACGGTTTCTTGTCGTTCTGTATTTTCTCGTAGAGTCACGCAGGGTGTATGGAGAATACAACTTTCTTCTTGAATTCCACCACTATCGGTTAGGACTAATGCTGCATTTCTTAAGAGAATCAAGAAATCGAGATATCCAACAGGATCGATAATAGTAAGGTTCTGGATGCCCGCCAATTTACTCCACTGATTAAAATCACTAAATCGCTTCTTTGTTCTTGGGTGAACTGGAAGCACTATTGGGAAATCGAGATTGCCCCCAATCAATTCCAGGCCCTTAATGATTTCTGTTAAAGTATCTATATGGTCAACGTTCTCTTCTCTATGTATGGTGGTTAATATGTAACCGTTTTTAGGCAAAGATAGAGTCTTCATGATGGCGCTCTTGTTCTCAGCTATTTCTACGTGCTGAATCAAGGCATCAACTATGGTGTTACCTGTTAAATATATTTTTCCTTTTACATTGTCATCGGCGAGATTTTGTCTTGCTCTTGGCGTTGGGGCAAATAAATAATCAGAAATATGATCTATTATTACTCTATTGTGCTCTTCTGGCATACGCCAATCGTTACTTCTCAAGCCAGACTCTACGTGTCCTACTTCTATCTGTAGCTTTCTTGCCGCGAGCGCGCCTGCTAAATTTGTGTTAGCATCACCGCAAACTAACACCAATCTTGGCTTCGCCTCAATAAGTACAGATTCGATCCCTGATAGCATATTAGCCGTTTGTTCTCCATGAAGACTTCCAGGTTTACATTGCGGTAAGTGGTATAGGGGTTTTGGTAACCCTAAATCTTCAAAAAATTTCTTATCCATTTCGTAAGAGTAATGCTGTCCGGTATGAAGCGTAAAAGAAGGAACCTGTCGCCAGCTTAACTCCTTAATGATGGGGCTCATTTTAATAATGCCTGGTCGAGTACCGACTATAACGCAAACTGAATCACTCAAGTGCTTTCTGTCCAAAACCTTTAAACCATTTTCACTCATTCTATCCCCCGAATACTGATTTGATGTGAAGGGAAAAGACCTCTATATATATTGATACCCTTTCTCGCGCAAATGACGCCTCTCTACCAACCGATTTTTGAAGTAAGAACTTCACTGAATAAATCATTGCTCTACCAAAAGCGATTAAGCCAATTAACAACAAATACATAAGAAACGAAGAGCCATTGAAATACTCTCGCCTGAGTTTTATCCTGCTTTCATAGATTTGCATAATCCTCTTTTGGGGAATATTACTGCTTTTATTCCTTAGGTGGATTACCTCAGCCCCTGGAAAGAAGAATGTTTTTAAGCCGTACTGCTTGGCTTTAATGCCCATTACTACGTCCTCGGAATACATGAAAAAGGTCTCATCCCAACCGCCAATTTTTTCTATTGCCTCTCTTTTTGCGACCAGACATGCGCCGGATACCCACCCTACCTGAATTTCTCTATCATAGCGACCGTACTTAGAGGTAAACCTGCTTGAAAGAGGACTATTAAAGAAACCGAATATCAGATCGCCGATAGAATTAAACAAAGTAGGGAGCTTAAAGGCCGATATCTGTAAGCTTCCATCTTCGTTTAGAAGCTTTGGGCCAGCAATGTCTGCACCTGGGCAAGAATCCATAAATTCAATTACCCTATCAATAGCATGAGGCTTAACTATTGTATCGCTGTTTAAAAACATCACATGTCTGCCGCTACTCTCCTTAAAGCCCTGGTTATTTGCCCTTGCAAACCCAACGTTTTCCTTATTTTTTATTAGTTTGATCCACGGGTATTTTGTCTTTACTATTTCGACGCTGCCATCCGTGGATGCATTATCCACAACAATAGTTTCAGTAGAAAAGCTGGTCTGGCTAAAGGTGATAGAGTTAAGACAGTTATCTAATAATTTGAGTGTGTTCCAGTTAACGATTATTATGCTTAGCCTAAAGGCCATGGCCCACCTCTTCGCTTGCTCTAAGCTTTGAAGCATAAAGGCCAATTAATCCGGCCAGGACTATAAAAAAAGGGGTTAGGTCTAAGCTAATTAAGTCGCTCTCGCCAAAACTTGTTATCGTTAAACTTGCTATGATTACGATAGAAACTATAGCGAAGAGTTTAGAATTTAGGTCTTGACTTTTTCTGAAAACAAAAATGCTCTCGCTAAAAAGGCTAATAAGTATCAATATAAAACTTAAGAATCCTAGCAGCCCTAATTTACCGAGCAGCATTGAATACGCGTTGTGCCAATTGCCTCTTTTTACATATCCGTGAAATATCGTTGAATAAAAAGTAACAGTGGTCCCTAAGCCGGTCCCTAGAGAGGGACTCTCTTGAAATACATTTAAAAAAGCTTTTGATTCTTCTATTCTGTGTTCTGCAGAACCTATATCGTATACGGATTGTGCATTAAAAAGAGGTTCAAAGCGTAACATAACTAGGTTGCCCGCAAAAGCGCCATAGTGAGAGAAAAAGGCTTGAGTGAATACAAAAACTAGCGATATCGCTAAGAGAACCTTAGCTATCGCAGATATATGTCCTTTAAGTGCCACTATAATGAAGTATAGGATTATTGATATTACTACACCCACCACCAATAGTCTAGTAAAAGTAACTACTAGCGCTAGCATGTTGAGAGCTAGTAAAAAACAACCTTTAACAAGAGACAGCTTCTTTACATGCAGAAGGCCGAAAATAACGCAAGGCGTTATTAATAAAATTCCTTCTGGGGCTAGGGTAGCAACCCTCGTAAATCCCTCGAGTTCAATCAACTTTAAATCCCAAGGACTAGATATATCTAGAGGATGGTCGAAATGAAGAAGTGAGGCAAAAATTGTGTAAGTAGCAACGATTAAGCTAGATAATAATAGAAGAGTAATCATTTTTTTTGTGAACTTACGGACATCCATGTATATTTCGCTTGTGGAAGTTACAATAAAAAATAGGAGGAATGGATAAAAGTACCTAGCATCATTTAGATAATCCTGTGTAATGCCGAATCTAAAATAACCGTTTATAAGACCAATAAAAATTGCTATCGAAAAAAGGGCAAAAGGAATATCTAATTTACTTTTTACATGAATATTTTTTTTGTTGATAAGAACCTTTAAAGCAAAGCCTAAGGTAATAGCCGCCAATAATAAATTAGCCAGGGTGGCATAGTAGCCAGCATTCGGCATCCTTAGCTGATACCGGAAAATAAGCGAAACGAAGACAAATGCCAGTATAAAATAGCTTATTGCCTTATTTATGGTAGTTGCCTTGTAGCTCATCCTTGCTTTACCCCTATTCTAATTGCAAAAGGTCCGGTATATAAATTTGAATCTATTTGTAGATCAATCCGAACACAACTTATTAAAATTAATGGCTTACACATCTTAATTTTCCTCGCTTAGAAATCAAACTATGAGTAATTCCTAGACCAATGTATTTTATTTTTGTCAGTTTATTGTCCTCAAATAAGACTGTCATTAACCAATACCTAATAAGAAACCTGAGCATACCCACCGCCCACCTAGACTCTTTCCAAAAGTCAGATTTGCATGCCAACAATAACGTGTTCCTTGTTATGTAGTAACTCCGAAATGGTGGATAATTAAGCGGCATAATGGTATTTTGCGTAATGGTATTTGATGAAAGAGTCCTGATCTTGCTACGGTTTCCAATAAAATGCTGCATACTGATTCTTGGGGTGATGATAAGCTTATACCCTGCCAACCTAAGCCTATGGCAGTATTCAGTATCTATAAGATCAATAAAAAAATCTTCCCGGAATGGGCCAACCCTCTCAAAAACTGGAACGGGTATCAGGCTTCCAGAAGTTATAACCCCTCTAACCTCTAGCCAGGGCCGCCTACCATTATCCTTCCCAACTGGCATAACCTTGCCTGTATTTCCTTCATGATAACTTGAACCAACCATCCCTACTTTTTCTCTAAACGGGCAATCGTTATATGCCGTAATCAAATTCCGAACCATTGTCGGATAGGCAAAGGTATCTTGATCCATTGTTAAGACCCAGGTATAACCAAGATCAATTGCATACTGAATTCCCTGATTTAAAGCAGCCGCAACCCCCAAATTTTCTTCGTTTAAAATTAAATGCGCTCCCATTTCAGTAGGTAGTTTTCTCATCATTTGTAGGCAAGATTCCGAAGAGTGGTTATCAACTATAACTACCTTACCAACTTGATGGTTAATGCATTTGACTCTTTCTAAAAAATCCATGCCTGGATGATAGGTAACAATGACGGCACATATGTTATGTATGCTTGGCGCATATTGAATTTGCCCTTTTATGCTCGTTACCTTCATTTAATTGCTCTTAACACTAACTCTTCACCAACTTTAGGAATCCAAAATCTAAGAAATAACTCCCAAAACTGTAACCCAGATGCTTGGATAAACCTAAGCAGAGATGGCCGTTTAGGCTCACCTATCTCGTGCATACCCTTCACCTGAATATCCTGACTAGCAAGAAATATGCCTGGTTTGTAAGGTAAGGCGGTCCAAATATTAATCGATCCGTATCCTGCTCTTTTAGCACATATACGGAGAGAACTCATGGAAAAAAGATACAGATGTCTTGGCGGGTCAAGGGCATACCAATACGATTTAAAGTACCTGTGACCAAAACTTTCAATATTTGGTGTAAACACAAACAATGAGCCGTTAGGTTTTAATATTCGATAGCATTCTTTAAGAAGCCCTATTGGATCATGCACGTGCTCGATAACGTGACTTACAATAATTGCATCAAACGTTGCATCTGGAAATGCTAGCTCCTCCAAAGTGCCTAGATGCACCGTAAGACCATGAACATTGCGGGCATATTCAGCTGCTTTCGGGTCAATCTCCTGGCCTTCTACCTTCCAGCCTAGGGCGCGTGCTTGGACGAGTTGATCACCATTTCCACAGCCCACGTCAAGCAGCCTACCAGGTGTTAATTTATCCAGGTACATCAAAGATCGCTTCTTGCGTTCATAATAAAGCGGCGTTGCCCGCAACATTGCTCTATAAATTTTTCCTAAGTTAGCCAAGATAGCTTCCTTTAAGTCTTTATCTTGGCTATTGGATTTGTTTTTCCCATGTGTAAAATAGGTCTTATAAGCCTTGCCGATATCTTCTTTCAGCGGCATCGGGTCTAGCCACACCAGTCGGCATTCAGGATTCGAGCATGTTTTCAAATTCCATTCCCCCGGTGATCCAAAAAGGCGATCACTTAAACCCCGGTAAAGAATTTTGCCCTGTGTACCGCATAGATAGCAATCAGAACAAGAACTAGCACGGATTGCGTTATCGCTCAGCGCATCTATCATGGCCTCGTCCTTTCAACAGAAACTGTGATGATTACAAAGTAACTTTGCACTAGCTTCTCATTCATCCATTGCCAGCATAAAGAACCACTTAAGTCATTTATCAGCACGGTCACCAATCATACCCACATTTTAAGTAAGACCCGTTCCAAAAATAACCAAAAGCCGTTTTATGGCATGCTTAACTGGTATTGGCAGCCACCGGGCTACAATGGCTGTAATTTTCCGCAGTCCAAGAGAAGGATGCTTGATCTTAAACAGCACGATATCTTTAGTAAGAATTTTTGGTATGCGAACTCCTCTAATAATGGAGTAAAGCTGGTAATCTGACAGATCCTTTTCCTCAAAAATAGGCGGTTTTCTTGCAATGATATAGACGAGCTGCTTAGAGATATCTTCCTCAAGCACCTCAACAATAAAATCAGAAAAGATTATCTGCAAATCATCCAGCTCATACCTCCAGTAATCAAAAGGGTAACCATGATACGGAAAATCTTTCGATGCTGTGGATACTAACAGTGTACCGTTCGGTTTTAAAATATGCTTAAAGTTGCTAATGACTTTGCGCCAGTCGCATACGTGCTCTACTAAAAATGTTGATATTAATAAATCAAACGCCTCAGAACCGAAGTGTTCAACCAGTTTGCCTGCATCGCAGATTTCATCCACTCCCAAACCTTCCTCTAGGTCAACCCCTAAATAACTTTGCGGATTAAGGTTCTCAATGACAGGACGAAGCGAACCATTAACGTTGCGAGAGCCTACCTCAATGACAGCTTTCCTTCTGACTATATCTTCTGTAAAGTAATCTTGCCCAAACCTGATACAGGATTGATCACACATAGTACCTCCTAGGATAAGGTTATTGCTTGCCTCCTCATGGTTTTTAGGATAACGATAATTGCGACAAGACCTACTAAACTAACTGCACACAAAGCCCACGCAGCACCAATAAGACCATAAGCAGGAATTAGAAGTGCTGAGAATCCGATAATACCTGCAACTACTACCAGGTGGGGAATGATATATCGACTAAATGCCCTGGTTGCAAGAATCCCATTGCCAAGAGAGCTACCCACATAGCCAATCCCCGCAGCGACCATTAGCCAGATAAGAACGCTCGCGTGATTAGCATACTCAGGCCTATAAAGGAGGATTAGTATCTCCCGGCCAGCAATCAAAGCGGCTAACACGCCCACGGTACCTAGTAGAATACCAACGCCTACTAACTTGAGGAGAAGCGTGCGGAATGCCTTGCTATTGCCCGCTGCATAGTATTTAGCTAACCGTGGCCTGGTCGATTGCCCCAGCGCATTTGCCACAGTACTCCCCCCTATAATCAGGTATGCCATGGCGGCAAATATACCTAACTCTCGTTCACCCAAGTAATGCTCTATAAAATAGCGAGGGATGTTGGTATAGAGAGAGCTCAGCATCGCCACAAAACCCAGTGGCAAGGCTAGCCATGCTAGTTTCCACAGCGCCTCTATCGACCAGTGTGGCCGCAATTCTATTGCTGGATCAGCTCTACTAATTGACTCGTCTCCCGATGTTCTCGCCATGGTTTTCAGGACCAATGAGCCGCTTCGAATGTCGTAGCCAACGAGAACCAATACCTGGGCGGTTGCTGATCCGATAACGCCCCATAGCATACTGCCAGTAAAATACACTCCAGCACCTAGCATTATTAGTGATAAGAGACCCTCGATTATCATTGATTTAGCAATGCGATCCATCCGCTCATGTTGCTGAAGAAGCCCGTAATATACATCACTTATGGAAGCGAACGCCCTTGTTATACCTACAACCATGATGATAAGTGTCGTCTCTGGGTGATACTTAACTAACAGGGTAGTTCCCAGAGTAACTAGAAGTGCGAGCACCGTCGTGATGATCCTTAACCCTAGGTAATCACCGAAAAGATACTCGTATCTTGCATCGGTGGCCTGGATATTGCTCAATTGCAGGTTGGAGAACGTGAACACCGGTGTAGTAACAGCAAGCGCAAGTGCAAGTTGACCAACCATCACCGGGTTCCCAAGTTTGGCAAGGGTAACAAGCATTCCACCATTGCAGCCAGCATAGACTAAATTTCCAACCAGCGTCCAGGAAATGTTATGACGTAATGATAATCCCCGGAAAGGAATTGCTCTCAAACCCGAATGAACTTGTGTAGCTTCGCTGGTTGATGGTTGAATTTTTCTTCGCAACTCTCTTGCTGCCACTTAATCCCCCTAAATATCTTGTGATCGTATATATTGTGTTTATACTCCTCAACAATCCTAAACATCTCTCCAAGAACCTCATCGGTGAGGTAGTGGGGCTTTAGTCCAAGCTCAAGAAGACCGGTATATTTCGGGTTGTAGTAATGTTCTTCCTTCTCCACTCTCGGGTTTTCGTAGTTCCTAACCTCTATCTTGTAGCCAAGGCTCTCCCCAACTCTCTTTACTTTCTTAGCAAGCTCATTTACAGAAAACGTCTCTGTAACTTGATTAAATATCCTGAACTCGCCTGGCTCCGCCGGGTTCATGGCAGAAAGATACACACAGGCTAAAGTGTCTTTGATGTTTAAATATCCCCTTATCTGATCCCCCTTGCCGTATATGGTTAAGGGATGGCCTGCTACTGCCTGGACCACAAATCTGTTTAAGACGGTGCCAAATATCTCATCGTAGTTAAAGTGAGGCATAAGAGAAAGATTAATATCTGCCTCTTCGGTAGAGACTCCATATACGGGGCCCTGCATGAGGTCCGTTGCTCTTATGCCCCATGTCCTGATATAGAACCAGAGCATGTCAGTGTCCTGGATCTTAGTGGTATGGTAAAGAGAGCTTGCCTGCCTTGGGAAAAGAAATCTGTCCTTGCGGCCTTTATGCTCTATCTCTATAAAGCCCTCCTCTATATCGATATCGGGAGTACCATACTCGCCCATAGTGCCAAGTTTTACGATATGGCACTCCGGCGCGACCTCTTGTACTGCATAGGCAACATTAAGAGTGCTGATGAGGTTATTTCTCACAGTGAAAGCTGCTTTATCATGGTCTATCATTGAGTAAGGGGCGGAAGGCTGTTCCGCATAATGAACGACAACATCTGGCCTATAATCCTTAAATATGCTTTTAAGAAAGGGGTAATCGGTGACATCTCCAATGTGGATATCCATATCCTTGCCGGTCATCTCCTGCCATACCCTTGCTCTCTGCATAAGATTTGGGACCGGAATTAGAGGCTCACAATCAAGCTCAGTTGCGGCACTTCTCCTGAAGTAATTGTCCACCCCTATAACATCATGGCCCCGCCTGGAAAAGTACATACACGTTGGCCAACCTAGATACCCGTCGGCCCCCAGTACCAAAACCCTCATCCTCAAGCCACCTCCAATAGGATATCCTCAACGCTCTCGATGACCTTGTTCTCAATTAGGTATTGCTTGATGGATTCCTTATCCATCGACTCCTCGTTGGCAGAAACATACGATCTTTGCACCTTTTCAGGGACGACATCTGGGTACAGGTATGTTATAGATTCATAAATGGACCTAAAGGCCGGTGTGATGACAAACATGTCCTTGAGCTCCATAGAGCGATGGACCTCTTCCTCATTCATAAGCTCTTCATAGAGCTTTTCACCGGGCTTAGCGCCTATCTCAACGATGCCAATATCTGGGGGGCTGTAGCCATATTTTGGGGCAAGAAGCTCTATCATTGCCTCAGCTAGATCAGGGATTTTAACTACCGGCATCTTGGTGACAAATACTTCCCCGCCCCGGGCAATTGTCGCCGACTTTAGTACTAACCTGGCTGCCTCTTCTATAATCATAACAAAGCGTGTCATCTTCTCGTCGGTTAAGGTAACGGGCCCACCGTTTTTAATCTGCTTCATAAAGAGTGGGACGACCGAGCCTCTGGAACCTATCACATTACCAAACCGTGTGCTGCTAAAGATGGTGTCGCTACCATTTCGCACTGCATTGGCAGCGGTGATAAGCCGCTCTCCCATAAGTTTTGAGGTGCCCATAACGTTGGTTGGATTGACCGCTTTGTCGCTGCTTGTAAAGAGAACGCGCTTTACGTTGCATGCCGTTGCCGCGTGGATGATATTTTCAACCCCGATTATGTTTGTCTGCACCACATCAAATGGGTTGTATTCGGAGAGCTGTACATGCTTAAAAGCAGCAGAGTGGATAATGATATCGATTCCTTTTGAGAGTTTTTCAACCTTGTCTCTATCTCTAACATCTCCAAGGAAGCAGAAGATATCCTGGTCTCTATACTCTTCTGCAAGAAAGAACATCTCCGACTCATTGTTATCCATAAGGCGAAGCTCTAAAGGTGCGAAGGAGTAGAGTTGTCTAACCACTTCTTTTCCGACAGTCCCGGCAGCGCCGGTAACGAGAATTCTCTTGCCTTTGTAGAAATCCCTCATCCGATACTCCTTTTATAAATGACTTTTAAGCGGCCGGGGCAAGATAGTTCCGGCTCAAAAAATTGGAAAAGTTAAGTCCGTCCCCTTTAGTTACAACAGTCTCCAATTCACTTAACATCTCGACGAGCAACATCTCATTGCAAGCACTGCATACCTCAAATATCTGGGGATGCTGTGTCTTGTTAATCGCCTCATCTTGCCCGTACAATTCCTCATAGAGCTTTTCACCCGGCCTGAGGCCGGTAAATTCTACCGGTATATCTTTTTCCGGCTCCAGACCGGAGAGCCTGATCATACTCCGGGCCAGGTCAACTATTCGCACCGGCTCTCCCATATTAAGCAGAAATATCTCCCCGCCATTGCCCATTGCGGCCGCTTGAATAACGAGATATACGGCCTCATGTATGGTCATAAAGTACCTGGTAATATCGGGGTGGGTAACAGTTATGGGCCCTCCACTACTAATCTGTCGCTTAAACTTGGGAATAACACTTCCGTTGCTGCCAAGAACATTTCCAAATCTTACAGCCATAAATTTAGTACTGCCGCTCTCGCTTGCCGCTACTTTAACGGATTGCTCGGCAAGTCGCTTTGATAGGCCCATAATGCTTGTTGGATTAACAGCCTTGTCGGTAGAGATAAGGACAAACCTCTCAGAATTGTGCCGCCTGGCAGCCTCTATCATAACGCGGGTACCTAAGAAGTTATTTTCCATGGCCTCAATGGGGTGTCTTTCCATCATAGGCACATGCTTGTAGGCCGCTGCATGAAAGATGGCCTCCGGCTTATACGTCTTAAGGATTCTTTCAACCGCATGGTTATCCCTAACATCCATAACCCGGACGTTGAAGGTCACCTTGCTACTACCGTTTAGCCAGGAGATCATCTCCTCTTCAAGATGATAGAGCCCGTTCTCCGAGATATCGGTCGCAACCACCCTCTCTGGTTCAAGATCAACTATCTGGCGGCAGAGTTCAGAGCCTATAGAGCCCGCCGCCCCAGTAATGAGGACGGTTTTGCCTCTGTAGCGATCTACGGTGTCTTTGAGATCAATATTTGTCTCTTTTCGACCTAACAACTCTTTTGGGTCTATATCTCTTATCTGGGAGATGCTTATCTCATCGTCCACCAGCTCAGTAATGTCTGGCACTGTCTTACAGGGAATGCCAAGGTCTCTGCACTCAATGGCAATACGTCTTCTTTCCTCTCGCGAAGCGGATGGGATTGCTAAAACTATCTCATCGGCCGGGTAGTCGGCAATAATCGCTGGGATAGACCTGCTGCTTCCAACTACTCTAACCCCATGAATCATTAAGCCAGTCTTTGATAGGTCATCATCTAGAATTGCTATCGGTTTGTATCCTTTCCCGGGACTGCGTTGCATCTGCTTTACCAGCATGCTGCCGGCTTCCCCCGCCCCAACAATAATTATTTTTTTCTGCTTTACACCCCTTGGGGTTAAAGAAAAAATATCTTTCTTAGCCCGGATAAAGAAGTAGCTCCCCCCTACCAGGAATAAGGTCAAGAGCCAATCGATAACAATTACTGCTCTAGGAAAATCACTTTGCTGGGTGAAAAAGAGCACCGCTAAAATAATAAGTGAGGCTACGGTTATCCCATACAGCAATCTCAACCCTTCTTTTAGGCTTGCATACGTCCAGAGCTGGCCATAGAAACCTGAGATGTAAAATACGATGATCTTTATGGCAATCGCAAGCGGCGTTAATAATAAAAACACTTGAATGTACTCAACAGGTATATACACGCCGAAACGGAGTAGAAACGCAAGAAGCCAGGCAACACCAACGAGCAATATATCAGCTGTTAAATAAATTAGTTTCTTTAGCCCCAGCCTAATCTCCCCTTTTACATCTGCCCTTCTGCTCTCTATTGGCCTTCGATTTAGTAATTTTTCCTTAGTCTTACTGTTTTAAACCTATTACTTCGTAATTTTGGAGAAGATTGTCATAAGAGTTGAGCGAAACCTTAATAAAAACCAGATGTGCTTACATAAGAATAATCGGGCCTGCGAGGTGCCGATGGTTGGGGGATTAATATAGTTTACAGCAAAAGGGTAAATACATGTTAAAAGGAGATATTTACATGGCGCCAACCGGGCAATTGATGTCAGAGCACAGGCTTATAGAACGAATGATACCTCTACTTCAGCGTGAGCTTTCAAGAATACAGGCGACCAAGAAGGTAGACCAAAGGTTTATTGAGATCGCCGTCGATTTCTTTAGGGTCTATACCGATTTCTGCCATCATGGAAAGGAAGAGCATATTCTTTTTGGTGAGCTAGAGGCGAAGCCGCTCTTACCTGAACACAGGGCCATGATGGAGGAGCTAATACGGGAACACGCCTTCGTACGAGGGATTGTCAAAGAACTTCTTGAGGCCAAGGAGCGATATGGGCAGGGAAGCGGCGAGGCTTTGGCAGACATCAATAGAACAATGAGCATACTTAGTACGTTTTATCCCGCGCATATCGAGAAAGAGGACAAGCACTTCTTTCCTCTATCTATGGAGTACTTCAGCCAGAACGAACGCGATCAGATGCTTGAGGCCTTTCGCAAATTCGACAGCAGCATAATCCATGAACTTTATAGGGAAAAAGTTTTAGGGCTTGAGCAAGGATAGCGGCAACATCTTAACTCGAGTCTGCGCCTAGTGCACCGTCACGCGTGCTTTTGGTTGGGGTGTGGTGGTGTGGTGCCATGGGTGTGGTGCCAGGCTTGAAAGATTGCAAGATCAGCGCATTATGCAATCTTGCAATCTTTCAATCTTTCAAGCCTGGCACCTATCTGGCACCTATCATCACCTATCATTGGCACCTATCACGATTTTTAAGGGTCGTTAGAAGTTTGGCTCCCAAAAGCACAAATGCACCAGAACAAAAACCTGGTGCATTTTGTATTTAGCCTGCTAAACTGCTGTGACCAGGCAAGTCACTATTCAAACAATATCATGAAAGCGTTTGAGCAGCTAGAGAAGTTGATTCGACATAACTGAGCGTGCTCGACTACCCAATCATGTCGTAAATCGTGACATTATTCATGACATTTTTTAGCTAATCATGACATTGTGCTAAAAAATAATCGTGCCACTTGCACGCCAAAATCTGAAAATACGCGCCATATCTTTCACGTCACTTATACGCCATTTTTTCAATTTACACGCCAAGTGCGGTGTGGTGCCAGGTGTGGTGCCCGAGGCCGGAGTCGAACCGGCACGGCCAAAAGGCCGGCGGATTTTAAGTCCGCTGCGTCTGCCTATTCCGCCACTCGGGCATTTATTCTGTTTTCGCAAGCTTATTGGCATGAAATCCTAATTAAATTTACCGGGTACGCTGCACAAAGTCAAGGTGAGAGCAGGCGGTGTAGTTGCTCCATTTATGGAGCTTATTTGGCCCGATGAATCGGGCAGCTATAATATCCCGGTCACCGATTTACCGGTTATCTGCTATTGAGTATATAAGCCCGTCGAGGATGTCTTTTTCGCTTATAATCATCTCGTTGAAGCATAACTCATCGAGAGTCTCCTCGAGTATCAATGCGCCGCCGATAATGACATCTGCCCTTTGGGGATGCATGCCCTTTAGTTTTTTTCGCTCCTCGGTAGATATTGATGCAAGTTTTTGAATTAATTCTTGTAGTTCAGTGAGCGTTAGCTTAGAGCCGTGGATTTTCTCCGGGTCGTACGGCTCGATACCGTAGTAGACGGCGGAAAGCTGGGTGGCGGTGCCGGCAACCGCAACCATCACGCCCGGGTTGGCATCGGCAACTTTTTTGAAGACCGGCCCGGCCGCCTCTCTTATGGTCTGCCTTGCGGATAAAAGCTCGGTGGCGGTCGGTGGGTCGTGTTTTAAGAACTGCTCGGTTAAGCGAACCGAGCCGATATTAAGGCTGGTTGCACCGTAGATTTCCGTCTCCTTGCCGTAGATATACTCGGTACTCCCGCCGCCGACATCAACGACGAGCGCAACTTCCCCTTTGGGCGACAAACTATCCTGGCCAACCGCCCCGGCAAAGGTAAGGCGGCCCTCCTCTTCCCCCGAGATAACCTCAATATCCAGACCAAGTCGCCCTTTAACTAACTCCTTAAAATCCGAAGCGTTTTTTGCATCACGCATGGCGCTGGTTGAAACCACCTTTGACTTTTCTACATGGTGCTTCTCCATAAGCTCCTTATAATGGGCAAGAACAGCAATAGTCCTCTGCATCGCCTCGGGCTTGATGGTGCGGGTCTTATCCACTCCCTCTCCCAGACGGGTGATCTCGACTGTGCGGATAAGGTCATGCCAATGGCCATCCTTTCTCTCGGTGATTATAAGCCTGACCGAGTTAGTCCCGATGTCTACCGCTCCAACAATCATTTTATCTGTAGCGCTCCTTACATTCGATGTTCTTTATCTCTTCACATTCATACTATCGCTCATTCTCAATAAAAACAAAAAAGCACCCGCGCGGATATAATCCTTTAGGATACTTTCTTGGAAAACTTTATTTTTAAGAGTCTAAAGGCCGCCTTTGCTAATTGCGTTTGCCTTCAATGTGTCTCTTAAGGTCTCCTAGTTTTTCTTCGCTTGAGCGGAGGAAGTTTTTCATCATTTTCTCAAAAGAATCGCTGTTAGAGCTCCTCGGTGAGGAGGCTACCTTATCATATGCATAGGTTTTAGCTTCCTCTTTTGGCCCTTCCAATTGCTTGAGAGAAAGATCGATCTTGCCATCGGGCTTAATTGCTACAACTTTTGCGGTGACTGAGTCGTTCTCGCGTAGGAAATCCTTGACGTCTTTAACGTAAGAGTGTGCAATCTCGGAGATATGGATGAGGCCCGTTTGACCTCCGACCAGTTCGACGAATGCGCCGAAGTTCGTGGTCTTTACAACCTTTCCTTCGACAACCGTTCCAATTTCTAAAGACATGCGGTTTTGTGCAAAAACTCCTTTCTTTTTATTAAGCAAATTTTCCCATTTTAACGGGGAATATGTCAAGTGTCGTGATATTTGCAACTAAAATCTGCTTGAGAAAAAGCCTGTAATTCTATCCCATAAGGAAGCTGCCGGCTTATTTTCACCCTTTTTTTCGGCTTTGTTTTCTTCCTTCTTTAGTGGTTTATCGGGATTTTTAGGGATTTTTGCGCCCCTTGAGTCTTTTGAATCCGGGGGGATGACTACGATTACTTCCTCATCAGCTTTAGATAAGCCAAGCGACCTTGCCCTTTGCTCCACATACTCATCCGAGTTTAAGTAATCTACTTCCTTCTGGATATCCGTGTTTTGTTTGTCAATGTACCCAAGCTGCTTTTTAAGCTTATCTAACTCCCTGCCCTGCTTTACACGAAAAGTGGCCGGATAAACAGCCCATATTATAAAATAGATGACAAGGCCGAGCATGAGCACACGGCCATATTTAACCTTTGTCCGCTTCTTTGGCTTGGGCCTTAAGACGCTGACGCTGGCGGCCTTTTTTTGGCTCGTCCTTTGGCCCTTTTTTTGACCGGTTGTTCGACCTTTTCTACGACTTTGTTTTGCGTTTTGTGCCATATCTTCTGCTACATCTGTTGTTTTGGCGGTAAAAATCAGCCTGATTTTTACCGCTATTCCCACATCATATATAATATTACAACCGGTTGGTAAAGGAAAGATGGTAATTCGCTAGACTCTATGGACCTTAATCAAGTTTGTCGTGCCAGGTACGTTTACCAGTACGCCGGCTGTGATAACGACTTTGTCGCCCTTTTCTATCAAGCCCGCCTTAAGCGGGGCCTCGACCGCTATGTCAAACATGTTATCAAGGTTTATGCTGGGGCCTGCCTTAAGCGGTATAACACCCCAGGTAAGCTCAAGCTGGCGCACGATTTCTTCACTTGGGCTGACCGCAATTATCGGCGGCGACGGCCGGTGTTTCGCAACTTGCCTTGCGGTGGTACCGGATTGCGTAGAGGTAATTATCGCGCTTGCCTGAAGCGCGGCGGCTATCTCACATGTCGCCTTGCTTATCGCTTCGGTTGTGGTAAGGCGCATCCTGCTCTTATTTGCCCTATCAACACAGTAGGTTAGGGTAGCCTCGGCTGCCAGGATTGTTCTTGCCATCATATTTGCGCTCTCGACCGGGAACCTACCCATAGCCGTCTCGCCGGAAAGCATGAGCGCGTCGGTTCCGTCAAGAACAGCGTTTGCGACATCGCTTACTTCGGCCCTTGTCGGGCGCGGGTTTCTAATCATCGAGTCAAGCATCTGCGTTGCGGTTATAACCGGTTTGCCCGCGATTATACACTTATTGATTATCATCTTCTGGACTATAGGAACATCTTCGGTGGGCATCTCAATGCCGAGGTCGCCACGGGCAACCATGATGCCGTCCGCCACCTCGATTATGCTGTCGATGTCTTTTACGGCCTCTTGCTTTTCAATCTTTGCGATTGTCTTAGCCTTGCTGCCTGTATCCAGGATCATCCCCTTTAGCATCTTTACGTCATCGGCGTTTCTCACGAAGGAAAGTCCCACCCAGTCAACACCCTGCCCCAGCCCAAAGGCAAGGTCTTGCCTGTCTTTATCCGATAGCGGAGAAATACTTACTTTGACGCCCGGCAGGTGGACCCCGCGCCGCGAGACAAGCGGCCCGCCCTCAATTACCTTTGTGACGACATCCTCCTTGTGGACCTTGACGACCTCAAGGATAATAAGGCCCTCATCGATCAGGATTGTATCGCCGGGCTTTACGTCTCTTGGAAACTCGGGGTAGTTGATTGAGACGATCTCTTTTGTCCCAGGTATCGATTTGGTTGTGACGACAAACTCGTCGCCCTCGTTCAGGATAACCTCGTCGCCCTCGATATCGCCTATTCTAAGTTTGGGGCCGGCGAGATCCATCAAGACGGCTATCGGCTTGCCGCTCTCGGCTTCGAGTTGCCTGGTGTTGGATATGGTTAGTTTGTGTTCGCCATGGCTGCCGTGCGCCATGTTTACGCGCACGACGTCCATGCCCGCATCGAGCAACTGCCTCATTATTTCTATGTCCCGGCTTGCCGGGCCGATCGTACAAACGATCTTTGCGTGCCTCAATTAAAAAACCTCCAAATTAGCTCACAGCTCTCAGCTGACAGCTCACAGCATGATAGCAAGTAATGAGGGCAATAATTTTACCGTTTTATACTATAAAACGCTTTTAGACCCGGATAGTTAGCGGTTGGGCCAAGCTCCTCCTCTATGCGTAAGAGTTGGTTGTACTTAGATACGCGATCGCTTCGCGCCAGGGCCCCTGTTTTTATCTGGCCCGCGTTTACCGCAACCGCCAAGTCGGCGATCGTGGTATCGCAGGTCTCGCCCGAGCGGTGCGATATAACGGTCGTGTAATTTGCCTTCTGGGCCATCTCTATCGTGTCGAGCGTCTCGGAGAGCGACCCAATCTGGTTTAGCTTTATCAGGATGGAGTTGGCGGTGCCGGTCTTTATACCGGTCTCAAGCCTTTTTACATTGGTTACAAAAAGGTCGTCGCCAACTATCTGGACTCTATCGCCGATCTTCTCGGTTAGCTCCTTCCAGCCATCCCAATCGTCCTGGGACATGCCGTCCTCAATCGAGATGATCGGGTACTTCTCGGTTAGTTCGGCGTAGTAGGCGACCATCTCGGATGGGGTAAGCGTGCGGCCCTCGCCTTCGAGGACATACTTTCCATCTTTGTAAAACTCGCTTGCCGCCGGGTCAAGCATGATAAAGACCTCCTTGCCCGGCACGTAACCGGCCTCTTCAATCGCCAACATAAGCTCCCTTATCGCGTCTTCGTTGGACGCAAGGTTTGGCGCAAAGCCGCCTTCGTCGCCGACCGCGGTGTTGAGCTTTTTGGCTTTTAAGACTTTCTTAAGGTTGTGATAAATCTCCGCGCCCATCTGCAAGGCATCGCTAAAATTCTGCGCCCCCGCCGGCACGATCATAAACTCTTGGAAGTCTATGTTGTTATCTGCATGCACGCCCCCGTTTAAGATATTCATCATCGGCACCGGAATAAGGTGCGCGTTGGTCCCACCGATATAGCGGTAAAGCGGCAGGTCTAGAAAATTCGCTGCGGCCTTTGCAACCGCTAAGGACACTCCCAGGATGGCGTTCGCACCGAGGCGGCTCTTGTTCTCCGTGCCGTCAAGGTCAAGCATCTCCATGTCGATCAGCCTTTGCTCGACGGCGTCCATCCCCATAAGCTCCGGTCCTATTACGTCGTTTACGTTATCAACCGCCTGTTGGACACCTTTTCCCATATAGCGGCCGGTGTCTCCGTCTCTTAGCTCAAGCGCCTCGTAAATACCGGTTGATGCGCCGGACGGCACCACAGCCCTACCAATAGTCCCATCCTCAAGAATTACATCGACTTCAACAGTTGGATTTCCCCTTGAATCTAAGATTTCTCTTCCAATAACCCTATCGATTACGCTCATATATCCTCCTACCTCTTTCCTACTTCTTTCGCCTCATCCCAGAGTTTATCCTTCTCTTCCAGGCTCATATCGGCTAAATTAAGGCCCTTTTTCTGGGCTTTGTCTTCCATATACCTAAACCGGCTCTCAAATTTATTGCCGGTGCTTTTCAGCGCAAGCTCAGGGTCTATATCTAAATGGCGCGCCACGTTTACGACGGCAAAAAGAAGATCTCCGACTTCCTCCTCGACCTGCCCCTGTCCTTCACGGGCGGATTTAAGTTCTTCAACCTCTTCGGTTATCTTATCAAGAGCTCCTCCGACCTCTTCCCAGTCAAAGCCGACCCTTGCCGCTTTGCTTTGGAGTTTGTATGCATAGATAAGCGCGGGAAGCGATTTAGGGATTCCCGCTATTGCGGATACCTCCTCTTTCTCCTGCTTCTTTATTTCTTCCCAATTTACCAACACATCCTGGGTCGAGGTCACCTCGACTTCGCCAAAAACGTGCGGGTGGCGTCTTATAAGTTTTGTAATGATACCCTCTAGCACGTCGTGTATATCAAACTGTCCCGCTTCAGATGCGAGTTGAGTATGAAAGACGATTTGCAAAAGGAGGTCTCCTAATTCTTCTTTAAGATGATTTGGGTCTTCGTTCTCTATTGTATCGATTATTTCGTAAGCTTCTTCGATGAGGTATCGCTCAAGGCTTTTGTGCGTTTGTTCTTTATCCCAGGGGCACCCCTGCGGCCCCCGCAGTTTTGCCATGATTTCAACAAGTTGTTTGCAGGTATACTCGTCTGACAAAAAATTTCACCCCCATGTTGAATAAAGATACCATAAAGGGCCGAGTTTATCCCGGCCCTGAGGTTAATCCATCTTTACTATATGCAGCTAGTTACTTGCTTGCGGTACCGTTCCGCTAGGGCTACTACCCTGAGCCCCGCCCTGGGCGCCGCCGGGTGACGGAACAATTGGCGCCTCGGTCTTAGGCGGTGTGAGATACTTCTTAACATCTGCCTTCTTCTTAATATCGTTAAACCACTTCTGCCATACCTCGGCCTTTTTCTGCTTCAGAAGCTTCTCCTTTGCGTCGGCTTTTGCCTCCTCAAACGTCCTCTGAGTGCCGAGCTTTTTATCGATCAACTTGATTATATGATAGCCAAATTGCGTTTTTATGGGCTGGCTGTTTATTTGCCCGGGCTGAAGGTTCCAAGCCGCCTCGGCAAATACCGGATCCAGGCTGTCTTTATTTATCCAGGATAGGTCCCCGCCCGTATTTTTGGTGCTGTCGGGGTTATACTGCTTGGCGAGCGCCGCAAAATCGCCGCCGCCCTGAACCTGCTGTAGCACATTTTTTGCATCCTCTTCTTTTTGCAAGAGTATGTGGGCGGCATGTATCCGGTCTTTGGTAGCAAACTCGCTCTTGTGTGTGTTGTAATAATTCTCAACTTCTTTATCGGTAACCTTTACACCCTTTGTGACCTGTTCGCCAAGTTTATCTCTCAGGATACCCTTGCGAAGTTGGTCTTTCATCTGGTCCCTCGTGAGACCGCTTTGCTTTAAAGCATCATCAAGCTGCTTGTCGTCCTTGATATTAAGCTGCTTCATCAACTGCTTCAACTTTGCATCTACATCTTTATCGGTAACCTTTATTCTGCGCTTATTAGCCTCTTGCGTCATAATCTCGATGTCGACCATCCTATCAAGAAGCTGCATCCTAAACTGATCTTTCAACTGCTTTCCTTGCGGGCCTTCAAAAACCTGACTTTGCTGGCCCGATGCTTTTAATGTCTGATCTAACTGTTTGTCGACTTCGGCTACTGTAATCGATTTTCCATTGATAGTTGCAGCCAGGGGATCCTTCGAGCACCCCGCAACGGTTAAGGTAATTGCCGCAATTAAAGCAATCACCATACCGTACCTCCTAAGTTTCATTTAATTACCTCGCTTTCTGGCTTATCATTACCCCCGTAGTGAGCGCACTTATTATATCATCAAACAAAGTAAGCATAAAATCAACTATTTTATCAGACTCTGCCCTAGTTATAAGAAGATAGTGCCGCTCGGATTTAAAAATCAGGTTGTTGTACGACGTGTTGAGTATAAGCTCTTGCTGCTTACCAAGTTGAACCGGCGATATTTTTACGCGGCCGCTTTGATAGACTATCTCGGTTATACCAAGCTCTTTAGCGAGCAGGCGGATCTTTGCAATCCCAAGGAGTTTTATAACCGGGTCTGGATATTCCCCGTAGCGGTCTTTTAGCTCAAGCGAAATCTCCTCGGTATCTTGTATGCTTCGCGCCATGATAATGCGCTTGTACGCCTCGATTCTTAGACTCTCCTCAGATATATACGACTCGGGTAGGTATGCGTTCACCGGAAGGTCGATCTTTATCTCAACCGGCTTAACCGCCGGCTTGCCCTCAAACTCGTCGATAGCCTCGCGAAGCATCTGGCAGTAAAGCTCAAAGCCGACTGCCGACATGTGGCCGTGCTGCTCCGCGCCGAGGAGATTGCCCGCGCCTCTTATCTCAAGGTCGCGAAGCGCGATCTTCATTCCCGAACCCAGATCGGTAAAATCGTTTATCGTCTTTAGCCTCTCAAACGCCTGCACCGTCAGAAGTTTCTGCGGCGAGAAGAAGAAATAGGCGTACGCGCGCCGGTCTGACCGCCCCACCCTTCCGCGCAGTTGATAAAGCTGCGCGAGGCCGAGCATCTCGGCCCGATCAACGATTAGCGTGTTTACGGTTGGGATATCGATGCCGGACTCGATAATCGTCGTACAGA
Organism: bacterium; assembly: GCA_902810715.1. Lineage (GTDB taxonomy): Bacteria > Actinomycetota > Aquicultoria > Aquicultorales > Aquicultoraceae > CADDYS01. The sequence continues at coordinate 2,713 of CADDYS010000006.1, read as the reverse complement.
CCAGGACATCGTATTTTCTATCCAAGAAGGCAAGCATTACTTTTTCAAGCTGGTGCTCGCCCATCTGCCCGTGCGCAATTGCAACACGCGCCTCGGGAATGAGTTCCTGGATGCGGTTTGCAATGCGGGTGATCGTCCCAACCCGGTTGTGGACGAAGTAAACCTGCCCGCCGCGGCCAAGCTCTCGCCTTATCGCCTGCACCATCATCTCCTCGTTGTATCTTCCCACGTGGGTGATTATCGGGTGGCGGTCCTCCGGCGGGGTCTCGATAACCGACATATCGCGGATGCCGGCAAGCGATATCTGAAGAGTGCGCGGGATCGGGGTTGCGCTAAGCGTTAAAACATCCACGCTCTTTTTAAAACTGCGAAGTTTCTCTTTGTCGTTTACCCCAAAGCGCTGTTCCTCATCTATTACAACGAGGCCTAAATCAAACGGCTTGACATCGGATTGAAGCAGCCGGTGGGTCCCGATTAAGATATCAATCTTGCCTTCGTTAAATCGCTCAATGATATCTTGCTGCCCGGCCCGTGATCTAAAACGACTTACCATCTCAACAGTTACCGGAAATGTGGAGAATCGCTCGCTAAATGTGGCAAAGTGCTGCTGCGCGAGAATCGTTGTCGGCACCAGGACCATTACCTGCTTGCCGTCAACGATAGCCTTAAAGGCGGCGCGTACCGCAACCTCGGTTTTGCCGTAGCCAACGTCGCCGCATATCAGCCTGTCCATCGGTTTGGGAATCTCCATGTCTTGCTTGATGTCTTCCACCGCAGTTAGCTGGTCCGGCGTTTCCTCGTAGACAAAGGAATCCTCAAGCTCCTTCTGCCACGGGGAGTCCGGCGTGAACGCAAACCCCCTGGTGTTTGACCGCTCGGCGTAAAGGGATAAGAGGTCATAGGCGACTTTTTTCGCCGAGGCCCTGGCTTTCTTCTTGGCCTTTAGCCACTCAGAACCGCCGAGCCTGGATATTGTCGGCACCTCGCCGGCCGCCCCGATAAATTTTGTGATGCGATCCAGTTGATCGGTCGGCACAAAGAGCCGGTCGCCCCCGGCGTACTCTAAGACAGCGTAATCGCGGACAACCCCGGCGACTTCCCTTCGCTGCAGGCCGGCGTAGACCGCTATACCATGCGTGCTGTGTACCACGTAATCGCCGATCTTTAAGTCGGCGATATCGGTGATTGCACGGCCCTTTGCCTTAGGTTGGATTTTGCGCTGTGCAACCCGGCGACCGAATATATCTGCAGAGGATATTATGGCAAGGCCGACATCGGTGCTTGAGAACCCACCGCTTAAATCGCCGACCATCAAGCTTACTTCTTTTTTACCTACACGATCTCGGGTTGAGTAAGCAATATTATCCTTGGTAAGGATACCCGCCATCCTTGCAAGCTGGTTTTCATCGGGTAACGTAATGATGACTTTAAGCCCAAGTTTCATATAATCCTTAATGACATCTTTTAGCTGCTCGATTTTTCCGGCGATGGGCTGTATGGGGGACACGGCAAAACTTGCCGTTCCCCTGGCCGGGCTTCCGTTTTTACCGATCGAGGAAAGCTCGATTTTTGCACTGCTATTAATTATCTCTTCTGGTTTTTTGAAATACGGCCGTGGGGGCTTGATTATCGCCTTGTGCTGAACCAGGTGCTCTATATAAGACTGCTGCTGCAAAACATGCTGACGCCCAAGTTGGGTCGCCTCCTCCGGTTCGTCGATAACTAAAAATGCGTCCTTGGGCACGTAATCTAAAATCGTTGCGGCATCTTCGTAAAAGAAAGGCAGGTACTTGTCGATGCCCTCAAAGTATTGCCGGTCCTTTATCTTGCCGATCTCCTCCTCAAGGTAGTCGGGGTACTCACCCTTAATCTGCCCGGCCGCTCTTTGGGCGGTATTTTCATCCAGTAATACTTGACGGCAACCGTAAATCTTAACTTCTTTTAAATTGGATGTTGATCGCTGGCTGGATACACTAAAAGCGCGGATCGACTCGACCTCGTCGCCAAAGAACTCAATCCGCACGGGGCTTGGCGCATTGGAGGCAAAGATGTCGATGATGTCGCCCCGCATGCTAAACTGCCCGTGCCCCTCAACCAGGGGAGTGCGTATATACCCCATTTTGGTTAATACCTCGGCCAAGTCATACAGGTCCGCCTCATCGCCCACTTTAAGCCTTAGCGGATGGTGCAGCCCGGCGTTGGCCGGTGCGATAATGCGCATGGCCGGCTGCATCGGGGTAACCCACACTTTGGTAAGGCCCGATATCATCTCATCAAGAATGGACAGCCTTCTTCCCACTGACTCGGCGCTTGGCGAGAGCGAGTCGTACGGCATCGTCTCAACCTCGGGGAAAAGCCCGGCCTCGATTGAGTATGCTTTCAAATCCTCAACCAGACGCCTGGCTTTCTCGGTATTTGGAGTGATAACCAGTATCGGTTTACCAACGCTTTTAAAAAGCGCGGCAATAAGGTAGGGCCTTGCGGCAGAGCCGACCGATATCGCAGCCCCGCCCCCCTCTTCTATCCGGCTTACCAACTCGCTGTATTTCTTGTTTTTCTGAATTACGCTTAGTATTTTTTCTAGCTGCATGTATTTATCGCCTTCGCATGCTTATAGCATACCAAACAGGCCTCGGCAAAACGCCCAGGCCCCCTTAAAAAGAAGCCAACCTTGCATATGATATTTGGCGTCATTGCGAGCACCCGACCCACT
>CADDYS010000005.1 GCA_902810715.1 bacterium | reverse complement strand
GTATTTACAAATACTACGCGATATTACTCCCTCGCTCGGTCGGGTGAAAACAGTACGGCTAGCGTCCGTACGATAACAACAACTAGCATAGCTGCTCCCATAGCGAGTATCTTTATTGGCTCAAAGCTCTGGTCTGAGAAACGTACCCAGATTTCTTTAAAAGTAAAGACTAGTGTTGCATCCGCAATGTAGGTTATCTTGACCCGCTCTTCCTTAAAATACCCAAGCAAAACGCGAAAGAGTTCGACAAAGATAAAAATGACCATAACATCGTTTAACAACCTATGAAATACATGTGAGAAAAAATCTTTTGAAAAAGCGACCGGCAGGCGAATGAATATTTGCAAAGTGCCAGCCAGCAAAGCGAAAAGCACGGCAATTATGAGAGCATCGATGATAAAGTTGCTTACTGCCCGATAGAATTTAGTTAATACGCGCTTACGGCAATCGGTAACGAATATTTTTCTAAGAACAGCGCTGCTAAAATTTACATAATACCTGCCAAGACCACGTTCCTTTACCGCCATCTACATTACCCTCCGTAAAATAGTTCATGTACGCGCAAGAAGCCAGCGCGTATGAATAAAGATAATATTTAGCTTCCTTATGTTTATCACTTTATTTCTGGTATTCGGCAAAACTGGTCTATGGTGGTTTGAAATTTCTAACTTAGCGGATAATTTCCAGCACACTCTGGGGTATAAAGAAGTGCAAGACCACTTAGGACTCTATTGGCCCGATAATTTTCTTTATATTCCACATAGGATTATCAGGGTACCTTCCGCAAGAACACTATCCAACAGATATAGTATTTCGACCAGAGTTCTTGCTTAAATACATCAACTGGTCGGCTCTTTTTACTAACGTATCTACCGTATCGCTTGGTTTGGCAAGGGTTGCACCTATTGAAACGGTTGCTTGAATTCTTTGCCGGCCAATTGGAAAACTGGATTTTTCCACCAGAAGGCGTATTTTATTTGCCACATTATAAATCTGATTCTCATCCACATTTACGACTAGTACGAGGAATTCTTCTCCACCCCATCTACCTAAAAAGTCAAACGACCTCAAGCAGCCTAATGTTGTCTTGGCTATCATTCGCAAAACTTCGTCTCCGATATCATGCCCGTATACGTCATTGACCACCTTGAATTTATCAACATCTATTAAGAGAGCGCCAAAAGACCAACCGTACCTACGCAATTCGTCTAACCTGGAATATAAATTCATCTCAGCGTACCGCCGGTTCCCGATGCCCGTTAATGGATCGAGGTAGGCCACTACCTGAAGCTCTTCAACCTTTTTGATAGCTGAAATTTTCGATGAATTATCGCTAAAGACTTCAACAGCTCCGATGATTTTTCCTTCCGCATCGTATACAGGAGCTGTGCGTACAAGCACCGGAACCTTGTACCCATCCCTATGGTGAAGGTATACTTCCGTTTCGCGTACTTTTCTATCATTAATAGTTCTCAATAAAGGACAGCGTCCTTTACAAAGACAACTCCCTTTGTCATCTACATGGACAAGAACGTTATCCGAGCAACTTTTTCCTAGTACATTAGACCCTTTATAGCCAGTAAGCCTCTCAGCACCTTTGTTCCAGTAGGTGATCTTCCTTTGCCGATCTACAAAATATACGCCGTCATACATATTATCCAAAAGGTCTTTGTAGAAACCGCTATGGTTGGTCAACTATACACCCCCTGATTGCTCACCACTCTTAAAAAAGCCCCTAATCTAAATATCGGCTTATATAATGGTGCTACTCACGTAGCACCATTAAAGACGAAAAATAGTAGTACTTATATATTTTTATATTTCAGTCGAGTGGCGTAAGGGGAATCTCACCCCCACGCTCTCACAGAACCGGACGTGAACCTCTGACGTTCACCACCCCGGCTCTTTACTGGAGCAGTTCAAAGGTTGTTTAAAACCAGCTCCTGCAACCCGGTTTTGAGAGGCCTTCCCTCATCTCTTGCACAGCTTGCATGGCACACGGGATTCTTGCAATTGGGTAGTTTCTCGATTCATCGAGCCAGATATCTTTATGAAATGCAAAATCACTGTGACAGAGCATCTGCCTGTAGGTTAGACAATTTTTAACTTTGCATTGCAATCCGTTCGACTTCGCTCAGGACAAGCTTTGCATTTTTATTTTTGAACTTTTAATTGCTTTTCCTTGACTCCGGTCCCCAATTTAATCTCCCCTTAACATCCGCGCAACATCACCGTAACCAAACAGCAACATACACTTAACCTCGCTGAAACCCTTCTGAAACACCGGGCGGTTATTATCTGGAATAACACAGCTGCAAATAGTTTATTCCGGCAGAAAATTCATTGAAAAACTTGGTTTATTTTAAATGGAGGGATTTAAAATGCAACACATCAATACTGGCGATACCGCTTGGGTATTGGTAGCAACGGCTCTGGTTATGTTCATGACCCCGGGCCTTGCTCTGTTCTACGGGGGTATGGTAAGAAGCAAGAATGTCCTTGGCACGATCATGCATAGCTTTATCATGCTCGGCGTGGGCACCATCGTTTGGGTCTTATATGGATATAGCTTAGCTTTTGGCCCCGACAAGTTTCATCTGATCGGCGATTTAAGCTGGATCGGCCTAAAAGGAGTGGGTATGGCTCCGAATGCCGATTACGCGGCGACCATACCGCATATCTTATTTATGGCTTTTCAGATGATGTTTGCGGTCATCACGCCGGCACTTATTACCGGTGCGTTTGCCGAGAGGATTAAGTTCAGCTCGTTTTTGGTTTTCATGGTAGCCTGGATGACCCTTGTCTACAGCCCGGTTGCACACTGGGTCTGGGGTGTCGACGGTTGGATTAGAAATTTAGGCGCGCTTGACTTTGCGGGCGGCACCGTTGTTCATATCAACGCGGCCTTTGCGGCACTTGCCGCAGTGCTTATCATCGGTAAGCGCAAAGGGTTTATGAGAGAGGCCATGCACCCCCATAACCTCCCGATGACGATCCTTGGCGCAGCGATGCTGTGGTTTGGCTGGTTTGGCTTTAACGCGGGCAGCGCCCTTACATCCGGCGGTCTGGCCGCAGTAGCTTTTGTGGTCACGCACATTGCAGCCGCCACCGCGGCTCTGGGCTGGATTTTAGCCGAGAAGATTAAAACCGGAAAACCTACAACCCTTGGTGCGGCCTCAGGTGCGGTCGCAGGCCTTGTTGCGATAACTCCGGCATCCGGCTTTGTCGGCCCGATTGCAGCAATGGTAATCGGCTTTGCCGCAGGCGTTATCTGCTATCTGGCGGTTGGACTTAAGTTCAGACTTGGTTACGACGACTCACTTGATGTTGTCGGTGTGCATGGTGTCGGCGGGATTATCGGTGCACTTTTAACCGGCGTGTTTGCATCCACCGTAATCAACTCAGCCGGCGCAAATGGTCTTATCCACGGAAATTCGGCACTTTTAGGCAAGCAGCTTATAGCAGTTGCCGTAACCATTGGTTACACATTCGCGGCATCGTTCGTAATCCTAAAAGTCATCGACGCAATTATGGGTCTTAGGGTCAGCGACGAGGACGAGGTTACCGGCCTTGATCTCTCACAGCATAGCGAGACCGGCTACGCGCTTGGCGGCATCGGTGGCGGCACCCTTGAGCATGGTGCACCCGGTGCGGTCTTCCAGCCGGCGCCCAGCTCCGAGCCCAGCTACACGATGCAGTCAGACCCATTAAGCAGCGGTTATAGGAGTTGATGCGGGATGAAGAAGATCGAAGCAATAATCAAGCCGTTTAAGCTGGATGAAGTAAAAGACTCATTAAGCTCCATCGGAATTAATGGTCTTACCGTCTCGGAGGTGCAGGGATTTGGCCGGCAAAAGGGACATACGGAGGTCTACCGAGGAGCAGAATATACGGTTGATTTTGTACCGAAGGTAAAGCTTGAGATTCTGGTTGATGACGGCCTGGCATCCCAAGTAGTAGATACCATAATGGATGCTGCAAAAACCGGCAAGATCGGCGATGGCAAGATATTTATCCTTACAGTTGATGATGCTATCCGGATAAGAACCGGAGAGCACGGCGACGATGCGATATAGGCTTGGATGGTTATCCCTCCATCCATTTAAAAAGGCGGCCTTCACCGCCTTTTTTTAATCCCCAATCTCTGGTTTTACATAGATTTAACTTCAAAGTAACTTAAACGTAACAATGTATCTTTAAAATGTGCATAAACTTGGCCTAACAACTCAAATATTTGCATGTTTTAAAGATGGAGGGATACCATGCAAAATATCAACACGGGCGATACCGCCTTTATTCTCATTTCCGCCGCCCTGGTGCTGTTTATGACCCCGGGCCTAGCCCTATTCTACAGCGGCATGGTAAGAAGCAAAAACGTTCTTGGCACGATCATGCATAGCTTTATCATCATCGGCATTATAAACGTTTTATGGATGCTCTTTGGCTACAGCCTGGCTTTCGGCCCGGACAAGTTTCATCTAATCGGAGATTTAAGCTGGATAGGGCTTAGAGGTGTAGGCGCAGCTCCAAACACGGCCTACGCGCCCACCATCCCACATGAGGCCTTCATGATCTTTCAGGCGATGTTTGCGATCATTACACCGGCCCTTATTACGGGCGCTTTTGCCGAGCGCATGAAATTTAAGTCTTTTCTGCTGTTTATCATCGCCTGGTTTGTTATCGTATACATCCCTGTTGCGCACTGGGTCTGGGGTGTCGGCGGATGGCTGCGCAACCTTGGTGTACTTGACTTTGCCGGCGGAATTGTAGTGCACGCAAGCTCGGGCGCCGCCGCCCTTGCCGCCGCCATTTTTGTCGGCAAGCGCAAGGGGTTCGGTACCGAGCCGATGATACCGCACAACATACCGCTCACAATCATCGGTACCGGCATCCTGTGGTTCGGCTGGTTTGGTTTTAACGCGGGAAGCGCCCTTGCCTCGGGGGCTCTTGCAGCTAATGCGTTCGTCACCACGCAGGTTGCGGCAACTGCAGCCGTTACAAGTTGGATGATCGTAGAGTGGCTAAAGGGCGGAAAGCCCACGACTCTTGGTGCGGCAACCGGCGCAATAGCGGGTCTCGCAACGATTACACCGGCAGCCGGATTTGTAAGCCCGTCGGCTGCGCTTCTTATAGGGCTAGCTGCCGGAGTGATTTGCTACTATGCTATCTCACTGAAGTTTAAGTTAGGCTACGACGACTCGCTTGATGTTGTCGGGGTGCACGGCGTGGGCGGTATCCTGGGAACGCTCTCGGTCGGTTTACTTGCATCCACTGCAATCAACCCAGCCGGCGCAAACGGCCTTATTCACGGCAATTCTTCCCTAATTGGGATACAAGCTCTTGGCGTATTTGCCGTTGTGGGATTCTCTTTTGTTGCAAGTCTAGTTATATTTAAAGTTGTCGATAAATTATTTGGTGTTAGAGTTGAGGAAGAGGACGAAATCACCGGCCTTGATCTATCACAACACAGCGAGGTAGGCTATGATTTATCCGGGCTAGGCGGGAGCGCGGGAGGATTTGTTACCGCAAACGCTTTTTCTGCATATCCATCCGAGATGCCCTCGGTGTCAGGTGAAGCGCCCCTGGCACCGGATAACTTGCCGTAAGGGGGATAATTAATTGAAGAAGATAGAAGCGATTATTAAGCCGTTTAAGTTGGATGATGTTAAAAACGCCTTAAGCAAAGTCGGCGTGCAGGGACTTACCGCGTACGAGGTCAAAGGCTTTGGCCGGCAAAAGGGGCACACAGAAGTATACCGTGGGGCCGAGTACCGGGTCGATTTCGTACCGAAGGTTAAACTTGAAATCATGGTTGACGACGATCTTGCCTCTCAGGTCGTAGACACGATACTTAACTCCGCGAGAACCGGTAAGATTGGAGACGGCAAGATCTTTGTCTTCCCGGCCGAGGACGTCATAAGGATTAGAACCGGCGAGCGCGGGAAAGACGCCATCTAGAGACTAGAGACTAGAGACTAGATTATACGGTCTAGAATGAAAGTTAATAAAGCGAGCGAACTGACTTGGTAGGCTCTAAAGAAATAACTGATAAATATGCTAATGGCCTTAAAAAATTAAAAGAGGAATATTTCAAAAAACCGTCTGGGCGTAGATTTGCAAAGCGTCACTCTGATATAGTCGATGCAATAATAACGGATTTATATAACAAGGCGTTGGACAATCATGGCCGAAAAATCAGCACGGATTTAAAAGACATCGCGATAATCGCCCTGGGTAGCTACGGGCGCCGTGAGCTCTGTCCCTTCTCCGACATCGACCTAATGGTTCTACATAACTTAAAAGACAAGGCGCTGATCACCCAGGTCTCCGAGAAAATCTTCTATCCCCTTTGGGATTTGGGGCTGCAGGTCGGGCACGGCACGCGCACGATCAAGGAAAGCCTGTCCCAGGCATCAACCAACTTTGAGCTGCAAACCGCGCTTCTCGACACCCGCCTGGTAGCCGGCGACCCCGTCTTCTTTTATAAACTGCAGGACAGCTTAATAAAGCGGACTCGCTCAAGGGGCGGCAGGCGTTTTTTGCAAAATATCCTAAAGGAGGGCGCCGCCAGGCATGCGCAGTACGGCCAGGCTGCATATCTTCTTGAACCCGACATAAAAGAGGGCGAGGGCGGGCTTCGCGATATCCACGCAATCATGTGGGCTTCTAAGGGCCTACTCGGCTACTCCTCCCCAAAAGAACTGGTTAAAAGCGGTTATCTAACAGGTTTTGACACCGGGGCCCTTGAGGACGGCCTGGAATTTTTGCTTCTCGTTAGGAACCATCTACATTACATATCCGGGCGCGAAAACGACCGGCTCTTCTTCGAGCACCAGGGAGAAATTGCAAAGGCGCTTGGCTTTAAGGACGGAAACGGCATCTCCGGTATTGAAAAATTCATGCGCTCGTTTTATACCCATGCAAGCGCAATTGAGCTCATATCAAGGTCATTCTGGGAGCAGCTTAAAAGCGATTTTCTACCAGCTAAGAATAAAAAACTTTCACTTACTAACCCGGCAGAGATAACCAAGCATCCCGGTGCCGAGATGAAACTTTTCCGGCGGGCCGTAAAAGAGAGCCTCCCTATCGACTACAAGCGGCTTAGCATAATAAGAGAAGGCCTGGAGAAAAGCGAAAATCCGGCAGCCTGGACGCAAAATATAAGGGATGACTTCTTTGCAATCATAAGCTCAGGGGAGATGGCGCTTCCCGTACTTGAGGTCATGGACTATATCGGGGTTCTCTCCCGCTACATACCTGAGTGGAGCTATGTGCGCTGCCTGCCGCAATACGACTCATACCACCTCTACACAGTTGACATGCACCTCTTCTTAACAATCGCCGAAATTCAGAAGATGGGCGCGGGCAGGTACGATAAGGTAAACCCTCTTTTAAAACAGGTTTACGAAGAGGTCAGGCAAAAAGACCTGCTCTTTCTTGCGGCCCTGTTGCACGACGTCGGCAAGGGGCTTGGCAAAAGCCACAGCGAGAAAGGAGAAAAAATCGCAAAGAAGATATGCGCGCGCATGGGCCTTCCCCCTAAAGACTGCGAGACGGTCGGCTTTTTAGTTGGAAACCACCTTCTATTATCAGATATTGCGCTGCGCCGTGACCTGGATGATGAAAATGAGATTATCGACCTCGCGGAGAAAGTTATCGATGAGGAGCGGCTTAAAATGCTTTACCTTATCTCGGTTGCCGACTCCATGGCGACCGGCCCTAAGGCCTGGGATACCTGGAAGGAAAACTTACTGCGCGAGATCTTCTACAAAGTCATCCGTATAATAAGAAGCGGCGAGTACACGAACAAGGAAAGCGTCGAGCGCATCCGCAAGACCAGCGCTAAGGTAAGGCAGGCTCTCGTCCCCAGGTACGGCGAGGACGAGGTGGGGCGGTTCCTTGACCATATGCCCCACTCGTATCTACTTGCGCAATCCGGCGAGGACATCGTTGAGCATTTTGAGTTAATGCGAAAACACAAAAATAAAAACATAACAATTGTCACAAAACAGCGGGAAGGCATACGCGAGATCATTCTTATAGCGGGTGACCAGCCCGGCCTTTTCTATAAAGTATCCGGCGCGCTTGCCCTGCACGGGATAAATATCCTGGGCGCCCAGATATACACTCGAAGCGATGGCTTTGCACTTGATATATTTAAGGTTGAAGGGTATTTTGAGCACGAGATAAGCAACGAGAAGTGGCATAAGATAAGCCGCGACATCAAGCGGGCTCTGGAGGGAAAAATCGCGCTTGATTACCGTATCGCCGAGAAAGCCAATCGCTACCAGTCCAAAAAGGCCTTGAAGAAACCACCCAGGGTTGATATAGACAACTCCTCTTCTGATTTTTACACCATAATCGAGGTGCACGCGCAGGACAGGATCGGGCTTCTTTACACCATCACCAGGGTCATGCACGACTTAAACCTCGATATCCACCTGGCCAAAGTATCAACCAATGTGGATAAGGTAATCGACGCGTTTTACGTCTGGGATATCTTCGGGCAGAAGCTATCCGACGAAGAGCAGATAAACGACATCAAAAAGGCGATACTTGCGGCACTGAATTAGACTGCTCTCTTAACCTCCCTCTCCGCTATCTGAATCGTCAACATATCTTTCTGGCGCGTGACCTTGGTGCCGAGTTCGCCGCACATTGCCTCCATGCGATCCATAATCAAGGTAGACTCAGGTCCTTTTGCAAGCAAGGCTTGGGCGAAAGATATGTGGACCGGGTATAGCTCAATGCTGTCCATCTCCATCCCACTTATGTTTAAGACAAAGATAAACGTCCAGTCGTTTCGGTAGATCGGGTCGATTGCGTAGTCGTCAATAAAATCACCGGTCGCATAAAATATGGGCTTGCCTTCGTATACCTCAATTCCCTGAAAGTTGTGTGCACTATGCCCATGGATGATATCCGCCCCGGCAGCGATCATTCTGTGCGCCGCCTCACGAAACTCAATCGGCGGGCGAAATTCCATGTTCGGCCCCCAGTGCACCGAGACGATCAAGATATCGCAGGCGCGCTTCGCCTCAAAGACCGCCTCAAGGAATGAGTTGAAGGGCTCGGTATCCGCATACACCGGTAAGTATTCTACCCCGGGCAAGTCCGGTGTTGCGGCAAAGGCGGGCTCATTATCCGTAAACGCAATCAGGCCAACCCTGATATTGCCGGTCGTCCGGTAGGCGGGCTCTCTTGCCTCGGAGAGGTTCCTCCCCGCCCCCGCATGGCATATACCGGCTTTGTCTAGAAAATTAAGCGTGTCAACCAATCCCTCCTCCTGAAAATCCAGGATGTGGTTGTTGGCTACGCAGGCGCAGGATATATCCGCCGCCCTGAGGCAAGCGATGGCCACGCCGGGGTCGGCCCTAAAATAATACGCTTTCGGGGTTTTAGCCCAATTCTTCTCATGGTAGGTAAGCGCGCACTCCAGGTTTATTAGCGAGTAGTCGGCGGATTTTATAATTTCTAGCGTGTTACCCCAGGCATAACCGGTAGGAGCTTTTCTTATGACCTCATTTACGCCGCGCCCAAGCATTACGTCGCCAAGAAAGACAAATCTTTTCTGGTCCGGAAGCTTACTCAAGGGTTGCTCCTTAAAACCTTCTGTTCGGGTTAAGGCTGCTGCGGTATCCTCCGCCTCTCGGTGCTCTTTCCTCACGAGGTTTTGCTTCGTTTACAACCATTTTTCTGCCGCGGAACTCACTTCCGTTAAGCTCAGCGATCGCGCTCTCCGCTGCGCCGGAGTCTTCCATCTCGACAAAGCCGAAGCCCCTGCTTCTTCCAGAATCCCTATCGGTGACGATATTGGCAGAGACAACCGTGCCCTTTGAGGCAAAAACCTCCTTTAGCTCATCTTCAGATACGTTGTAGGAAAGATTTCCTACATAGAGTTTTGTGGCCATAAAGCCGCTCCTTTCTTAGGATTTAAAACCCAACATTTTTCCGGCCACTCGAGAGAACAGAGAGAGGAAATACAATGCAGAAAATTGCTAACCTAACCCTTAACTTTCTACGAGAACCGAATATATTTTAGCAAATATTTACCTCTCTTAGAAGTATTTAAACAGCTTCCGGCCTCATCAAAACCCTGCCCCATGCCAAACTTGAAAAGCAGGGGACGTTGTTTCCTATGAGTCCTAAACTAATAAAAAACTAATACGTTAATAAGAAAAGGCAAGAAACCAAGGTAAAGTATGCAGATGAAATGAGTTAGGACGCAGAGGAAACAGCGTCCCCCTTGTTTTAGATGGCATTTTCATTGGCTATTGGCTACTTGGCTATTGGCTTTTCTTATTTTGCTCCGCCACAGATCTAAAAGCGCGGTCGACCGCCCATACCGTTAGGCCGATGATGGGCGAGAAGATAAACAAAGTGGCGCCGAATACGGCTAGCCAGCCTGCGGGGGACCCGATCAGCAGGTCAATTATCCTTTTATGGGGTGAGAAAAGCCCGGCTAGCCAGCCGAACACAAAAAATATTACCAGCCCCAATAAGAAGGCCGATAAAAACATTAAAAAACCAATTTTCTGAGGAGAAGGTTCTTTCTTCGACATAGCACCTCATCTATATTATAACTTCCGGGACATATTTCAAACGAAAAAGCCAGTAAAAACTGGCTTTTTCATGTTCCATGATTCGGAGTTTAATATTGCGGGTCGTAGGGTCTTAAGCAATCTTATAATTTTCAAGCAACGAGTTCAGCTCGGTTGCTACGCCGGACAGGTTTTGCACTGCAGCCGATATCTCTTGGAGCGTCGCGCTTTGTTCTTCGGCAGAAGCCGATACCTCCTCGGCTGAAGCCGCCGACTCCTGCGAAGTTGCAGCAATGGTATCCACAGAGGTTACAACTTCGGCTGTTGCTCCGGCAACCTCCTTGGTCTTACTCTCGTTGCTCTCGGTAATGCTTCCGATTTTCTCCTGTATCTCTTTAATAAGGTTGCCGATCTCACCCGTCGCTGCGGCAGACCTCTCGGCAAGCTTTCTTACCTCGTCGGCAACAACGGCAAATCCCTTGCCGTGCTCGCCGGCCCTTGCCGCCTCGATTGCGGCATTTAACGCAAGCAAGTTGGTCTGGCTTGCAATATCGTCGATGACTTCAATAATGTCGTTGATACCGTTGGTTAACTCGGCGATACTCTTGGTCTGGTTCTCGGCGCTCTCAACCACCGAGTTTATTGCGTTTGAGACGTACTCGACCGAGGTCGCCGCCTTAGCCGCGGTGTTTGACTGGTCGGCTGCACCCTGTGCTACTTGGCTGATGGCTGAAGCGATCTGGGATGTGGCCGACGTAATCTGATCTACGTTGACGGTGAGTTCCTGAAATGCGGCATTTAACCTCTCGGAGACCGATTGGATCTCCCCAAGCATCTCTTTTTCCTGGGTTATTTCGCGGATAATCTCCATGCCGCCGACGATAGCGCCGCTCTCGTCACGGATGACATCAGCCCTTGCCATAACCGGTATCTCGCGCATGTTGCGGTCCTTTATGAGAACCTCGGCACCCATGATAGGCTCGCCGCTCTTTATGTACCCTTTTATGGCGCAACCGGTATGGCAGATGTTGGATTTAAATATATCGTGGCATTTTTTGCCGACGGCCTCCGCCTTTGAGTAACCGGTCAGCTTCTCTGCGGCCTCATTAAAATACGTTATGTTTTGATCGGTATCTGTTGCAAATATCGCATCGTAAATCTTGGTGCGGGAACGTTCGGCTTCCTCATGTATCATCTTCTCGCGCTTTTTCTCCTCTGTGATATCGCGCATCGTCTCCATGCCGCCCACGATGTTGCCCGCGTTGTCTCTAATCGGCGCGGCATTGGCCAAAATAGTAACCGGTTCCCCGTTTCTTCTCGTAATTACAACCTCCGCGCCCTTGATGGTTTTCTTTGTCTGCATGCAAGTTTTAATGGCGCAACCGGTGTCGCAGATGTTGGATTTAAATATATCGCGGCATTTTTTGCCGATTACTTCCTCTGGTGCGTATCCGGTGAGGTTTGCAACTGCATCGTTGAAATAGGTTATATTTAGGTCCTTATCGGCGACAAATAGAGGGTCGGGTATTCCTTCTAACAACGATCTCTCGTTATAGCAATCCTTATCATCTTCAACCTTTTTCTTAGTATCTAATTTAGGTACTAAACCAAACACCATATCCTTAACCGACATATCCGCCTCCATTAAAATATTGTCAATATATTATCAAGTACCCCCTAGGGGTAATAATCGGCATGTTGTTAGCCATTTAATACCCCCAATTTTGGTGAGTTGAGTGGTTATTTCTAGGCATAGATAGCTAATATAATTCAAATTCTAAGAGCCTCGACTCGATAGGGCCATTATAGAGGATGATGCGCCTTGAGGCTTTGAGGCCGATGTGTTTGGCAAGATCAAGGTTGCCGGTAAAGATATATCCCGTATATCCCTTGCACTTTCTCTTGAAGACGTCACCGATTGTTTTATAAAGAGGCTCAAGCTCTCTCTTCTGACCAAGTCGCTCGCCATAAGGTGGGTTTAAAATGATTACGCCGTGACCTGGCGGCGGAGACAACGCCTCTATATCCTGCTTTTTGAAAGTTATGAGGTCGCTTACAAACGCCGCCCGTGTGTTAAGCTGCGCCGCCTCTATCGTCTTGCTTGAGATATCATAGCCAAAGATTCGGGTCTCTAATTTATCTTTTCGTTTTTCCTGCGCTTCTTTTGCAAGGCTATCCCAAGCACCTTTATTAAAATCAAGCCAGCGTTGAAAACCAAATTTATCCCGACGTAAGAGACCGGGTGCAATGTTTGCCGCCTTCAGTGCAGTCTCAATTACAATAGTTCCCGAGCCGCACATGGGGTCGATCAGCAGGCTTCTCATGTCCCAATCCGTGTACTCGACGATGGCGGCGGCCAGCGTCTCTTTTAGCGGGGCCGCAACTTGCGCAACCCGATATCCCCGCTTGTGCAGACTCTCACCCGATGTATCAAGGCTCACCGTACAGAGGTTTTTAACGATGTGGATGTTTATCCGAAGATCGGGGTTTTCTGGATTTACATTTGGGCGGGTGCCAAGTTTCTCGCGTAATTGGTCGACAACCGCATCTTTAGCCTTAAGTGCGGCATACTTTGAATGCTTTAAGTTGGAGTCGCGCACGTTTGCATCGATTGCAAAGGTCATCCCGGAGGTGAGATACGTACGCCAATCAATCTGGCGCACGCCGCCATAGAGTTCGTCTTCGGATTTGCAATCGAAGTTGAGTACCGGCATGAGCACGCGGTTTGCCGTGCGAAGCCAGAGGTTGGCTTTATAGGCATCTTCGAGTGTGCCGGTAAAGCCAACACCGCCGGTTTCTTCTTTTACGTTATGTAAGCCGAGTGCCCGCATTTCATCGGCGAGCACCGGCCCAACCCCTTTTGCGGTTGTAGTAAAAAAGAGTTGCTGGTTCATATTACTCATACCTGAGCGCTTCTGCCGGGTACACTTTCGATGCTTGCCTTGCCGGCAGGTATGTCGTCAAAAGCGAGGCGATGTATGATATGGCCGCGATCCCGAGCACGCTCTGCCATTGCAATGTAAACTCAAGCCCCTGCATCTCTTTAGCGAGGAACCCGACCACGTTGTAACAGAGGCTTAAACCCAGCACCGAGCCTATTGCGATGCCGAGGACGGCGACAAATGATGATTCAAGGATAAACGTGCTTTGCACCATGCCGCGCTTAAATCCGATCGCTCTTAGCATCCCGATCTGCTGGCGCCTCTCGACAACCGAGCGGGCCGCAATTACGCCGAGCGCGGCGATACCGACCACCAGCCCGAGGCCCATGAACCATTGTAGCAAGTTGTTAATCATCATCTGAGCCTGCATCTGGTCGCGGATGCTGTTCTCGGTGATTGTGGTATTCATCCCATTCTCATAAAACGCCTTGCCAAGCGACTTGGCCGCCTTATCAACACCCACGCCATCCTTTACCTTGAACCAGAACGATGTCGGAGCAACAGGCATCACTACCATATCTTTGAGTGTATCTTGTGATGTGATAACGCTGTTGTAGGTATAAAACGCCCACGTCTCAAGGACGCCGATCACTTTGAGCTTGCTTATCTTACCCGTAGCCGGGTCTTTAACTTCTATGTAAGTGTTGGCGGGAATCTTCTTGTCTTCCTGGTAGAAACCGCTTAGCATAAAGTCGGGCTTTTTATCGCCCATGTTGTAGTTGCCCTTGGTTGGGACAAGACTTGCGTACACTACGGCATATCCCCTGTTATTACGAAGCGCCTTCCAGACCTGCGTGTCGGTTTTGTATTCACTGCTTCTCATCGCAAACCGGTAGTTAACATTTTTTGCATAGCCATCATCGACACCCTGGACCGCATACGAGACCCACTTCTTGCTTTTGGCACCTTTCTGGCGCAGTTCAGCCCCCGTCATCGCCATACTACCTATCGCTTCAAAATCATCCTTGGCTACATACTTTACTTTTTTATCGAGCGACTTGGAGATATCGGTTATCGGGTTGGCATAACCGGTTGAGGCCTGGATATCAAATCCTCCCGAGAGCCTATCGACGTCGTTGTAAATCGAGAAAAACGCGGGCAGAAGCGTGCCCATAAACACCATCGTAAAGATGATCAGTGAAAACATCGCAAGCGCCATGCCTGTTCTAAAGCGATTCCTCATCGGATAGTTCACGGCAATTTTAAGCATCGGCGGCATTCCCTTTACGCGCCCAAATATTGCGACGACCGCAGAGAGAAGAATGTCCGAGTTATACATAACCACCCAGATTGCACCGGCGACAATCGCTATGCCGGAGAGGAAAAACATCTCCATTCCCGACTTAAGCTCGGGCATGGAAGGGATGATTTTCTGAAGAGTGCCTTCCGGCTGGAGCCACCACGCCAGAAGGCCGATACCTGCTATGGTAAACGCCGCTCTCTCGGGCAAGCGGAAATAGCGCGCCAGTAGCGGCAGCCCGACGATTATAAAAGAGACGCCCAAGTCAAACGGTGCGGCTTGCTTTGCCTTAAGACCGGCGGGAATCATCATGGCTCCGATAATCACCAGAGCAATTGCAAGAATAAGCGACTTTATAGTTCTGCCTTGTTTTTTCGGCTCCGGGATATCGCGGATGGCGCGGACGATGTTTACGCGCCCGGCCTTCCAAGCTGAGGTAACGACCACAACAAATGTGGTAACAACACCCATCGCATATGAGATGACAAGGCTCTTTGGGTTGAAGTGGTAAGCAAGGGTAAAGGCATCCATGCTTGCAAACGCCTTAGCCATGACCTTTACCATGCCCCAGCCGACTCCAAGGCCAAGAACCGCCCCAACAGCAGCGGCAAGTACCGCATAGACCGTGCCCTCGAACACAAAGATCTTTAATATATCACGCCTTTTTGAGCCAAGAGCTCTCAGCGTGCCAAGTTCTGACCTTCTCTCGGCTGCAAGCATGACGAATATCAAGAAGATGAGCATGACACCGGCCGCCATCGAGAACTCGCCAAACACTAAGAATACACTCGTAAAGGTGCTGGCGGCTTCTTCTGCATCTTTTAGTGCTTTCTCTTTGATGGCCTGCGCCTGGAGCTTGGTGCTCTGAATGGCGGGCTTTATCTTGCTTACGACATCCTTGGAGAGTTTGGCCCCCTCAATCTCATCACCTTTGTTGGATATTAGAACCTCGTTATACTTATCTGCCTTGCCGGTAATTGTTTGAAGGTCGGATATCTGCATGACTGCGGCGGGCCCGCTTGATGGTCGGCTGCCATCCTTAAACACTCCGGCAACTTTAACCGTGTGCGGACGGGTGCCGTAGAAGAGCTGTATCTCATCACCTTTGTTGGCTGATAGCTTATCGGACGCCTTGGCGTTTATGTACAACTCATTTTTGTCGAGTTTGCCTGTATCGAGTTTGTGCTCGTCTTTGTCAGTTAGTACACCCATTGCATTGGTATAGCTGTGCTCGACACCTAAGATAGTCACATTCGGCGCATTCTGGCGACTATCCGGAGAGATTGCCGGAAGCTGCTCGCTGATAACCGGCGTGATTCCATCGACCAACTTACTTCCCGAGAGAGCATCTTTAATTTTGCTATATTTGTCTTTGCTAAAATATGTATCTGTTGCTTGAGCTTTGCCGGCTGCAAACGGGCTGCCGTTTTCTCCATCACCTTTTACTTTAACAATAACGTCTGTGTTCCCGAGACTCTCAAGAGCGGTCTTTTTAATCGAGTAGCTCATGGTGTCCCCGGTTACAAGAGCCGCCGAGATAAGTAGCGTTGCCAGCATAAGCCCAAGAACGATCAGGCTTGTCTGTGCCGGGCGCCTGGTGATATTTCTTACGCCCATCTTAAATTGAACCGGGTTGCGCAGAGCCACTATCGCAAGAAGCAGCAATCCGATTGCGAGCGCCCCGAGCGAGCCGTAAAGAACATTGTTAATCGGTAATCCGAACAGCTTCTCCACGGCTCTTCACCCCATTCGTCACATGCTTTTCAATTAGACCATCGCGCATTTTAACGACGCGATCTGCCCTCGCCCCAACTTCACCGCTGTGGGTTACAAGGACAAACGCCTGGCCCTTTTCTTTATTTAGCTTACAGAGTAAGTCCATGATCTCATTCTGCGTTTCGCTATCTAAGTTTCCTGTCGGCTCGTCGCACCACACTATTGCCGGCTCATTTACGAGAGCCCTTGCAATGGCAACCCTTTGCTGCTGACCACCTGAGAGCTCTGCCGGGCGCTTTGCGCCTTGGCCCGAGAGACCTGCCATGTCAACCATCGCCAAGGCTTTCTTGCGGGCTTCACGCGGCTTTACTCCGGCAACCAAAAGTGGCAACTCTACGTTTTCAACTACGCTTAGAACCGGAAGCAGGTTAAAGAACTGGAATATAAACCCCATGCTGTTAGCCCTAAACTCGGTGCGGGCGCCATCACGCATTTTGTAAAGAGATTTCCCGTCGATTACGACTTCGCCTGCCGTTGGCTCGTCGATACCTGAGAGACAGTTAAGAAGCGTCGTCTTGCCGCAACCGCTCGGGCCCATAACGGCAACCATCTCGCCTCTTTGAACATCAAAGTCGATGCCCTTTAGAGCGTTAACTTTTACTTCCCCTGCATCATAGGTCTTCTGAAGATTGGACGTGCTGATGATTACGTCTTCACCCAATTCCGCCCCCGCCGTCTTTCCGTCGTTAGAAATCGTCATTTGTACTGCTTTACCCCCTCTATTCTTCACAGCACTGAAATTATTCTCTAAAATGCACTGTTAGAGACTTAGCTTGCTCCATTTTCGTCATGAAGGATTACCGGCTTGCGGTGGAGTTTTAAAACTCCACCGCTTGCTTGCTTAATCCTCATATATTATAGCGATTCGCAGTAGTTTTAGGAATTTTGTTGGAGTACGCTACGCAACCTTTCGGATAAGCCACATGAACCAGTTGCCGGCAAGTTGACTTATGGGCAGCGGTTTTGGGGGTGACGGTTTATGTGGCGGTTTCTGAGGCAGCGGTTTGATATCTTCATTTGCAATGAGATCTGAGGCCGCAACGGTTCGCCCGGCCTGGTAAACAGCAATCTTCCCAAGGATGGTGCCTTTCTTTAAGGGTAGACGAACACCTGTCGCCGTGGATGTTTCTGTGCTTATCGGAAGAGAATCCGGCACAACGGCAACCCGGTCGTCTGCAGCAACCAGGTCAACTTCTCGACCATCCTTCAAGGTTATCTTTTTATAGATAACTCCCTTTGTGATAAGCGGCTTAGTTTTGTAAAGGCTAAAACCGTAATCAAGTAATGCAGCAGATTGGTTAAACAGGTCTTTCCGCCAATCTACGCCAAGCACCACACTTATTAGAGATACCTCTCCCCTTGTCGCCGAGGACACCAAACAATTGCCGGCACGTGACGTATACCCCGTTTTAACGCCGGTTGCACCAGGATAACTCGATAAAAGGGTATCATGGCCTTCAACAGTTTCGGAGAACCCAAGGCTTGGACGACTTATATTCCAGGAATTGGTTGAAACAATCTGTGCAAATACTGGATTCTGCAAGGCAGTTTTTGCGATAATCGCAAGGTCGTGTGCGGTTGTGTAGTGCATGGGATCGTCAAGGCCGTGGGGGTTTATAAAATGGGTATTCGTCGCCCCGATTGAAGCAGCTTCTTGATTCATCATGTCCGCAAATCCACCAACGGAGCCGCCGATATGATCAGCTATCGCAACCGCCGCGTCGTTTGCAGACGGCAACAACAGCGCGTAAAGTAAATCTTTCAACGAAAGATGCTCACCCGGCCGAAGGTCTATACCACCAAGCGAGCCCGGCCCAACCACATCACCGTTGACCGTGACTGAATCTTCAAGATTTCCATGCTTGAGTGCGACCAGCGCGGTCATAATCTTTGTCGTACTCGCCATCGGAAGCTTTTCGTTAGAATTTTTCTCAAAAAGCACATCCCCGGTTTTTGCGTCGATAACTATGGCCGATGCGGCTAATACGCTAGGGGCTGCAGGTACATTCGATCCCGCAGGTGCATTTGCACTAAGCGTCTCCGCAATGGCAACCTGCTGCAACGGAATGCTTATTGTTAGCGCTATAATTGTTAGGATAAAAATAAATCTCTTCATATTTCACCTCACCAATATGCTTATTGCATATCTCAACAACATGCTCGTTGCATATTACACATATTTGCGAGAAGAAAAAAGACAAAAGGGGTGTTCCTCAATCCCCTCTAAATGCTAAGCGTAATGGTTATACCGCTTGGGAGGTAAAGATTACGAGAGTCGAGCTTAAAAATGGCAGAAAGCATAAAAATAAGGTGCCAGATTTCTTCGACACCCCTGAGCTGGAGCCACTGAGCGGATTCGAATGCTCTGACGATTAGATCAACAAACCAGGACTCGCAGGAAACCAGCGTCCCTCTTGCCGCCATGCCACGCCGGGGGGCCAGGGGGACGTTGTTTCCTACGGGTCCCAACTCACTTCACCTGTATGATTTCTCTCAGTCGCTCGCCTTTTCTTTTTAGTTTGGGACCCAGAGGAAACAACGTCCCCCTGTGTTGCATAACAAGAGGCCTAGAACCAATACCCCTAATTCTAGGCCTCTGACCTGAGCCACTGAGCGGATTCGAACCGCTGGCCTGCTCATTACGAGTGAGCTGCTCTACCTGCTGAGCTACAGTGGCGCGATGTATATTTTAGCATATTTTTCGTCTTCTGTGACCAAACTATCAACACTGTAGAAGTCTTACCTATCGTTATTGCAAACGGTCCTTAACCAACTGTTATCAGTATTGCCCTTATAGGTTGTATTACCCACCGAGCCTTTAGGATTTAGACAAGGACTTCTTCAAGATGCTTGTAATCAAATTACCAATATATACCAAAACAGAAGGGTTTTCACCCTCTCTAGCTGGAATTTTTCATCCTGCGCACGGTTCAACCAATAGATTTCAGGCCTTGACAACTACTCGAAAGAGTAGGTAGTCTTGACTGCGATAACGCGAACCGGCGGCAAATGTCTTAATGAAGAAATGAAAGGCAAGGTGGTTTTAGATTTTGTTTAAGAGGTTAATAAGTATATTTTTTGTGCTTGTTCTTACCCTTACTTTTGGGTTAGGTACAAAGGTTTTCGCGGCGAGTTATCCGATTACCGAAGAACTTATTCACAATAACCGGCCGGGCACGGCACTTTCCCCACAGGGCTTTGTAATCCACTCAACTGATGATCCAGGGGCTACCGCGCAGAGAATTCACGATTACTGGGACAGCCAATACGCGTCGGCTTCTGCTCACTACTTAACAGATAACACGCAAATCATCCATCTGATCCCCGAGAATGAGGTTGCTTGGCATGTTGGGTATGTGCCCAACCGTAAGTTTTTAGGCGTAGAGATGGCTGAGCCGGCGGTTCATGATCCTGCTTACTTTAACGAGACTTATAACCGCACAGTTTGGCTGGTAGCCGATGCATTAAAGCGTTACGGTTGGAATATCGACCAGGTTTACTCACATCACATGATCAGCAATATGTACGGAGGAGATCATATGGACCCCGACGCCTATTTGGCTGAGTACGGCAAGACATTTGATCAAATGAGGGCGGATATTCAAACTGCTTTAAATCAACTTAACGCGCCGCCGGCTCCGCCAGCAGTTGCTCCGCCTGCGCCACAGCCCGCACCGCAGCCAGTTGCGCAGAAGAGCGTACCGAAAGCTCAACCAGTAGTTAAGCCAAAGAAGATCAAAAGCGCGGAGGTGGTTCAAAATAACGGTTACATAGTAATTTTTGGGCGTTGGGTTTGGCAATCAATAGAAAAGGCAAGGGAGGCATAGAAATGAGTAAGATAAAACGAGAAAACTTATTTCTCTTTAGCGTGGGAGCGATTTTTCTAGCCAACCTGTTTTTTTTGGTGGGTTCCCAACCGGCCAGCACCCAAGCTGCAACTTCGATTGCCCGAGCGCCTGGCTCAAAAGTTACAACTTCAACTGCCCAAACGCCAGAAACGCAAATCTCGATAATGGGGGAAGCCCGCGCCACCAAAGAGCAAATGGTTGCCTATTACCAGCGAAATAATTCGAGTTATCCTTACGCGGGCACCAACGTGCCCACAATCCAAGACTTTGTACAGACCACAATTAACGAGGCCAACTATGAGGGGGTAAGAGCTGACGTTGCCTTTGCGCTGATGATGCACGAGACGGGCTTTCTAAAATTTGGCGGAGACGTAGCCCCAAGCCAATATAACTTTGGCGGTATCGGTGCTACAGGTGGTGGCGTTGCCGGAAATAGTTTTCATGACCCGCAAATCGGCATAAGGGCAGTTGTACAACACTTAAAAGCCTATGCCACAACTTTGCCTTTAAATCGAGCGGCTAATAATTCAGAGTGGGAGACTCCTTACGCCGACCCCCGCTACAATTTGGTCGCTAAAGGCTCTGTACCTTTCGTGGATGGCTTAGGCTCTGGCAAGTGGGCCGCTGATCGAAGCTATGCAGCTTCTCTTTTAAGTAAAATAAATTATATGTTAAAGTCTTAAGACTTTAACATGAGTAGGACGGCTCAGATACCGCTTTACTCATCCACATCTGGTATAAAATCGGCGTCTTCGTCGATATCTTCTATCTCGGGTTTGCTGCCGTTTCTGGAGTGCTCACCATTTCCGCAGCATTCCTCGGGTGAACATGGCACCTGGCAATTACAGCTTAAGGCCTCGGCAAGAGACATCTCGACGCGCTGGCCCGACTCAAGCTCGACGATTACAGCTTCTTTGGGCACGTTGAACTCGACGATTCTTGCGATGCCCCACTCGGTAGTAACTCTCGTTCCCCTCTTTGGGGCACGCTTCTTAAAATCCTGGTAAACTTCGTGTTCGTATTTGAGGCAGCACATGAGCCTTCCGCAGATGCCGGATATCTTAAGCGGGTTTAAGGGAAGATCCTGCTCTTTGGCCATGCGGATAGATACCGGCTCGAAGTCCCCCAAAAACACAGTACAGCAAAGCCTCTGGCCGCAGGGGCCAAGCCCACCGACCATCTTCGCTTCGTCGCGCACACCGATTTGGCGAAGCTCAATCCTTGTCCTAAATATTGCCGCAAGGTCTTTGACCAGCTCCCGGAAATCGACCCGTCCGTCGGCGGTGAAGTAGAAAATAATCTTGCTTCTATCAAAAACGTATTCGACATCGATCAGCTTCATCGGAAGCCCATGCTTTGCTATTTTTTCCTCGCAGGTTCTACAGGCTTCTTCTTCTTTTTGCTTGTTGCTCGCAAGCTGGTCTTTATCCTCGCCAGAGGCTCTTCGCACAACCTTTTTTAAAGGCGATGTGATTTCCTCCTCGGGAACTTCCATCGGTGAGGCGACTATCTCGCCGAATTCCATTCCCCGTGAGGTCTTGACGACAACCTTATCTCCGCTTTTTAGTTCTATCCCATCGGGATCAAAGTAATAGACCTTACCGGCCTTTTTGAATACTACTCCAACAACTATTGGCATTGCTGCCAGAACCTCCGCTCTGAGTTACCCTTATCTAGCCCTTTGTGGGTTAGAGATGTGGGCAAACATTTTTGATATGTTATTTAGACCCTTCGACTTCGCTCAGGATGACATCTAACGAACCCTAGCTCAAGGCTACAATTCTAGTAATTGTAGCCTGAGTTTTGCACAGCGATCACATCATGTATTTTAAAAAGCATTGTTTCGAATGCTAATTGCATATTAACATTAAATCGCAAATACTGTTTCGTTTTCTCAATTATTTGTAGGCATTTGTATACGTCCTCGCTGGTTAAGAGATCTACATATTCTCTAAGTGCCAGGATACAGTCCTGGTTTGTAAGCAAATCCTGCCTGTCGGCCTCTTTTAGCAGGATAATATCGCGATACCATGAAACCAGGATATTTAGTATATCCTCGAATCCCTGGTGCTCCTCCCGGCTTAGCTCCCTCTTTTGGCGCTGCTCAATCCGTCTCCTAACCTGTAAAGGTATATCACCTAGATTTAACTGTGCCTTAAGCTCTTTAAGCTCCTTCTTGTGCTTGTCTTTAAGCTCAGCTAGAGGCTTTTTTATCTCGCTTACAAAATCCTCGGCAACAAAAGTAAGGCGGGCAAGATCAAACCGGTCGAGGCCCTGGACAACTTTTAGGATCGCCTTGCGCCGCTCTTTTTTTATGGCCGAGGTTGCAAACGAGACCGCGGTACCCAGAATGCCCCCGCTGAGCTTGGTTGCAAGGATCGCCTCATCGTAGCTTAAATTATACCTGCCGGCCAAGAAAGATATCATCTCACTTGCCGGAAGCGACTTAAATTGTACCATCCGACATCGCGAGATAATTGTGGGCAAAATTGCCTCCGGGTTGGATGAGACGAGGACAAAAACCACATCTTGTGGGGGCTCTTCAAGGGTTTTTAGAAGGATGTTGGCGGCCTCGGCGGTCATGCGCTCAGCCTCGTCGATGACGATGACTTTGGTTCTGCCCTCGAAGTTTTTAAGTGCCACGGATTGCAGAAGTTGCCTTATCTGGTCGATGAGAATGAAGTTGCCCTCGGGCTCGATCAAAAACACATCGGGATGAATTTCGCGCAGTACCTTGCCGCAGGATACACACCGCCCGCAGCCCTCTTCTTCGCAGTTTAACGCGGCGGCCATAACTTTGGCGGTTGTCCACTTGCCGACACCGCGTGGGCCGATAAAGAGCCATGCGTGGCCGGGCTCGCCGGAGCGAAGCGCGCTTATTATTTTATCTATCGCGTCTTTCTGGCCGACGATGCCGGACCAGAGAGAGTTATCGTTCACATAATCACCAAATCTGTACTCAAGTGCCTAACCAACCGGCGATCTATCAGTTATTATCTACTTCCCAAGGAGTGCGTCAACTGCTCTTACTACCTCTTTGCGTACCTCATCAATCGAGCGCGTGCTATCAATGATGCGCCAGCGGCTTGGCTCGTTTGCGGCAAGCTCTTGAAAACCCGACTCGACTCGCGTGTGAAACTTAATCGACTCGCGCTCAATTCTATCCGCCGCGACCTTTGTCGCCCTCTCTAGCCCTAACGCGACCGGGACGGAGAGCAAAAAAGTCAGGTCGGGCTTTAGCCCCTGCACGGCGCGCTCGTTTACATCCAGTATAAAATCAAGCGGCAGGCCCCGGCCGTAATGCTGGTAGGCCACCGATGAGTCGATGTAGCGATCGCTGATCACCATATCCCCGTTTTCAAGAGCTGGCCTAATCACCTCGCCGACATGCTGGGCCCTGTCGGCCGCATAAAGCAAAACCTCGGTATGGTAATCCATCCCGGAGAACTCAGGGTTGAGAAGTATCTTGCGGATTGCGCTCCCTATCAAGGTGCCGCCCGGCTCGCGCGTCACAATTACGTTGTATCCCTTCGCTTTAAGATAATCGGCAAGCTGGATTATCTGTGTACTCTTGCCGCTCCCCTCAATTCCCTCAAATGTGACAAAAAGACCCTTTTTCATCCGGCCCTCTCCCTGGTAAAGCCCGCCTCTACCACCTGTGGCTCACCCTCATGCAAATCGACCGCCTTAAGCTTCTTTATAGAGTTCTCTGTTTTGATCGTAGAGATCGCCGCCCCACGCGTCGATGGCAACAACAACCGGGAAGTTCTCTACTTCAAGTCTATATATCGCCTCGGGCCCAAGCTCGGGATAGGCAAAAAGCTCTGCCTTTTTTATGTAGGACGAGAGCAGTGCGGCCACACCGCCGGTTGCGGCAAAATAGACCGCGTTGTATTTGATCAAAGCGGCTTTGACCTCCGGTGAGCGCGGGCCCTTCCCTATCATCCCTTTTAAGCCGTAGGCAAGAAGAACCGGCGTAAAAAGGTCCATACGTGAGCTCGTTGTCGGGCCAACCGAGCCCATTACCTTGCCAGGAGGAGTGGGTGCCGGGCCGGCGTAGAATAGAATCTGCCCCTTTAGGCCAAACGGGAGCGCCTGTCCCTTCTGTATTAACTCAACCAGGCGCTGATGTGCCTGGTCGCGGGCAGTGTAAAGCGTGCCGGTGATCTCTATGGTATCGCCGGCTTTAAGTTTTGCGACTGTGTTGTCATCTAATGGAGTGTGTATTTTATAGTGCATGAAATCAGTCCTACATCCCTAGCCCCAAGTCCCTTAAGAATTTTGATATGTTATTAGGATTGCCACGCTCGCCTACGGCTCCCTCGCAATGGCATTTTCATTGGCTATTGGCTACTTGGCTATTGGCTTACTCTGCCCCTTTTGGCTTTTTGGCCTCTTGGCGAGCCCGCATTTTAGACCCATTTCAAATAATAGCTTCTGCTTGTCTTGCGGCGTGGCAGTTAAATGTGACTGCTGCCGGAAGGCAGGCTATATGTGTCGGCGCGGCCTCGATTTTTACAGCCAGCGCCGTTATCCTTCCCCCAAGGCCCGCTGGGCCTATCCCTAATTTATTTATCCTTACAAGAAGCTCATTCTCTAAAGCAGCAAGCTCCGGGTCGGGATTGCTATCGGCGATCGAGCGCAACAAGGCTTTTTTGGCAAGAAGCCCCACTTTATCAAAGCTTGCGCCGATACCGACTCCCACAATTACCGGCGGGCATGACTTGGCGGCTCCCTCGGCTGCCTCAAGCACAAATTCCTTGACCGCCTCGACACCGCCGGAGACCGGAAGCATCTGAAGCCTGGACGCGTTCTCGGTGCCGCCGCCCTTGGGTATTACGGTTATTTTTATCTTGTCTCCCGGCACCGTATCTACAGTTATAAAGGCAGGTGTGTTGTCCCCGGTGTTTTCGCGCTCAAAGATTGGGCAGGCGACCATGGATTTTCTTAAGTACCCCTCATCGTAGGCCTCTTTGACTCCCTCGTTTATCGCCAAGGTGAGATCGCCTTTAAGCAAGACATCCTGTCCAAGCTCAATAAATACCCCTACATAGCCTGTATCCTGGCAGATGGGAAGCTGCTCGCTTACGGCAAGGCCCGCGTTTTTAATTATCTGCTCCATGATCTCTTTGCCTGTTGGCGATACTTCAAAGCCAAGGCTTGCCCTGATAGCCTCAAGAACGTCGGGACGAAGTACCCTGTTTGCCTGCAAGCACAGGTCTTTTATAGCTTTTGTAACCTCTAATGTAGATATCTCCCGCAAATTTGCCACCTACTGCGATAGATTTTTATAATTCGTCAAATCTGCAAAAAGCTCTGTTAGCTCTGCCAGCAGGGCTTTTGCAGACGAGACCGACCGCCCAAGCGCCTCGGTCTCGTCGGGCGAAAGGGGCACCTCTACGATCTCCTCAGCGCCGCCCCTGCCGAGCCTTGCCGGAAGCCCGATATAGATTCCCTTGAGCCCATACTGGCCCTGTGCGTAAACCGAGCACGGCAGGATTTCTTTCTTATCATTTAATATAGCATTGGCCATGCGCGCGGATGCAGCGCCCGGCGCGTAAAACGCGCTTCCCGTTTTTAAATAGGATACGATCTCGGCACCGCCGAACTTGGTCTTGTTGATAATCCCATCAATTTTGTCCCGATTCAATAGCTCAGCCAGTGGTTTTCCATCGACTCTCGTTTGGCTAACAACGGGAAGCATGGAGTCGCCGTGCGCTCCGATCACCATACCGTCTACGCTGGCCATGGGGACACCAAGCTCCTGTGCTATAAAATACTTGTAACGGGCGGAGTCAAGCACGCCGCTCATGCCCAGAACCCTGTTTGGGCTGTAACCGGTAACCATGTAGGCAAGCTGCGCCATCGCATCAGCGGGGTTGGTCACCACCAGAATGACTGCATTGGGGACAATGGCAGTGATGTTTGTAAGCACGGATTTTAGTATCCCGGCGTTCTTGCCTAGAAGATCACTTCTGCTCATCCCCGGCTGCCTTGCCAATCCGGCGGTGATAATTACAATATCAGAGCCCTCGGCATCTTTGTAATCGGTGCCGCCGGTGATCTTTTTATCATAGCCCTCTATCGCCCCGGCCTGCATCAAATCCAGGGATTTTCCCTTGGCCAGGCCCTCGACAACATCGATGAGGGCGATATCGGCGACGTTGCTTTTAAGAAGAGTATAAGCACAGGTCGCACCGACATTTCCCGCACCGATGATTGATATTTTTGCCATTAAAAACCTCCATGTTAGCTCATAGCTGAAAGCTTATAGCTCACAGGGTGAAAGCAAGTAATGTGGGTTTCACCCTTCCCTAGCCCCTCCCCTCAAGAGGGATTAAAATACCAGGTCTTAGATATTATAATAGTATAACAAAAAGAGGCAGCTTACGCTGCCCTTTCACCATTTAATTGTAGTTGCTCCATTTATGGAGCTTCTCTGGCCCGATAAATCGGGCAACTACAATATCCTGTTCACCGGTCTTTTATTCTCCTGAGGCGACCTTTTGCTCCTCGGTATCCCCCGTCTCTTTAGCGGCGGGTGCCTCTTTCTTCTCCTTGGTCGGGCATTTGGGATTGATACAGAGTATCCAAGGCCTTCCCTTACCGGTGAGAACCTTTATCTTTGGGCTCCCGCAGATATCGCATGTCTCGCCCAGCGTAATTATTTCGCCGTACTGCGGAAGTGGGTAAGACGTGTTGCAATCCGGATAGTTGGTGCAACCCACGAATCTCTTGCGGCTCTTCTTGGCTCTGATGATTTTCAAGTTCGAGCCGCAGTTTGGGCATTTTCCAACAATTTTATCCTCGCGGATACCCGCTCTTATCTCCTCGCCAAGTTCATCTTTGTTGCTGTTTAGAGCGGACATGATATCGGCAAGCATCTTTCTTGACCTATCAACAACCGCGCCATGGCTGGTTTCCCCGTCAGCAATTGCATCCATATCCTTTTCAAGCTCGGCGGTCATCGTCGGCGTTGCAATACGCTCGGCGTATTTCAGCAGCGACTCGGCAACCGCCATACCGGTTTCAGTCGGCTGGATCGGGTCGCTGTGGATGTATCCCCTGTCGTATAAGTTCTTTATAATCTCATGCCTTGTGGCCTTCGTGCCAAGACCAAGCTCCTCCATCTTCTGAATCAGCTTGCCCTGGCTGTATCTTGCAGGAGGCTGCGTCTCCTTATCCTCAATGTCTACCCCAATGAAGATAACCGAGTCGCCCTCACTTACCGCCGGGAGTTCCTCATCTTTCTTGCGGCTGTAGTGGTAATACTTCAGCCACCCCTCGCCGAGAACGCGACTTCCCCTTGCGAAGAAGGGTTCGCCTTTGGTATCGACATCAATGCGCATGCTCTCGGTGGTTGAGACCGGAGCAAGAGTTGCGTAGAACCTGCGCACCACAAGCTCGTAGACCTTCCACTCTGTAGGCTCAAGCTCGCTCTTGTTTGGAACGCCCGTTGGATGAATCGGCGGGTGATCCGTTGCAAACTTCTTGCCGCGAGTGGGTTTGAGCTCCTTTTGCTTTAGAAGCTCGGTTGCAAGCTTGCCGAGCTCGGGGCTAGACATCAACATCTCAAGTATCTCACGCAGGTTAAGAGACGGTGGATAAACGGTGTTATCCACTCTCGGGTAGCTTATAAATCCCTTCATATATAGAGACTCTGCAACACGCATTGCGTTTGCCGTTGATAAACCGAGATTTGCCGCCGCACTTAAGAAGGCGGTCGTGTTAAACGGAGCCGGCGGTGTGGTCTCCCTCCGTGATTTAGTTACCGAGACGACTTTGCCGCTCTCGGCACCTTTTAAGTTCTTAAGAACCTTTTGCGCCTCGTCTTTGTCGAAGAACTTCTCGGTCTTATGACTTGCTACAAACCTTGCCTTATCATGCTCGAAGGTGGCCTTTATCTGCCAGTAAGGCTCGACGACAAACGCGCCGCGCTCCTTTTCCCGCTGGGCGATTAACGCCAACGTCGGGCTCTGGACTCGACCGACCGATAAGAACTGGTGCCCAAGCCGTTTTGAGGCAAGCGAAATAAACCGGGTCAGAGTCGCCCCCCAGATAAGATCAATATCCTGGCGGGCCTCGCCGGCATGTGCAAGGTCTATATAGAGATCCTCAGTATGGCCGAAAGCCCTGTCTATCTCGGGCTTGGTGATAGCGGAGAATCTAGCCCGTTTTACATCTACCTTCGGGTTTACTTCCTTTATTAAATTGACGGCATCGCTGCCGATAAGCTCGCCTTCCCGGTCAAAGTCGGTTGCAATAACAACCTCATTCGCATCCTTGGCTAATTTCTGCATAGCCTTGATGATTTGCTTCTGCATCGGGACTTTGATGATCTTGGCGTCAATTAACGTCTCAGGAGAGACGCTCTGCCAATTGCTGTACTCCTCCGGAAAATCAACTTTGAGGATGTGCCCCTTTAATCCGATCACCGTGGTCTCAGAACCATTAGTTGCGAATTTGTAGATCGGAATTGTGTAGCTCTTCTCGGTTTTGACTTTCCCGTTCGCCAGCATCTTTGCAATTCTCTCGGCTGCGATATTTTTCTCAGTTACGATAAGCTTCATTCACATCAACCTTTAGATCTATTTGCCAATCTGCCTGAACATTATATTGTTTCAATTTACTTTACGCAATATTCAATAAAGGATATATCGGGGCCATTTTATCAGGAGTTTAGCGCAAGTTGGATAATTTAGCACATTCGCCAGTTTGCCCTTTAAGAATTTGGATGCCGTGCGGGAGTGCCGGCATGATAACCGCAAGGGACTCGCGAACCGCCTTCGGGCTTCCGGGAAGGTTGACTATGATGGTTTGCCCGCGAATACCGCTTACCGCACGCGAGAGCATTGCGTGCGGCGTGATTTTAAGACTCTCGACCCGAATCGCCTCGACAAAACCGGGAGCCTGCCGCTCGATAACAGCCAGGGTGGCCTCGGGCGTTATATCCCGGGGTGAAAAACCGGTCCCACCGGTCGTAAGGATTAGGTCGACGTCCTCAAAATCGGCCAGGTGAACCAGCCTTTCCTCAATTTCATACTGCTCATCGGGGATGATCTCGTAGGATATAACCTTTGCACCTTCGGCCTCGACAATGGAGCGGATCTCGGGGCCGCTGGTATCCTCGCGCTCGCCACGCGACCCCTTATCGCTGATGGTTAATATGGCTACTTTTACGTCTTTGAGTCTCAACCTTTATCCCTCAATTTATCCCTCAATTAAAATCTCATCGCCTACGCCGACCGGCCCGCTCTGGATAACCTTTGCAAAGATGCCCTCTTTGGGCATCACACAGTCCCCGGCCTGGCGGTAGATGGCGCAGCGTGTGTGACATTCCTTCCCAATCTGGGTGACCTCTAAAACAACGTCATGACCCACTTTAAGCCTGGTGCCGATTGGAAGTGAGAGAAGATCGATGCCGAGGGTGGTCAAGTTTTCGGCAAAGTCTCCCGGGCCGACCTTCAGGCCCATTGAGACCATCTTATCAATGCTCTCCAGGGCAAGAAGGCTAACTTGCCTATGCCAATTCCTCGCGTGGGCGTCACCTTCGAGTCCATGGTCGATTTTGACGTCGGCACGGCCCACCGGTTTTTTCCGCACGCCTTTTTTAGGATTTATATTAACTGATATTATCTTCGCTTTGTGATTATTCATGGTTTTATTTCTTCTTGGTAAACTTTGTCATTGCGAGCGAAGCTTCACCGTCATTGCGAGCCATGAGCTGTCATTGCGGTGAGCCAAGGCCCGTTAGGGCCGCAGTCCTGAACGAAGTGAAGGAACTCGAAGCAATCTCCGAAGTTGCAGTAACGTGTAGATTGCCACGTCGGGCACTTACCGTGCGCTCGTAATGACAATTTCACTCTTCCCTGGACCCTAACTAAAAATCCCTTCTCCAGTCCCCGCTCTTGCCTCCCGTCTTTTCGACCAGTTCGATCTCGCCTATCTTCATGGTCTTGTCGACCGCTTTACACATATCATATATAGTCAGCGCCGCAATGGAGACCGCGGTTAGCGCCTCCATTTCAACGCCGGTTCTATCCATAGTTTTAACTATCGCTATTATCCCAAGCTCAGTCTCGCTTAGAGCTGAGAAATTGATATCGATCCCTGTCAGTTGCAAGGGGTGACACATCGGGACAAGGTCGGGGGTTTTCTTAGCCCCCATAATCCCTGCGACCTGGGCAACAGCCAGCACATCGCCTTTTTTGATCGCGCCTTCTCTTATAAGCTCAAGCGTCTCGGGTTTCATTTTAACTACACCGCGCGCGATAGCAGTTCTTGCGGTTACCAACTTGCTGCTAACATCAACCATCTGCGCCCGGCCCTCTTTGTTAAAGTGGGTCATTGCTTTCAGCTCTTCTTCTGCTATTCTCCAACGGTCCGCCATGTTATCCCCCAATCTGACACATCAACCTGTCCATTTTATCCAGTACTGCAATGTTGTGTTCTTCCGGTTTGCTTACAAGAACATTTCGAATAAAAGCGATGATTTCCTCTTCGCTTAAGTTATCTCGAAGTACGGGCCGGATGTCAAATTCCTCATCCGAGAAAAGACAGGCTCTAAGTTTGCCATCTGGAGTAAGCCTTAGCCGATTACAGGTTGAACAAAAATGATGGCTGATCGGGCTGATAAACCCTATCGTGCCGAGTGCTCCTTTAAACGTCACATACCGGGCAGGCCCTGCTCCTTGCGGCCCCTCGGCTTCTTCTGGGCTGCCGTAGTGGGCTAGATTTGCTTTTAACTCGTCAATGGGAAGAAATAGACCTGGGTCTCGCTTGCTGATCGGCATCAGCTCAATAAAACGCACGTGAACCGGATAGTCATAGATGAGTTTAACGAAATCCCTGGGGTCGTCGTTTATGCCCTTTACCAGAACAGTATTTACCTTGACCGGCTCAAAGCCAAGCTCAGAGGATTTGTTTAGACCGGCAAGAGCGTGCTCAAGTTTGCCGATACGGGTGATTTTCTTGTAGGTCTGCGGGTCAAGGCTATCTATGCTTATATTTACCCGCCTCAGGCCCGCTCTCTTTAGCTCTTCGCCGAATTCGGGAAGAAGCGTGCCGTTTGTAGTAAGAGAGATATCTTTGAGACCCGGGATGTTGGCAAGCATCTCAACAAGTTTTACCGCGTCTTTTCTAACCAGGGGCTCACCACCGGTCAGCCTTACCTTCGATATCCCAGCTTTTACTGCGGCTGCGGCAAGCAACTTTATCTCCTCATAGCTTAGGATCTCGTCGTGTGACTTGGGTTTAACACCCTCCTGCGGCATGCAATAGAGACAGCGCAGGTTGCACCTGTCCGTAACGGAGACCCTCAAGTAATCGATTTTACGGTTATATCTATCGTAAAGTTCGCTCATGCTGCCCCTCTTTTGCCGGATGTCCTTGCAAGAAACTCTCCTCCAAGAAATCTGCAACACCCTTAGCGTCATCCAAGCTAAAGTGCGGCTTGTCCATTTTAAACGAGTTGTCGGTAACCAGTGCAATAAGCTCGTCCTCAGAGCAGATCAATTCTGTGGCGACTTCTTTTCGCGAGACCTCGATCTTAGGAAATGGCCCGCGCTTGTACCCCTCAGTAAGTATTAGGTCGTGCCCCAGGCCGGCCATGGCTATGACCTCCTGAATCGGGATTTCCGCTTCAAGTCTCTTTACCATGGCCATCTTATGGACCGACGCAATAATAACGGTATCTGCTCCGGCTTGCGCATGACGGTAGGTGTCTCTCCCTGGATGATCGATCTCAAAGTCATGCACGTTGTGCTTGATGATCGCAAGCTTGTATCCCCTTGCCTTAAGCTCAGCAATTAGCTTCTCAAGAAAGGTTGTTTTACCCACATTTGATCTTCCAACTACCGAAATAACCGGTATCATTTAAAACATCCTAGCTCGCAGGCATAGATTTTTATGCTAAGCTCATCACAGGCATCCCCAATGGTACGAAGCGGGACACCCATCTCCTCACCGACTTTTCGTGCAGCGGTGCAGGATATCCGCTTGTCTTTGGATGCTTGTTCTACCTTCTTTAAAACCTCTTCGGTTAGTTTACTCATATCTACCTCCGCATTAGGTCGTTGGTCACAGGTCACAGGATGAGAGTAAGTAACGAGGGTTCACCCCCACCTAACCTCCCCCCTCAAGGGGGAGGAATTTTTTTTCACCTTTTGGCCTTTTCGCCTTCTGGCCTTTTGGCGAACCCACAAATCTAGACCTACATTACCCAGTAATTGGCTCAAACAACTCCACAGTTACTTTATCGCCGGCTTTAACTTCCTCAACCTCTTCTGGGATGACCATCAGGCCATCTGCTAAAGTCACTGGCTTAAGGCTACCCGATTGCTGCGGACCACTAAGCCTTGCCTTGAACATTCCGTCCTCTTTTGCGACGACAACCCGCACCATATTGCGCCGACCCGTCCTATTCATAAACGAGGGGTCTTGAAAGATCGCCTCTACTGTCATCCACGAGATATCGGATCTACCGCTCATCTTGAGTAATGCGGGTCTTGCAAACTGCTCAAAGCTTACCATCGAAGACGTCGGATACCCGGGAAGTCCGATTATCGGTATTTCTTTTATGATGCCAAAAGCAAGCGGTTTGCCCGGCTTCATGGCAACCTGCCAGAAGACCATCTCGCCGGCCTCATCCAGAATGTCTTTTACAAAGTCGTAGTCGCCGACCGAGACGCCGCCGGTGGTAATTATCATGTCCGCCTTAATGCCGACCGCTTCATCTACCTTAGCCATAAGTGCCTCGCGTGTGTCTCTTGCAATCCCCAACATGAGCGGCATGCAGCCGGTGTCGATAACCTGGGCGGCAATCGAGTATGCGTTGCTGTTTCTAATCTTTCCCGGGGCAAGCGGCTCGTCGATGCCGACCAGCTCATCGCCCGTCGTTATAATAGCCACCCGTGGTTTTCTTACAACTTTTACGATTGCTTTTCCAACGCTTGCCATCATGCCGATGTCGCCAGGAATTATCTTCTTACCGCGCTTTAGCGCGACTTCACCGGCTTTTATGTCCTCGCCAGCAAAGCGCACGTTCTCTCCCGGCCTTACCGGGGAAAATACCAACACGCCGCCGTCGGTTCGCTCGGTGTTTTCAACCATGACTACCGCATTGGCCCCCTCCGGCATCTGCGCTCCGGTCATGATGCGGACTGCCTCGCCTTTGCCAACCGGGCTCTCCGGCACATAACCCGCGGCAAGATCCCCGAGCACTTTTAGCTCTGCCGGAGCGCCCGGCCACGCACCGGTGGTGTCCTCAAAGCGCACCGCGTAGCCGTCCATCGCCGAGTTGTTAAACGGGGGGATGTCGGCCTCGGCCAGGATGTCTTCATCAAGCACCCTCCCCAACGACTCGAGGATAGGTACCTTTTCAATCGATAGCCTCTCTATTTTGCTTAAGATAATCTCTCTCGCCTCATCTACACTTATCAATACACATATCACCTCCTCTGTATCTAAAACTAATCTTAAGATTTTAACTTGTGCCTTACATCATGGTCTTGGCCAAAAGGCGAAAAGGCCAAGGGGCCAAAAGGGGATTTTTGTTTTTTCACCTTTTGGCCTTTTGGCGGACCCGCATATCTAGACCTACGTATCATTGGCCTTTTGGCCTTTCTTCCAACCTAGACCCACTCGTATAAACCTTCATTCTCTCTCCGCGCACGTAGCCGATAACTTCAATGCCGAGTCGGTTTGCCAGCTCAACAGCCAGCGAAGTCGCCGCAGTACGTGAGACTAAAATCGGGATTCTCGCCTTTGCCGCTTTTACAACCATCTCATAGGAGATGCGCCCGGTAGTAAAAATCATAACGTCCCTATTCGAATCGCCGTCAAGCCAGAGCCGGCCCAAAACCATGTCAACGGTATTGTGTCTTCCGATGTCCTGGCGGATGAGCCCGATTTTGCCGTCTCTAATTAAGGCGGATGAGTGCATGCCGGCCCTGCGGCTCTTCACAAGAAACTCTTTCATAAGTGGTGGGATAGTTTTAGCAGACAACTTAAAGCCCGGGTCAAGTCTTGCGATACCCATCGCATCGCCCAGGCTCACAAAAGAGAATCCCTTGCCGCAGCCCGACGTTACGAAACGCTTGCCCATCGCCCTGGTTGCGTTTGTTTTGGGTTTTTTGGTTCTAACCCTGACCTCACCAAGGTCATCTCTGGCCCGGATATCGACAAGCTCGTCGCGACCCTGCAGCACGCCCTCTGAAACAAGAAAGCCGCAGGCCAATTCATCCAGGTGTTCCATGCTGGTTTGAATGGTTACGATTTCTTCTGAGTTGATATAGATAGTGATCGCCCTCTCAGTGGGCATACGCGGGTCATTCTCAAGCTCGTCTACATCAAGACATCCTTTTCGGGACTTGTCTTGAAGACCGTACTCGGCCCTCTTTAGCTCGCGCTCGGTATTTATATTGATAAAGGTTTTATCCGCCCCATCAAGGTGACATATTTCAAGATAGCTTACGACCTTCAGGTTAACGTACGGGAAGAGCGAGATGACTTTTCGTTCGCCGCCTACCATGGTTTTTGTTATCGCCGGCAGACACCGCTTGCTATAAAAGGCAAAAAGCGGCTCGATGCCGTCGCCGGTTCTCGGCACGACAACGTCGGCCCCACCGGCAAGCCCCGCCAGGTAGCTTATAACCTGCGGGCTGATAAACGGCATGTCAACCGCAACAACAAAGTTTACATCATAGGATGATGCCTTCAGGCCTGCTTTTATGCCGCCAAGCGGCCCCTGGTAGGGTACGTCGTCTCGGATAGCTTTAGCCCCGCCAAGCGAAAACGGGATTTCTTGATTAGTAACAACGATTACCTCGCCAAACAGGTCTTTTAATATGCGAATTGCTCTTGAGAGAAGCGGCTCGCCTTCAAAGAGAACCGCAACCTTATCCTGTCCCATCCGGATGCTCTTGCCTCCGGCAAGGATAATCGACCCCATGTTTTTAGTTTTTGAAGTTCGCCCGTTTTCCATCTTAGAAATCATACCCGCTCGCCTTCTCGCGAAATTACGTGTACGCCGGTCGCCTTAAATGATATCCACACACGCTTGCCGGCTTGAAGGGACATCTCCTCTACCGATCGCTTTGTAACAAACACCACCATAGGAAATCCGCAATCGACTACCACGCGGTGGAGCACGCCAAGATCTAAAGTGTTTTTTACTATACCTGAAAAGCGGTTTCTCGCACTAGTGTTTCCAGATTCTTCCAATGTAATAGTAACATTTTCGGGTCTTATAAGCACCCAGACCTTCTCAGTTGAGCTAACGTGGTTGATCACCTCAATCTCAGACCCGTTTACCTTGACCCGGGTAAGCCCATCGGAGCTGCCGGCAATCCTTCCCTTAAGGATGTTCTCAACTCCGACAAAGTCGGCTACCTTGCGGTTAACAGGAGAGGCCATTACCTCCTGTGGGGTACCCACCTGGATGATCCGTCCCCCCTCGATAAACGCACAGCGGTCGGCTAAAATCATCGCCTCGGTCAACTCATGGGTGACGTAGATAACAGTTGCCTTCATCTTCTCTAGAACATCGTTAAGGTCAGCAAGCAAAGACTCTTTTGTAGGTGGGTCCAACGAGGCCATAGGCTCATCGAGCAGAAGCAACTCTGGTTCCAAGACAAACGCACGTGCTAAAGATGTCCTCTGCGCCTCACCGCCCGAGAGAAGATTGGACGGCCGCTCAAGCAGATGCGAAATGCCAAACACTTCTGCTGCTTCGCCAACGCGTTTCTTTACCTCACCTCTTGCAGTCTTGCGAACCCGCAGACCGTATGCAATGTTGTCAAAAACCGTTCCCGTAAAAAGAAGCGACTCCTGAAATACAACCGCGAGTCGCCTTCGGATACCGAACCCGTCTTTTACACCATTCCCTCCGGCAAACTCGATGCTTCCACCGTCAGGTTTCTCAAGATGCGCGATAAGTCGAAGAAGCGTGCTTTTGCCCGAGCCGTTGGGGCCTATTACAGCCAGCACCTCTTCTTTATCTATCGTTAGTTCGTCTATATCTAAAACCGGCCTTGAACTATATCGCTTGGTTAAGTTTTTAACTACGAGGTGCGGCGCCATACACCGACCCCCTTTTGCTGGTAAAGAGTTAGGGCATAAGTCGCCGTAAAGGTAATGGCAAGCAAGATAAAGCTTAAAGCAAGCGCCCGGCTAAAGTCACCTCTTCCGACCTGTTCAACGATAGCCGTCGTTAACACCCGGGTCTGCCCGCTTATGTTTCCGCCGACCATGAGAACCGCGCCCACTTCCGAGATAATTGCACCAAAGCCCGCAATGACTGCGGCAAGCATGGTAAGTTTTGCTTCTTTTACCAACATAACAAGCATCTGGGATTTGCTTGCTCCAAGAGCAAGTGCCTGCAGCCTGAGCTTTGGGTTAAGCTGCTGGATTGCAGTCAAGGTAAGCCCGACTACAAGCGGCAAAGCAATTATTACTTGGGCAATAACCATTGCCGCTACTGTATACATGAGCCCAAGGAAACCAAAAATACCGGAGCGCCAAAGCAGTATTGCAACGACCAGGCCTACAACAACCGGCGGCAGCCCCATACCGGCATTAATAATTGCAACGATTAAGTTTCGTCCAGGAAACCGCGCGAGCGCAAGCAAAAGCCCAAGGGGAACACCCAAAAGCAGTGATATCAAGACGGCGCTACCCGATGTTTGAAGCGACCGCAATGTCGCTTCAACCACCAGAGAGTCACCTGTAAAGATCAATATAAAAGCCTGCTTAACCCCATCAAGGAGTAAATCCATGTTTCTTGCCTTTCCCAAGGTCTAGATAATTCGTACCTTAACTTACCAACACCCTGTTCTCAAGCCAATAGCCCTGAGTAAGCCAATAGCCAAGTAGCCAAGAGCCCTGAGTAAGCCAATAGCCAAGTAGCCAAGAGCCAATAATAAGATTTAGCATTCTCATTGGCTATTTGGCTATTGCCTATTGGCTGCTTTTTTTTGGCTATTTGGCTATTGCCTATTGGCTGCTTTTTCATTGGCTATTGGCTGACCCACATATCTAGGCCCAAATCTCATTGGCTATTTGGCTGTCTTTTCAGCGTCCGGTACGAAAAGTGGCTGGCTGTATTTGTCTTTGCCGAAATCGGCAATTATCTTCTGACCTTCACCAGAGGTTATAAAATTGACGAACTCCATAGCCCCCTTGTAGTTAACCTTCGGGAACTTATCTGGGTTTACAGCGATAACGCCGTAAGGGTTAAGTAAGTCCTTCTTCTTCTCAAGCAGCAGTGTGATATCAATGTTGCCCTTCTGTGTGAGATAAGTGCCCCTATCTGAAAGCGTGTAGCCCTGCTTTCCGTTGGCTATGAGAATGGTCTCCGCCATGCCCTGGCCCGTCTTTATGTACCAGGCCCCTGCAGGCTTGATGCCGGCCTTATCCCAAACACTCAGCTCTTTTTTGTTGGTGCCGGAGCCGTCCCCACGTGAGACAAAGTTGGCCTGTTTTGCGGCGATCTTTTTAAATGCCTCGGCCGCACCGGTAGCTATCTTAACTCCTGCAGGGTCATTTTTCGGTCCAATAAGTACAAAGTCGTTATGCATAACATCTTTTCTAACTTTACCAAGCCCTTTAGTCATAAACTCGTCCTCGGCTTTTCGTGCATGAACGAGAAGCACATCGGCATCGCCGCGCCCGCCCATCTTTAAAGCCTCGCCCGTGCCAACTGCTATCGTTTTTACTGTAATTCCGGTCTTCTTCTTAAAAGCAGGAATTAGCATATCTAAAAGCCCGGTGTCTCTAGTACTGGTCGTAGTAGCTAAAATAATAGTGCCCTTATCGGCAGGTTTAGCGGTCTCTTTGGGTATACTTGTAGCAGCCTTCTTTTGACTTGAACAACCCATAATGGTAAAAGCGGTTAAAAATAGAGCAATTATAACCGCAGCAGAAACAAACTTCCTCAATTATGTCTCCTTTCCAAATACGGGAGGCCAGGGCGTTTCCACCCTAACCCTATCGGCCGACTAGCCATAGCTTACACCGTAGGCATGCCGGCTCGGAGGTTTACATGTACTTAATTTTTTCTCGCGCTAAGCGTCGCTGCTCAATCACCTCCATTCTGCCTATCTTGCTTTACGTGCTTTTAATGCCCCAGTGCGAGAAACAAAAAAAACACCGGCCTCCCAAAGGAAAAACCAGTGCCTAAATTTAAGGCTAACGCCAAAATCAAGGCTCCTTTCCAATGTCGGGAGGCAAAGCCGTTTCCAGCTTAACCCTGGCCGGATACTTGCCCTTACGGCAAGCCCGACGCCCTCATCCCGTAGCACCTATGCCTTAGGGGTTTCGGGTCGGAGTCTTTATACAATTAAGTTATCTATCTTGTAATGATAAACTAAAATTGTATCGTCTACAATATATCGGTAGCTATGGTTTTATCTTGCTAATGTCTAATTTTTCGATAAAGGCTAGAAACGCCTGCGTTGAGCGAGTTGGTGCATGCTTGCTTACCACCAGGTAAAGGTCACGAGTAAACGCCGGTCCGGGGAGCTTAACTGTTGATATCTCACCGAGCTTAAGCGACCTCTCGGCGGCCCACTTGGAGACAATCGACGCGCCGAGTCCGGCAGATACCGCATTCACAACGGCTTCGGTGCTCCCAAGCTCCATCACGATGTTTAGATCATCAAGACTTAGACCCTGCTTGAAAAGATAATTCTCTATGGTCTGTCTTGTGCCGGAGCCCCGTTCTCTCGTAATAAACTGCGCCTGGGTAAGATCATCCAAACTTATGGATATCTTCTGGGAGAGACTGTGCCCTGCCGGAACAATAAACACCAGCTCGTCGTGAAGGAACGGGCGTGCACTTAGTTGACCGCTGCCAGGCTTTGCCCCAATTAAACCGACCTGTAGCTCACCGGATACGATCTGCTCGGTTATCTCCCTGGTATCGGCAATCCGCAAAGTAATGGATACATCCGGGTACTCCTTCTTAAACCTGCCAAGAAGCTTGGGGAGAACATACTCGCCGGGGATAGTGCTCCCGCCGACGGCAAGCCTGCCCTTTACTGAGTCTCCCAGCTCCTCCAGTTGATGCTGGGCATTTTCAACTTGCGAGACCACCTGAAGGGCGGTCGGGTAAAAAAGCTTTCCGGCCTCAGTTAGCTGGACTTTTTTGGTCCTGCGATCGAGAAGATCGACGCCGAGGTATTCCTCAAGCGCCTGTATTTGAAGACTTACGGCCGGCTGGGATACACCCATGGCGCGTGCCGCAGCTGAAAAAGTACCCTTTTCAACTATGCTGACAAAAGCCTTAAGCTGGTTGATGTTCATGGTTCCTCCTATAAGCAGCATTTATCATGCGTTTTCTACTTATTTACATTTATTATAACACGTTTAGGGATTAAATATAGGTCTATAATGGCAATTCCCTGTTCACCATTTCTATCCTTGCTTTCTTTATCAAGCTCAAATATTATTAACCTAGTTAACTTTGAATAATAATCCCGGGAGGCAAGATATGCAACTAACCAGAAAGGCCGAGTATGCGATCCGTGCGATGGTCGATCTGGCGACGAACTACCATCGGCAGCCGGTAATGTCAAAAGATATCGCGGCAAGGCAGGACATCCCGGAAAAATTTCTCGTTCAAATCATCCCCGACTTAAAAAACACGGGGCTAATCCACACCGTCCGCGGAAATAGCGGCGGCATTTACCTGGGTAAACGGCCGCCAGAGATAAACTTAAGGCAGATCGTCGAGGCAATCGAAGGGCCGATCGCAATCAACCACTGCCTGGCCGGCGACGATAGCTGCTCCAGAAGGCCCGGCTGCGCCATATATAAGGTCTGGCAAAAAGCGCAAGGGCAGATGCTTGCCGTTTTAGAATCAACCTCTTTGGCCACGCTTGCAGTCTCAAAAATGCCTCCGGCCGAGGCCCAAATGCCGGAAGGGGCTGGGAGAGTAAGCAACGAGATAGAAATAGACGTTTAAACACCAATACCCAGAACCGGAAAGTAAAAATTTCAGGGGCCTTCTTCTGTCCTAAATGCAAAAAACAAGTTAACATTAAAGAAAAGACCTGCGCCAAATAACCAATGTGGAGGCTGCTACTTCTAAATATACTTTGGTATAAATGTTTTTAAATGGGAATTTACTAAGGGGGTAACAACGATGGCAGTAACAAAGGAGATGACAATCGCAGAGTGTGTCGAGCAGTACCCGGAAACCGTTCAGGTTTTCTTGCGCCATGGCCTGGCTTGCTACAGTTGCGCCGTATCGCAGCTTGAGAACATTGCGCAGGGAGCCGCTCTACACAACATCAACCCCGATGTCCTTGTTGACGAGCTAAACTCGGTAATCGGCAAGGAAGAGCACGAATAAAATTAAAACCGAAAGGTAGGGCTTACTTATATGTCCTTTAGTATTTCGGATATATTCTGGCTGTTTTTCATAGTCGCAATCCTCCTTCCGATAATCCAGAGACGAATCCTGGACATCAGAAGACTGCAGTTCTTGCACAAAATCGAGGAAGATAGAAAGGCACGCCTTGTCACTTTAATACATAGACAGGAGGCGCTAAGCTTCCTGGGGATCCCGTTTGCACGCTACATCGACATTGAGGACTCAGAGCAGATATTGCGGGCGATTCGCTTAACCGACCCAAAAGTTCCGATCGATATCGTCCTGCACACACCGGGCGGCCTGGTGTTGGCTTCAGAGCAAATAGCATTTGCCCTGAAGCGACACCCATCAAAGGTCACGGTATTTGTTCCCCATTATGCAATGTCCGGCGGGACACTTATCGCTTTAGCGGCAGATGAGATCGTCATGGATGCGAACGCGGTCCTTGGACCCGTTGATCCTCAGATCGGGGACCCCAGGGGAGGGTCTTTCCCGGCGGCCTCAGTGATTGCAGCCGCCGATATACCGAATCCCAACCGGGATGACCAAACGCTTGTGCTTGCCGACGTTGCAAAAAAAGCAGTAAGCCAGGTACACGATGTAGTCTATGATCTTATCAAAGACAAGATGCCCGAGGACAAGGCGCGTGAGATATCGCAGATTCTAAGTGAGGGCCGCTGGACCCATGATTATCCGATAGGTGTGGATAAGGCCGAAGAACTAGGTCTCCCGGTAAATGACAGGTTGCCGAAGGATTTCCACCAATTGATGCAGTTCTACCCGCAGACCCAGCAGAGACGCCCATCAGTCGAGTACGTGCCGCTTCCGTACAGAAGCCGCCCAACACCGCCAAGAGGCCGCTAACGTACATACCAAATAGGCATTACTATGAGGGGGTCTAATGAAACAGGCTTTAATAAAAAAGGTTCGCAAGAGAGATGGACGTATTGTAGATTTCGACTCATCCAAAATTACCGTCGCCATACACAAGGCGTTAAACGCTACCAGCCACCCGGATGGTAAGCTTGCTGCAGACCTAACAGATAGAGCGGTTGAGGGGCTTGAAGAGACTGCGGAAGAAAGACCTATACCAACCGTCGAGCAAATACAGGATATCGTTGAGCGTATACTGGTTGATGCCGACCTGCCCGAGGTAGCCAAAGCTTATATACTG
Source organism: bacterium (assembly GCA_902810715.1). Taxonomy (GTDB): domain Bacteria; phylum Actinomycetota; class Aquicultoria; order Aquicultorales; family Aquicultoraceae; genus CADDYS01. The sequence continues at coordinate 11,077 of CADDYS010000005.1, read as the reverse complement.
TATCGAGACATGAGGGCAAGCGTCAGGGCGGCTAGAAAATTTGTCGGCGTACCTCTAAACGACATTAAGGTCAGTGTTAACGCCGCAAAAGTCTTAAGCCAGAGGTATCTTATTAAAAACGAAGAGGGCGAAGTCGTAGAGACGCCCGGGCAAATGTTTAGGCGCGTTGCAGCAGCCGTTGCCGCCCCCGATCAACTCCACAGCGAGCAAGCCGACGTTAAAGCAACTGAAGAAAAGTTCTTCAACATGATGGCAAATTTTGAGTTCATGCCCAACTGTTTAGCTAGAGACAGCATAGTATCTACAAGTGAGGGTTTAGCAACAATTTCTTCACTTGAGGATAACATGCCAATAAATATAGCGACAGACAATGGCTTTTCGAAAGCGACTAGGTTTTATAGCAATGGTTTTAAGAAAGTCTGGAAAATAACTACAGAAAATGGCTATACAATAACAGCAACTCCTCTGCATTATTTTAGAGTTATCAATAAAGAGGGGTACTATATATGGAAACAGCTTAAAGACATAGCATCTAATGATTATATGGTGTTGCAGAAGGGCTTTGTCTTTACCCATAATATACCATCATTATCTTACTCTAAGAGCGAATATAAAGGTGGGCGCCCTGCCAACATCTATTCTTTCCCCCCTGTTCTTACCACCGAACTTGCAGAATTTATAGGTTATATGTATGGTGACGGATGTTTAGATGATTCTCGTGTAAGGATTTTCATTGATGACAATTCTATGGAATTAATAGATTATTTTAAAGCATCCTTGAGAGAATTTGGGTTAATAGGAAAAACTTCTAAGGGTAAAGGTGGCTTCGAGCTATCGTTTAATTCTGTCAATCTAGTTGGTTTTCTAAGAGAAAACCAACTAGATAAAGCATCTTTGGTAACGCCAAATAAAATTATGGTCGCTAACTCAAAGATAATAGCAGGATACTTAAGGGGACTATTTGAAGCTGACGGCAGTGTTGGCGTTAGCGAAGACAGAATTACAGAGATAGAATTCTCTACTATATCAGAAAAGATGGCAAATGAAGTTCAGTTGTTATTGCTAGGTTTGGGAATAAAATCCCGGAGAATAACAAAAAAGCCTGGTACTTCCGGTTATGATTCTGATAAAACCCAATATAGAATATTGATTAATAATTATGAGGATATTTGTACCTTTAGAGATACTGTAGGGTTTATTTCTATTAGAAAGCAAAACAAATTACGGGATATTCAATGCAAAAGAAGTAACCGTATACCTAATCAGTGGGTTAAATTTAAAAAGTGGTATCACGAAAAAGATAATAACTATAAGCTCTATAGCAGAGTATCTTCTAATCTTTGTTGGAACGAGTCGGTTGGTCTTGCAACATTGGATAAGTATTCTACCGAGTTTCCAGAATTCCAAGAGTTCGTTGATGATCTAGAGATTCACAGGAAACAGATATTTGAAAAAATAAAAACTATAGAACACTTAGAGCTAGATACTGTAGATATCGAAGTGCCAAATGGCAATACATATATTGCGAATGGTTTTGTGACCCACAACTCCCCCACCCTGATGAATGCGGGCACTTCACTTGGCCAGTTGGCCGCCTGTTTTGTCATCCCTGTGGATGACTCAATCCCCGCCATTTTTGATGCAGTGAAATACATGGCTATCATTCACCAGACCGGAGGTGGGACAGGGTTCTCATTCTCAAGGCTACGCCCAAAAGGCGATGTCGTAAGGTCGACGAAGGGTATCGCCTCGGGGCCGGTATCTTTTATGAGGGTGTTTGATGTTGCAACCGATGTCATAAAGCAGGGCGGGCGTCGGCGCGGCGCGAATATGGGAATATTGCGCTACGACCACCCGGATATCATCGAGTTCGTTACAGCTAAGAAGAAGGAAGGTTTCTTAACCAATTTTAATGTCTCGGTTGCCGTTGCCGATAGCTTCATGGATGCTCTCTCCAAGGGAGAGGACTTTAACCTAATAAACCCAAGAAACGGTGAGATCACCGGCAAGCTCTCGGCAAAATATCTCTTTGATGTAATCGTCACCCAGGCCTGGTCGACAGGTGACCCGGGGCTATTCTTTATCGACCGCGCCAACACAGCAAACCCGACACCTGAGGTTGGGCAATTTGAAAGTACCAACCCGTGCGTGGTTGGATCAACCAGGATATCGACCTCAAGAGGACTTGCCACTATGGAGGAGCTGTTTATCTCCCAAGAGGTGTTTGCTGCAGTTACCGCAATCAAAGGCAAACCATTGGAGACCGAAAATGCTTTATTGCCGGCAGTTCCGGTGTTTAAGACCGGTAGCAACGAGCCGGTGTTTAACGTAGAAACCAAGCACGGCTACGAGCTTACAGCAACGGCTAACCACCGATTCTTAACCCCAAACGGCTTTGTTGAACTTAAGGATCTAAACCCGGGTGATACCCTGTATCTTCAGGCTGGTGAGGGATGCTGGAGCGAAAACTATGAACTGCCGGTATTTATGCCGGAACACTCCGGTGCGCGAGGCAGATATATTTCAGGAATAAATAAAGGGAAAATTAATCCGCCACAAAAGTGGTCAAAGGAACTTGGCCAGTTATTAGGCTGGATGGTAGGTGATGGGTTCTTAGTTTCAGAAGGTAGCCAAATGATTGCATTGATCTTTGGTAAAGATGAACGAGATTTTATTCCATACTTCCAAGAACTCTTTTCCAATTGGTTTGGTGCAACCGGTTTTTTAAGAGAGCAGCGCGGCTCGGTGCAGCTTAGATATAAAGGATTTCCGGCAAGATTCTTGTATAACCTTGGAATCGCGACAGCTAAGTCGCACCTTAAAAAAGTACCGGATTCTATCTGGTATGCACCGAGGGATGCGGTTATAGGATTTTTGCAGGGGTTATTTACAACCGATGGCACAGTTAATATATCCGAAAAGAAAGGTTCTTGCAGCATAAGGCTCGCCAGCAGCTCAAAAGAGCTTTTACAAGAAGTACAGCTTTTACTGCTGAATTTAGGAATCGTATCAAGATTGCACCTGAGACGAGAAGAAAAAGAAGTCTACCTTCCAGACTCTGATGGGCAACCAAAGCTTGCGAGAGCAAATAAGCAATATGAGCTTATCTTAGACAAAGTAAATCGCGACCGGTTTGTTGAAGTAGTCGGCTTTATGTCTAGAGCCAAGCAATCCAAAGCAAAGTCCTTCATAAAATCGAAGAAAAGGAAAAGTAACTGCGAAACTTTCACGACGATGGTTAAGTCAATCGAAGCAGCCGGTTTTGCAGACGTTTATGACACAACCCAACCATTAACCCATACAGTTGCATATAACGGTATAATTACCCACCAATGCGGTGAAGTGCCCTTGCTTCCCTATGAGCCCTGTAACCTAGGCTCGATCAATCTACATAAGATGGTCAAGGCCGATGGAAGTATCGATTGGGACAAACTAAGAGATACGGTCCATAAAAGCATTCACTTCTTGGATAATGTAATAGATGCCAGCAAATACCCATTGCCGCAAATCGACTATATGGCTAAAGCCAACCGAAAAATCGGTCTCGGGGTAATGGGATTCGCGGACATGCTTCTTGAGATGGGTGTCCCCTACGATAGTCAGCCGGGCCTAAATGTGGCAGAAGAGGTCATGAAGTTTATTCACGAAGAGGCAGTTAAGAAATCGGTTGAGCTAGCACGCGAGCGCGGCTCCTTCCCCAACTTTTTGGCAAGCAAATGGGATAAGGCCGGCTTTGAGACAATGCGAAATGCAACCGTTACAACAATTGCGCCGACCGGCACCATTAGCATCATTGCAAATGCCAGCAGCGGGATCGAGCCCATCTTTGCAGTCTCGTATGCAAGAGAGGTTATGGAGGGCACTACTCTTCTTGAGGTCAATCCGGTTTTTGAAAAAGTCGCTAAAGAGCGCGACTTTTACAGCCAAGAGCTCATGATGGAGATATCAAAGCAAGGGACGATCAAGGGCATACTAGATATTCCAAGCGATATTAGAAGAGTATTTGTAACCTCTTTTGATATAGCACCTGAGTGGCATGTCAAGATGCAGGCGGTATTCCAAAAATACGTGGATAATGCGGTATCTAAAACAGTCAACCTACCACATGACGCAACAATAGAAGACGTAAGAAAAATTTATCTGCTTGCCTACGAATTAGGGTGTAAAGGCATAACGATATATCGTTATGGTAGCAAACCAGAGCAAGTTCTATACATCGGAACCCCAGAGGAGAGAAAGGTTCTGAAGCAGCCAATAACCGCATCTTCAGAGTACTCAGGAGGATGTGCGTGGGGGTATTGCCCGTTATAGTTAAAAATTTAAATTCCGCTCGGATTCTAGAACGACCCAGGCCTGACGCGTGTTATAATGCTTAAGGAGAGTTATCAGTTCCGACAAAACTATGCGCTTAACTACTAACTTAGCCCAGGAGGTAAAAATGCGTGACCTGAAAAAGTATGTCGCTATTGCCACTCTTGCAATATCCGTATTTCTAATGGTTGGATGCGGACAAAATAATTCCGCAGCGGATAAAGCCAATGAAGAATTAATCAAACAGCAAAAAGCACAAGAGCAAGCTCTTAAGAATCAGGCGACAACCACAACGGTGCTACCATGGAAAAATATCAATGCTACACAAGCAGAAAACCTCATCAACTCAGATAAAACTCTTCAGCTTATCGATGTGAGAGATGGCAATGCATTTAGCAATAAGCACATACCAGGCGCGGACCTGTTGCCGCTAGAAGAACTTAAATATTTCTATACTAAGATCGATAAAACAAAGCCGGTTTTGTTTTACGATAATGATGGACGAAAAAGTGCGCAAGCCGCCCGATTCCTGATAGAACATGGCTATACCAACATATACACGCTTAGCGGCGGCATGGAACAATGGACCTATGCGGTAGAACCGTAACGTAAGATTAGCCAAGTAAGCACTTGAGTTCTTCTGAATCCTGGCTCTAAAAAAGGATATACCTCAGCATCTTTGGGCTAAAGAGGGCGGTGGGTTTGGCAGTGCTCATCATGATGCTGATAAACTTATGGGCAAGCGGCGGGTGCTTTATCCCCTTGCCGATGAACCTGTCCATGATCGGGTTTTTGGACAGGGTCTGCCTTATGGCCTCGTAGAAACGGTGGTCCATGTAGTAGTTCTTGTTTAGATACTCCTGGTAAGCTTTTAGCGAGTTTGCCGAGATATCCCCTTTATCAAGCGCGGTCTTCATCGCATTTGCTGCGATTTCACCGCTCTCCAATGCGTAGGCAATTCCCTCGCCGGTAAGCGGGCTTATCATGCCCGCAGCATCGCCGGCTAAAAGGATGCCGTCGGCAACCGCGCTGTGTCTGCCGTATCCCATGCGAAGCCACGCTCCCTTGATCTCGCTATCTTGGACGGCGCCTTTCAAATCAACCGGGCTTGCATTCTTTTCGGCCACAAACCAGGAGACAAGTTTTTTAATATCGATGCCGTACTTTTTCATCATCGGCCCACTTACCCCAAGGCCGATATTTGCACGGGTCTCGCCGGTCGGGAATATCCAGGCATAGCCTTCCGGGATATGTTCATCGACGTAGATGTTTATGCAATCATCCAGGCCTTTTACGTTAGAGTAGTAAGCGCGGGCGGCAATTGCATGCGGTTTGATAATATTTATACCGGTCGATTTTGCAAAGGTACCGTTTGTGCCATCGGCGCAGACCAATGCTTTGCAGGATATCTCGGTCTCCCCGCCGTCCTTAACCACCTTTACACCCTTTAAGGCACCGTTCTTAACCGGGGATGTGGCTCTGCAGTTGGTTAACACCTTGGCGCCCGCACCCGCCGCGGCCTCGACGATCTTCTGGTCGAAATCCGCCCTCGGGACGATATAAAAGTGTGGGTACGGTGCATCATCGCCGGGGATTTTTGCTTCAACATAGCGGCCGTTGTTGGCAAAAAGACGTACCCGGTCACACCGGTAGTAACTGCCGGATAGCAACCAGCCGCCCAGCTCCATTTTAACAAGCATCTCAATGGAGCGGGGCCCGATCCCGTCCCCGCAGGTTTTCTCACGCGGAAACGTGCTTTTATCAACAAGGATGACTTCTATCCCCTGCTTGGCTAAAAAGTAGGCGGCAGACGTCCCCGCCGGTCCGGCCCCGATTACAACAACATCAGCCTTTTCCATATCCTTAACCCACCAAGCTTTTATTTCTTAGCAAATTATTTACTAGCTAATAATATACTTTGCCTAAATCCAATTCAACGTATTTCAAGCCCGACGGGTACTGGCGATATCCCGGTCATCCTACCTTGGCGACCGTGAATATCTTTGTATATAGGATTGTAGGTCGACCTGTCCGTCCAGAACCCTACCGACGAAGTAGCCGACCGCACCCAATATAACGCCTAATAAGACGGATTGAAATCCGAAGGCTACCCAGGCAACGCCCAGGATGAAACCCAAAAATACCCCTAGTTGAGTGTTGGTCATTGTTAACCTCCTTTAAACAACCCTTCGCTCTGTCGTCGTTTCTATATTTATTGTGATGTCGTGCCGGGCAAGATCGACACCCAGCTTATCTATCCACTCGCGGTTTATCGCCTCTCTAATCTTGCTATCGATTACATGAATATCCGCATCTCTTTTGGTTAGAATAGACGAGTGGGCAAAAAGCTCACCGTCGTGCTGCGAGTAGATCGACGTGTTTGATTCGATTACTCCCGGGATTCCCTTGATCAGGTGGTCCACCGATTTTTCCACTACGTCGTAATCAACAACCGTAAACCCGGGCCCTTCGCTTTTGATCTCATATTGTCCTCCGGTTAAGGACGTCACGATTTCTGAGTACTGCCCGCGAAGCCACAGTATCGACAGCGACATTACCAGTACGAGAAGCACGATTGAAACCAGCGAAGATGCGACCAGGTTGGCTTTAAAAAGGCCGATAACCCGCCCGTAGGGGATAATCGATTGGATTTTAGCGGGAGACACAGCTTTAAACACGACAAGTATACCGACAACACTTGCCGCAACTATCAGTAAAGCCAGTATGACCAGTAGAACTCTATTTAAGATATCCATAGAAACCCCTGCTACGCAACGCGTTTGGTTTGGGAGATCCTGGTGCTTATGTACTCAAGATCATCGTCTAACCCGATCGTCTTCAGGTTTTGCTTAATATCGTATTCGACCTGCGAGCGAACCGCCTGCCTATCGGCTGTTGTCGAGGCCGCCACATTGGTTGCAACATCAAACCTGTTTCCGTGAGAGATAATGTCCAATGTCTCAGGAGTTATCGCTCCTTTCTGCGCAATACGCCGCATCAGGTACCTTTCTATATCGGACTTAAAGACCTGCGTCCTGCCCTGCTTATCATCTCTAACGGTAACAAAACGAGCCCTCCAGGGACGTACCTCAAGCACTAAAATAACCAAGGATAACAAAAGTATCCCAATCAACGTTCCCTGGATTTGGGGGGTGCTCATTCTGGTCAACGAGCCGGCTATTCCCCCGACCAACCGGGTAAGCGCCGGCGAGTTGGCCAGGAGGCCGATTAGATAGAGTATGCCGACCGCCGACCCGACTATAAAAGCAATCGATATTATTGTTGCCAAAACCCTGTTAAATAATCTCATGCCACTTTAGCCAATCATTTACATTAATCTCAAATTATGCGGTATGCTGCTCCCCTGCCTGCGGCTGCTGTTGCTGCGGAAGGAAAATATCATTTACGGTGATATTGACCTCTTTTACACGTAGGCCGGTGAGCGATTCAACCTGGTTTATTATGTTCTGCCTAACCTGGTTGGCGACTTCCGGGATGGGCTGCCCATAATCAACGATAATATTTAAATCAACCGCCGCTTCTTGTTGACCTACCTCAACACCGACACCTAATCCTCCTGCCGCCCCAGTAATCCTCTGGACAACTCCACCGATGGCCCGCTGTGCGGGACCTCCAATATCGTGGACGCCGGGGACCTCTCTTGCCGCCATACCCGCGATCTTAGCGACAACCGTATCGTCTACAGTGGTCTTCCCGGGTCCTTGCTCTTGCAATATTTTCATTTCTCTTTCCGGTTGCGACATAGCCATAAGAACTCCTCCTTGCTTTTAGGATGTTCTTTTAATACCCATAAACGCGCGGACCGGGTTAGAAAATTTATAAATTTTCTAGAATAAAAAACTCCGCCCGGGATACCCAGCGGAGTTTTTTTTCTTAATTCCAACCGCTTATTGTCAATTATTAATAGTTTTGCAGTCGGGTTAACTCATCTACTTCTTCACTTGTGTAACCAAGCGCCTTAAAGTTCATTATGCCCCTCTTGGCATGGCAATCGTTACAATCGAGACCTTTAACCTTGATACCGTGATCCAGCTGTTCAATCTTCGGCGACTCAACCGGCACCCATTTAGGCTCAGGTAGTCCCGTGATCTGAGCAAGCGACTTAACAGCGGCACCGAAATCGCCGGTCTTTGCCATAACAACCGAACTACCATTTACCGGCTGTTTGGTATCCGGGTTAACCGCACTTATGCTTTTAATAATCTTATACGGGTAAATCATAGCTTTTTTATCAGACCTGCTTCCAACCGGCATACCCTTATCGGTTGCCGTGCCGTTGAACCAGAAGAAGGTCGGACTTATGCCTTTTTTCATGATCTTGCCATCTTCGAACAAACCGTCTTTATCAAGATCGATACCTTTTGTATGATCCCAGATAGCCATGCCCTCAACCTTGCCGATATGGCAGGTTTGGCAGGCAAGACGGTTAAGATGAACATCGATATTCTTGTTATTGTGCTCATAGTCAACATGGCACGACGTACAGGAGACAGCAAGTTCCGGTATATCGTTTGCCATCATGTCCGCAACGCTACCCTTGGCCATCTTGTGGTCTACAGTCACGTGACAGCTCTGGCATGACATTCCCGCCTTAGCATGAACGTCGTTACCCGGTGTATACGGAGTACCACGGGTACCGGCCATATGGTCCTCATGGCAACGCCAACAGTATTCGGCTTTCGGCTTGGTTATTGTAGCGGCTACCTCTTGGGGCTGGTCGTAGACCCATTTCATAACGTTACCGACTTTTTCAACATGGCGTTTCTTAAAGTCGTACTTTTCCGCATGGCAGATCAAGCAGTCGACTTGAGAAGCCATTTCTGGGGTGGGTAGATTGCTTCCACCAATGTGGCACTGGCCGCAACCGCTACTCTTAAATGTTCCGTCTTTTTTGGGGATTAGATAGGCCCAAATCGCCGGGTTGGCAGCCTTGCTTGCCATACCCATCTCTGTACTTAAGCTCGGTACATGAGCGACTTGTGTCTTAAGCATTCCATGAACCGCACCTCCGATTTGCTTAGCGGCATATACGTGACATTTCAAACATGTCTCGGAGCCAACATATCCGCCTACGTTTTGCAATACTTTTCTGTGGTCGGTTGTATCCACATCCTTCTCCGTGTGGCAGACCTCACAGCTCTCGCCTTCTTTTAACGCGTAACCTCCGGCCTGCGCTATCTTAGCAATGTGGTCTTGTGCGCCGTAATGGCAGGTCTTACATTCAGTCGACACGTCTTTTGCACGGTGGCAGTTTATGCAATCCTTCATCTGCGGCCTGTTGGATGAGCCAATATCGCTTACATGAACAACCCGTTTATGGCAATGCGCACACACAAAGCCGGCCGCCAGATGAATCGGGTGCGGGTTTACCACGTGGCTATCGCGCAGCGGCTTAATGCTCTTTTTTATCGCGGAGTGGCAGCGCAAACAGTTCTCTTTGCTTACATATGCCCTAGGATTCTTGTTCGCCTTTAAAAAATGCGCTACGATCCTACCGAGCGCGGTTCCCTGGATGGAGATAGACCCGCTCGTACGCTCGTGACAATCCCCACAGGGCACGCTACTATGAGATGATATCTTCCAGGAATCGTAATCCCTTTTCATCTCATGGCACGAGGCACAGTTTGCAACCTGTGTATAAAAAGCAACGGAGCCGATACCGGCCAATAAAATAACCAGTACTACAGCGCCAAGGCCGAATACTAATGTTTTCTTCATACTGTTCACTCCTTTCTGCAACCACTACCTGATACAGCTCGATTGCTAATGTTGCTGATAGTTAAATAAACTTGCTTATAACTTCATCGACTTCCGGCCTTACATCTGCATACTTCATTGCAAATACCTTTAAGGCGGTTACTGCAGAGATAACGCCAACGTTTCCCGAGATCTCCTTAAAAACATTAAGGACATTCTCAAGCGCGCACTTAGGATCGCCTTGAATAGCTATAACCTCCCCGTTGGGCGAGAGGTTAACAGAGCCGGTTGCGGAAATCTTTGCAACCAGTGCCTGGCCGTAAAGCGAAAACTTCTTTTTAATTATGTCTCCGATGATTTCTTTATAAATCTGTTGTTTATCCATGAATCAAATACCTCTTGCCTGCCTAATTAGGCTTTAAGTTTTTCGCTTAATAGGATAAAACCAGCGACCAGGATGAGACCGCCTATCACCTCTACAATGCCTATGACATCAAAAGAAGTGACAAGGATGCCGGAATCGGCAAGAAACTCAACCCCAAGCTTTGCAACCCAACCAATTGTGATACCTACCGTGATGAGGATAAATCCTAACGACAAAAATCCGCCTCGTGTTAAGTACGTAATCCAAAGGCCGAGTGCGAAGATGAAGAACGCAGTCGCAGTATTAATGAGTGTTACCAGTACAGATCTACCCTGCTCAGAAACACCTGCCGCTTGAGCAATTGATGTGATTGCAACAACTAATATTATTGCTAAAATTACAACCAATCCTGCCCTGTGAGAAAAACTGCTTCCTTTCATAGCCCACCTCTTCCTTGACTAATTTCTTGATTGGTGCTTGCTAATCATTTAAAACTTGCAAATAGGCTTACGAATAGTTATCGGTTTATGCTTGGCCCTCTTTACACTATCAGGGGTATTAAGAGAGGTGCCGGAGCGGAAGAGAGGTGCCAAGAGAGGTGCCGTTCTTGAAAGATTGAAAGACTATTTTCTATTTTCGATTCTCTGCAAAACAATAAAGGCCTGCTTTGAGCAGGCCTTTATT